>CANNHA010000041.1 GCA_947504275.1 Flavobacteriales bacterium
AAAAAATCGTTTCCGTTGAAGTTCTCACCTTTCAGAGCAAAGAAGATACAACCCGGCGTGATGTTCCTTGAATCTGTTGTGACCAAAGGATGTTCTAGAAAATAAGCAAACAATTCTTTCATCATAATGGAACAAAAATAAAAATCCCCTGACTTGCAGGGGATTTTATTTTCAAAGTTTTCTCAGTCTATTCATCGTCTTCACCTCTTGATCCAATTCCCGTAGGGCTTCCCACGCGGGTCATGGCACATCGGAAACCAAGTGTTGACAAAGATCTTCTTTCATCCAAATATCTTCTAGTACCGGGAATGGTGTAATAGGCACGATCTCTCCAGTTGCCTCCCTTGATAACACGTGAACGGTTGTTCACCAAAGTGGTTCTTCCCCAATCGTACATTCTATTTTCATCCTTTTCCATTTCTACCAAACCATCTTTGGCATAGATGGTACTTTGATAATCACCGTCTAAGTAATCAATGTTATCAGCTCTTTGGTAATTTCTTCTATCAATGTTCTCCTCAACATTCACATTTCTCATTTTCTGATGACCAGAGGTGTTGGTGATATAATCGGCGATAGCGTCACGCAAATCAGGGGCAATAACAGCTTCAGAGCTGGTAACCTCTTCCATAACTTCACCCATTTTTTCTTGGGCTTCATCATACTTGCGTTCTTTGGTTTTGACCTTGGCGTCATCTACCTTGGTTATCAAACTCGTCAACAATTGCTGATCTTGAGGTGTCAAGTGTTCCTCAATTATTGCTTGACGCTCGTATTTTGTCAAGAACGAATCAACTCCGGCAACATCATAGTAGTTTTTGTCATACTTATCTGCGATGGTCCCGTCATTGTTCAACACTTTGGTTTGGTAAACGTTACCGCGGAAAGGTCTAAAATCAGATTTATCTTCTGGTGACAAAGGACGATATACATCCAAAACCCACTCAGAAACATTACCGGCCATGTTGTACAAACCGTAATCATTGGGTGGATAAGCATAAACAGGGGCTGTAATTTCTGCGTTGTCATTCAATGCTCCCGCTACCCCCATTAAGTCACCATTTCCACGCGTGAAATTGGCACGAATAGATCCGAAATAGGAACCATCTGTTCCATCATTTCGCACAAAGTGACCATCCCAAGGGTATGAACGGCGATCCGTAACCAACTCTTGGAAAGAGTTACCAATCAGGCCCAATGCAGCATACTCCCACTCAGCCTCTGTTGGAAGGCGGTAGTTGGGTAACATCATGCCATCCTCCATGCGCACACGGCGGAATCCCTTACCATCCTCATTCTTGGCATTAACATCCTTCAAACCGGGTGACTTTTGCTCACCTTGGTATTGACCTGCATAATATGTTTGGGTTGTAAAATGCTCATCTGCAGTTTGCGCTGAAGTATTCCACTTCAAAATCTTTTCACGAACCAAGATGAACTCATTCACGCGGTCTGTTCTCCACTGACAATAATCATTGGCTTGCAACCAGTTGACTCCAACAACAGGATATTCCTGATAGGATGGATGACGCAAATAGTAATCAACAAAAGGTTCATTGAACTCCATTTTCTCACGCCATACCAAAGTGTCGGGCAAAGCGCGGTTGATCAACTCAGGATACTCATCTCCATATACCAATTTCAACCAAGTCAAATAATCCAGCCAATATTGGTTGGTTACCTCGGTTTCATCCATGTAAAAAGAAGATACTGTTACGCGACGGGCAACATTGTCCCACGCAAACTTCAAATCTTCTTCTACACTACCCATGGTGAAGGTTCCACCTTCTACCAATACAAGACCGGGTCCAGTCTCTTGTTCTCTGTACTTCATTTTAAAGAAACCTCCATTCTCAGGAGTGTTATACTCCCATGCCGTGGCACCGGAAGTATTCTTTTTACACGAAGTCATTACTTGTGAGCAAACAAGTAAGAACAATAACGCGAAATAAATTGAACGATTTTTCATGATTTCCTATTTCTTTTTATTGCTTCCTAAACTTTTGATTAGAACGATGGACAAGCCACTGATCTGAACTTCACTTTCCTTCTTACACAAGGGAAGTTAATCACCACAGATATCTCGTGGGATCCCCCTGTTGATGGCGTTAATTCAGAAATGGTAATGTCATAGCTATAACCAAAATTGATGTAATCTGTTTTTAATCCCAAGGTGGTAATGAATGAATCTCGGTAACTGTTTCCAAACATAAAACCTCTGAACCAAACACCTGCGACGATGGGTCCTTTGTTAACGTAAGTTCCGAAATTTAATTGTTGAAACTCGCCTTGTCTGCGATACAAAATATTAGGGGAGATGTATGAAGTCTCTCCTTTGAAGGATCTTTTGAAAGGCAACAAAGCACCAATATGACCAGTGAACTTCATTGGAAGACGGCTTGTACCAACAATCAGAGACTCATTGGGCTCAGTCAAATGGTGAACAGCTCCGCCAAAATAAAGTTTATCTGTAAAACCAACAACGCCTGCAGAAAAATCCATTCCTGACACCTTTCCTCCTCTCGGAACGTCAGCTGTTTCGTAAATAAAACCCTTCCTGGGGTCAATCATATCACCAAAAGTCAATTTACTCCAATCCAAAGATTTTTGAAAATAGGTAACTTGAAGGGCCGCCTTCATCGCAAACTTTCTTCCAATAGGCTGCTGATAAGAATAAACACCGCTGATGGTATTGGAAGTCAAGGTACTTTGGGCTGCGCGATCGTTCATAAACATAACTCCGATTCCACCCCTTGCCGCATCAACATGCTGATCATAGGAAACCGCACTTGTAACAAATGCTCCAGACAAACTAGGCCATTGATTGCGATAATTCATCACCAAACGAGGGCATTTTGCTGACCCCGCAAATGCAGGATTGAGATACATTGGACTCGCATAAAACTGCGTAAACTCAGGATCCTGCGCCTTGAGCGACACAGAAAAGAGCGTGGCCAAAATCACCCCACAAATAACATATATTCTCTCTTTCTTCATTGCGAAAACGAACTTAGTCTGTTTCTATCGAATTCACAATAATACAACATTTCTTTAAATTATCAACAATAGAGGCAATATTTCAACCACTTTTTTGTTTAGCCTTCGCGTATTTCCTTTGCAAAATGTATCAACGACTGAAAACACTGTTATTAACCCTTCTATTCACCAGCCAATATTTGTTGGTTTATGCCCAAGCTCAATCTGTAAAATCGGCAGCTTTAGATTTGAGTTTTGAATGGGATCAAATGCAGGATTGGCCAAAAAACACATCCTGGCAACGTTGGGAAGACCAATGGATTCCTTTTTCTTCTTTTGATTTGCCCCAATTTGCTGATCAGCAAAAAATTCAAGATATTGTCATTGTCCAATGGTCTGCAGTTAAAAAACAAAAATCGCAATCCATCGCTATATCAACTTCCAAGGAATGGATTTATTTCATTCAAAGCTTTAAAAACCCAAAGGGAAAAACCGTAAGTAAACTACTCATTCATCCAAGAAAAAAGGAAAACGGCCAGTGGGTTGGAATCGAAAAAATCCAAGTCCAACCCATCTTGTCTGGATCCAATGCCGATTTGCGGGGTGGAAACAGCTATGCGGATCACTCTGTTTTGGCTCAAGGGCAATGGTACCAATTGGCCATCGCAAAAGATGGGGTATACAAAGTGGATAAAAACACATTGGAGAATTTGGGAATCAACTTGAATCAAATCAACCCCCAAAACATCAATCTTTATGGAAATGGCGGACGGATGCTATCGCCCAATAATAGTGACTTCAGGGCCGATGATTTGACCCGACTTCCCATTGCTTTTGTGGGAGAATCTGATGGCGTATTTAATAACAACGACTATTTTCTGTTTTATGGCGAAGGAGCTGACGGTTGGTCTCTCAATCACTCCGCTGCATTGAACAAAAAAAGATGGTTTCCCTCAAAGCACCATTACGCCGATAGTGCATACTACTACATCAGAATTGACGATAGCAACCCACTTCGAATTGTATCCAATGACAACCAACAGGTAACCACTCATGACGTCACACAATTTCAAGATTTTCAATTTGTTGAAAATGAAATAATCAACATTGGGAAGGCAGGAAGAGAATTTTATGGAGAAAACTTTTCCAAT
This sequence comes from Flavobacteriales bacterium, assembly GCA_947504275.1. GTDB lineage: Bacteria > Bacteroidota > Bacteroidia > Flavobacteriales_D > Sanyastnellaceae > CAMCTV01. The sequence goes on from CANNHA010000041.1 coordinate 4,128, forward strand.
GGCTCATTGACATACAACTTCAATTTCCCTAACATGGTTGGTTCATCCATTTTAGAGTTTGGAGCTGTTGGAAAATGCTTTGGAGGGGCTGGCCTTATCAAATGCACCATTGCTGGCAACACCAGCAATCATTCTATTTCATCGATTGGTACTTCAAGCACTTCTAACTTTGCCAATGCCACTGGTGGGATCATTCCTTTTTCATCCAGCTCAGCCAATTTGACTGCAAGCTTCACCTTCACCCCATCCAGCGCTGATGATGAGGCTTGGATGGATTTTATTGCCATTAATGCTACCAGACAAATGATCATGACAGGGGGTCAAATGAAGTTGCGAGATACCACGGCAATTGGCCCCAATCAGGTGGCGCGGTACGTTCTAAACAATGCCTCTAGTGTTCACAGTGTATGGAACATCTCTCAACCCACTCAACCCAATTTGGTTGTATTCAACAACAACAATGGATTGTGCGAATGGCGTTTGGATCATTCAATTCTGCAAGAATGTTTAGTGGTGAACAACAACAGTTTTCTAGCACCAGTAGCTCGCGGGAAAGTGGACAATCAAGATATTCATGGGTGGTCAGATGTGGACTTGGTGATAGTGACTGCGCCTAGACATTACAGCAGTGCGCAAGCCTTGGCGGATATTCATGAAGCGGAAGGAATGGTAGTCAAGCTGGTAAAACCTCAGCAAGTGTACCATGAATTCTCATCTGGAAACCCTGACGTGACGGCCATCCGCCAGATGATGAAAATGTTGTATGATAGAGCAAATGGCAATTCCACATTGGAACCCAAAAATTTATTGCTTTTCGGCGATGGCGCATACGACACCAATCGAGGGCACCAAATCCAGAAAGGATACAACGTTATTGTGTATGAATCGGATTATTCACTTTCACCATTGTCTTCTTATGTCAGTGATGATTATTTTGTGATGCTAAGCCCAGATGACAATGCCAGTTCACTGGGTTATCTGGATTGCGGCGTAGGAAGAATACCTGCAGAGAATGCAGAAGAAGGAATGCAGGCCGTTGATAAAATTAGAGCCTACTTAGCCAAATCCAATGAAATTGTTGTTCAAGACAACTGCTCTACCAATGATGTACCCAGCTCTGTGGGGCCTTGGAGAAATGTACTGACCTTTGTATCTGATGATCAAGACGGCAATGGTGGCGGTTATGAGCAGGTCCATTTGAATAGCACGGATTCGTTGACCCGCATCATACAGCGCGAACATCCAGAATACGATATTAATAAAATATACCTTGATGCCTATGTCCAGCAATCCACACCAGGTGGAGAACGTTATCCAGATGCGCAAAATGCCATCAAAAACCGAATCAATTCAGGATCATTGATTGTCACCTACATCGGACACGGCGGAGAAAGAGGATGGGCGCATGAACGCATACTAGACATCCCTACCATTCAAGGATTTGACAACCTCTATCGCCTACCCGTTTTCCTCACTGCAACATGTGAACTTGCCCGTTTTGACGACCCCACTTATAAATCAGCCGGAGAGCTTTTGGTGCTCAACCCCAATGGCGGGGCCATAGCCATGTTGACTACAACCCGTGTAGTCTTCTCAGGTGAAAACTTTGAAATGGATTTGGCGTTTTTTGAACATGCTTTGAATGATGCCAATGACCCAGAACTCACTTTGGGAAAACTTAATATGTTAACCAAAAACGGGGTCAGTACAGGCAATGATAGCAAGCCCAATTTTAGTCTCCTCGGTGACCCAGCATTGAAATTAAATTACCCCAAATATGAAATCAAAACCACAGCTATTAATGGAATAGCTGTTAACAATTTCACTGATACATTAAAAGCACTTGAAGAAGTTACTATTGAAGGAAAAATACTGAATAGCAATGGTGAGATTTATAGCGCTTTCAATGGCGTTATTTATCCTGTTGTGTATGACAAGGCGGCATTGATCAATACACAAAACAATGATGACGGAGTTGTACAACAATACAAAACATACAATAAGATTTTGTTCAAAGGAAAAGCATCCGTTACCAATGGCACATTTGAATTCCAATTCCCGATGCCCTATGACATCAATTACTCAGTGGATTTTGGACGAATTGCCTACTACGCCAGTTCCGGACTTGAGGACGGGCATGGGTATGATATGAATTTCTTAATTGGGGGATCAGCCAATAATGTTGTATTAAATACCACCGGTCCAGAAATCAAAATCTACATGAACGATAGTACTTTTGTTGACGGAGGCACTACCCATGCTGACCCAATTCTGCTCGCCATCTTACAAGACGAAAATGGAATCAATACCGCAGGGAATGGAATTGGGCATGATATTGTTGGCGTGCTGGATGATCAGACCAATCAACCGATTATTCTGAATGAGTTTTTTGAATCGAACTTGAATACTTACAAGAAAGGAAACGTTCGTTATCCTTTCAACAGCTTAACAGCCGGCAATCATCAACTAAAAATCAAAGCCTGGGATACCCACAATAACTCTTCAGAAAAAACCATCGACTTTATTGTCGCTGACAATGAGCAATTGATAATTGAAAAGCTATTGAACTACCCCAACCCCTTTACCACCAAAACCTCCTTTTTCTTTGAGCACAATCAGGCCTGTCAGGATTTAAAAATTACCATTCAAGTATTCACTGTGAGTGGGAAGTTGGTCAAGACCATCCAGGATGTACAAACATGCACAGGTTTTAGAACTGAAGGCATTGAATGGAATGGTCGTGATGACTTTGAAGACCCTATTGGAAAAGGCGTTTATGTTTATCGCGTCAGTGTTGAAAATCCAGAGGGGCAAAGGGCAGAAAAATTTGAAAAATTGGTGATTCTGCGATGAGTCTTATATTTGAAACGAAATGTTGAAAAAGAAATTAATTTTAGGAAGTGTTTTATTGGCTGCTTGGAGTGGTCAAAATGCGAATGGTCAGTTGATCAATCAATCTGACAAGGCGCAGCAAATTCAATTGAACACCATCACCACGGCCGTTCCATTTCTTTTGATAGCTCCCGATTCCAGATCAGGGGCATTGGGTGATGCTGGTGTTGCGTTATCTCCAGATGCCAACAGCGTGCATTGGAACATGGCTAAATTGGCATTTAGTGATAAGCCCATGGAGTTTTCAGTTTCTTATTCTCCTTGGTTGCGCGCTTTGGTGAATGACATGAGTTTATCTTACATCAGTGGTTATAAAAAATTAGATAAGAACCGGGCCATCGGAGGCTCACTTCGCTATTTCTCATTGGGAAGCATCACTTTCACTGGAGAAGATGCGCAAACCATAAGAGAATTTACACCGAGTGAATTTGCTTTTGATTTGGGATTGAGTCAAAAGTTGAGCAAGAATTTCAGTGTTGGATTTGCAGGAAGATTTGTCAATTCCAATCTTACAGGAGGGATTAATGTTCAGGGAGCAGAAAGCAAACCTGGCAGAACGGGAGCTGTGGATTTGTCAGCCTTGTACTCCAAACAAGACGCCCGTGTGTTTGGACGAAAAATGGGGATTAACGCTGGCATTAACATTTCCAACATTGGTGCTAAGATGCGCTATACCAATACCGCTAATCGCGATTTTATTCCTACCAACTTGCGATTGGGAACCGCCATTACCAGCTACATGGATGAGTTTAATAAGATAACTTTCACAATCGACTTCAACAAGCTCTTGGTTCCTACACCACCCATTTATGATTTAGATGGTAACATCATTTCAGGTATGGACAGAAACGTGGGTGTGGCACAAGGAATCATGCAATCATTTTATGATGCACCTGGCCAATTGGACGACAACAGTCAAGTTATCAAAGGAAGTGTCGGAAGAGAGGAGTTGAGAGAGGTGAATTGGGGCGGTGGTTTTGAATACAACTATGCAGAACAATTTGCTGTACGTGCAGGTTACTTCTTTGAAGATTTAACCAAGGGAAATCGCCAGTTCATCACTATTGGTGCTGGTTTGAAGTACCAGGTATTGACCATTGATATGTCTTATCTGATCAGTACAACACAGCAAAATCCATTGGCCAATACGTTGAGATTCTCTTTGCGTTTTGCTATTGGAGACAAGGATAACAGCTCTGAAAACATCGATGAATAATGGACATTAGAGTGGGTTATGGTTACGACATTCATCAAATGGTGGAGGGTCGTGAATTGTGGTTGGGCGGTATTCAATTCGAGCATGAAAAAGGCGCCTTGGGACACAGCGATGCGGATGTTTTGCTACACGCCATTTGCGATGCCATTTTAGGGGCAGCTGGTAAGCGGGACATTGGATACCAATTCCCAGATACCGATGCCCAATACAAAGGCATTGATTCTAAAAAATTGTTGGCTTCAACCATGCTTAAAATTGAAGAAGATGGTTGGCGCGTGAACAATTTGGACGCAACTATTAATCTAGAAAGACCTAAGATCTTAAAGCGCGTAGAAGAAATGAAAGCGGTCATCGCTGAGTTGTGTCATATAACAACTGACCTTGTTTCCATCAAAGCCACAACCAGTGAAAAGCTGGGCTTTGTTGGAGAAGAAAAAGGAGTTGAGGCTTCAGCAGTAGCGTTGCTTATACGTTAATATTCTGAGAAAAGGTTTCGTCCATTTGTGAGTGCTGCTCATCATCATAAAAATAAATCTTCAGCAGCGCAGTATCTCTCAAGAAATCAATCTTACCGATCTCAACACGGTTGATTTTGATTCCTGTTCTCAGTTCTAAATCTGCTCTTAATTCATCATGTCTTTCGGTTTGAATCAAATGAATATTATCGTACAATATAATCTTTTGAGATTCATGGCGCAACAACCAAACTTTCTCTAATCCATAAGTCAATCCGATGATGGCCATGTTGGCAAAGACCAACTCTACCAACGAAATTTTCTTATTGATCAGCGCATTCATCACAGACATACCAATGATGATGAATAAATAAGTCATTTCTTTAATCGGGATAGCGTCTGTGCGGTATCGAATAATACCAAATACAGCAAACAATCCCAACGCAAATCCCATTTCCAACTTTACACTTTCTAGCATAAAGCACATCAAGAAAATGGAGATGCTAAAAAGGAGATAGGTAAATAGAAAATCTTTCCTTTTGGCAATGGGATAATAAATGAAACGAACTATCAAGGTGACAAAAAACATGTGAACACCTAATCGCAACACCATCTCCAATAGGTCTTCCCAATTGGCTAATTTCATTGCTCCCAAAGGCTTAAACTTTTCCTGCGCCTCCTCTAGAGGGATATCATTAGGGGCTGGCATTGCCTGAAGCAACACATCTAAAAAAGGAAAACCGAGTTGTTTAATGGTAAATAAAAGATCCATGAGTGAGTGATTTAATTGTTCTAATTTTTTCTTTAAACATATTTGATTTCTGATCTGTCAACAACGCAATGCCCAAGCAGTACTTGCTCATGCTTTCTGGTCGAATCAGCCTTCGCTTCAAGGCTTGTAAAAAGACTGAATGACGATTCTGACGCTCTTGTTTGGCTTCAATAATCACCAAATCAGGAATGTCAACTGTTTTGTCATTAACGACAAAACTTAAATTCAGATCGATGGTGATGCGTTCAGGCAATGCCTGATCCACTAGTGTAATGCGCTCGAAAAGATTCATCAACTTGGGCTCCAAATGTTCCTCAAAATGGCTGGTCTCGTGAATGTAATGCTCGTTATCAATAGATAGTTCAGGAGTCAAGCTATCCACCTTAGTGCGATCCTTCTCTGTGCGGCCCTTATTGCTTTTGAACTTGACTTCCAAAAAAGTAAGATTGCTCTCCACGTACATACGTTTTCTAATCTTCAAACGGTTCTGCTTTCCACTGTGGTGACGTCGGTAGAAATAAAAATCCGGAGTGTCATAATACTGAGACTGATAATGATTGGTTCTTACGCCATTGATGTCCAAAATGCGATAATGTTGGGCCACCTCCTCCAAAACAGATTCCAATTGGCTTACCGACAACAAATACTTGGTGTCTGTGCGGTTCATCAAAGCAACACCATCCATCTCTTTTAACGAGATGGGTTGATAATGGGAAATAATTTCTTGTACGTTTGACAATATCCTGTGGATTTATTCCAAACTTACTGAATTGACACGAACAAAATAGAAAAAATTTAAATTTAACTTAACAATGAAAAATTTCTTCATCGTTTAAGATCTCCCTTCTCCATTTCCCCTAAAAATCCGATCACCCTGCTTCTCCACTTTTCAATGGCCATATCCAACACTTCACTGTATCGATCCCGAGTGGTCTTTCTCTCCTGCATCTTTATCATTTGATCGTGGCTTAAATACACCGCGTTTCTCTCTCCTTGCTCTGTCGGAAAAAGCTGAGCTGCTGAGCCATTATAATCCAATTCATAAAACGCTTTCTGGCCGCTCAAATCCATAATTTCAGAGGCAATGGCGGTTCCGGTGGTGGTATTGATCAATGTCATTCTCAGTTGCGCGCTCAGATTAACAGATTCAGGCTCCAAATAAATCTTTAAAACCCTTTCTTGCCTTCCTATTTTTTCCATTACCCAGTGGGGTATCTTCTCCAAACGCGTCGACTTCATTTCCCATACCAATGGCTCAATGACCAATAATGCTGCCGCAGTTTTCAATTCTCCCAATACCACGTCTGCATTTTCTTGAGAATATTGCAAGTTGAGAGCATTGAGTTGCTCCTTGGAAATGCTCTCAAAATGATTGTCATTCAAAACTTGAACAAACGGAAATTCACCTTGCGTTAGATAGCTCTCCAAATAGGCCGTTAAAAATTTCAAATCAGAAAATTGATCCCTGCCCAATACCTTGGACTGAACCCCAAAATCTTGGAGCTTCTGAACCAACTTATCCTTCATTCTTTGTTCAGCCATGAGCACCACCCGCATAGAAAATGAGCAACGTTCCAAACAATCTTTCCTGATTTTTTCCGCACGTGATTCGTTCTTATCCCATTTCAAAGCCGTGAGGGCATATTGATGCGCCTGTTTGTAAAACCCCTCTTTAAACGCCCTTTCAGCCAACGCAACCGCCATTTCAACTTGGGCCAATCGCTGCATGAGTTTGGCCTCTTGGTGGTTGGAGTCCATTACCAAAAGTGTTTCAGCAACTTGATTGGCCTTGTCCCATTGTTCAGCCTTTCCATACTGGCGCATTTGAGCTTCATACACTTCAATCCATTGGGCCTTGCATTGATTCTTAAACGGCAAAACATTGCTTTGAAACGTCTTGACCAAATCGGGATGCTGCTCAGCATACTTAGCACTGAATGAAACAAAGGCATCATATTGCGACAATGCATTTTGATAAGAGTCACTGCGGTCACAGGCGGATTGCAAAGGGTTAAACTTATGCGTCAAAATGGATTCGGCACTCTTATTCATTCCCGCTTTAGCTTCCCAAGCTTGGTGTTCTTTCCACAGCAAAGCATAGCGCTCGTATGCCATTTCATGAAGTCCACTGTTCTCCATCTTCTGTGCTTCCTGCAATCCTTTTTTCAAAGCACAACCGGACAGCATCAAAACGAAAAGTAAGCAGTTAAAATAAATGGTTGCTCTTGACATCATGGTGCAGGTTGGAGGACAAAAATAAGCATCTCTTGTTTTATACTCCATTCTCTTCTTCAACAACACCTCAAAATACAGATATTTTTTAATAGAATAGGCTGACGTTTGACAAATCAATGACAAAAGAAACGCACTCCAAACCGACATTTGCGTCTGTGAGAAAGGTTCAAGTCATCAGTGTTAACCACCATCAGTTTACCCTGGAGGCCATAGGTAAATTTCATGTCAATGACAATCAAAAATTGTCTGCGCTTTCTGACATGAAAAAAATCACAGGCTGTGATGAAGTGATGTATGTCGCCACCTGCAACCGCGTTGAATGGATTTTCACATTGGATCATTTTGTTTGTCCCGGCCTAACGCAACAGATCTTGCAAATATTCAGCAGTGATTTTGAATCCGATTTTTTAAAGAACATCGCCAATCAATGCGTCCGTTTAGAGGGAGAAGAAGCGGCGGAGCATTTGTTGCGTACTGCTGGAAGTTTGAACTCTGCGGTTATCGGTGAAACTGAAATTTTGGGACAAATGCGCAGTGCCTATGAATACAGCGTTAAAGAGGGAGTGGCCGGCGAGGCCTTGCGCATTTTAATGAAACAATGTGTAAAATCAGCTAAACAAATTTTCACGGAAACCGATTTGCGCAGAAAACCCGTGTCTATTGTATCCATAGCATGGAATGCTTTCCTCGACAAAGGGTTTTCAAAAGATAGTCCAATTGCACTCATCGGAGCGGGACAAATCATTTCCAATTTTGCCAAATTTTTGTTTGAAAACGGATACCACAATATCAGCGTATTCAATCGATCAGCAGCAAGCGCCAAAAAATTGGTTGACTTATTTGACAACGGAAAGTATTTGACGTTACCAGAAATCGATAACCAATTGGAGATGCATGCCGCCTGGGTAGTGTGCACAGGTGCTACCGAATACATCCTCACATCCGATAACGTAGAACGTTTGGGCAAGAAAACCAAGATGGTCATTGACCTGGCTATGCCTGGAAATGTTCATCCCTCCATTCAAAGCAAAACAGGGATAGGATTTTTTGATATGAACAATATCCAACAAATCACCCATGAAAACATTGCCTTTAGGCAGATGGCTTTGGAGCAATGTGAACCCATCATTCTGCAAGGAATGATAGAATACAAAGGATTGGTTCAAGAACGCAAAATAGAATTAGCCATGCAAAACATTCCTTTGACCATCAAAGAAATCAGGGAAACAGCATTGGGAAGCGTCTTTCAAAAGGATTTAATGGATTTGGATGAAAATGCCAAAGAGGTTTTGGACAAGATCCTTGACTATATGGAAAAGAAATACATCTCTGTTCCCATGAAAATGGCTAAGGCAGTGATGATGGAACAACACCAGAAGAATTAATCATGTCTCGTAAAATCATCATTGGTACCAGAGGAAGTGAATTGGCACTGTGGCAAGCACACTTTACCCAATCGCTTCTAGACAGCCTTGGTATTCCCAATGAACTAAAGATTATCACCACCAAGGGAGATCAAATACAACACCTCAGCTTTGACAAAATAGAAGGCAAAGGATTCTTTACCAAAGAAATTGAACAAGCCCTGATGGACAATGAGATTGACATTGCTGTGCATTCACACAAGGACTTGGAAACCGCTCCACACATTGAATTGACCATTGCCGCAGTGAGTCACCGAGAAGACCCGAGAGACATTTTAATCACGCACAGAGATTGTATTGAAGAACAAAATACATTACAGTTAAAAAATGAGATTCGAGTCGGAACTTCATCCATCAGAAGAAAAACACAACTGCTCAACGTTCGACATGATTTAACCACAGTTGACATCAGAGGAAACGTTCCTACCCGCATTCAAAAGTTAAGAGATAGACAGTGTGATGCCTTACTATTGGCAGCGGCCGGTGTAACACGGCTCAACATTGATCTATCAGAATTTCATGTTCAATTGCTAGACCCAACGAGTTTTGTTCCGGCACCTGCACAGGGCGTTTTGGGCTGGCAATGCAGAAGAAATGACAACGACGTATTGTCCATTTTGCAACAATTGAATAATCAAGAAGTATCAGATTCCATTTACATAGAAAGAACGCTATTGCAAAAATTGGAAGGCGGATGTCAACTTCCATTGGGTGTTTATTGCATACGAGAAGAGGAACTATGGAAAGTCAATGTTGCATTTGCCAACGGATTAAATCAACCCGTTTTACAATTCAAGTACGCGCATTCAGAGGCCGATGTCTGCATTGAATATTGTTTTGATAAATTGGACCAATGGCGAAAATTTTCATCAGCAAATCATTAACCTCTGATGATCAATGGGCAAAAACATTGATCAATGAAGGGCATGTAGTCACTGATTCAAGTTGTATTCAAACACAATCGATCATTGTTCATGAAGTCCCTGAGGCTGATTGGACTTTCTTTTCCAGTGCACAAGGGGTTAAACACTTTTTGGAACAACATCCTATCACCACCAAGTTCATTGGTGTTATGGGAGAGGGAACGCTCAATGCATTAAAAAATTTTGGGCATCGCGCCGATTTCGTCGGTCAAAGTTCAGATCCCGAAGTTGTCGGAAAAGCGTTTATGTCGCAGCTTAAAGGAGAGCAGAAAATTCTCTTTCCAGCATCTCAAATCAGCAAACAAAACATAGCCAAACAAATAACGGGGCACACTATTTTGCAGTTGCCTTGCTACCAAACCTTTCCGATTGCTACAAAAGTCGAAAAACAAGATTTATACATCTTCACATCCCCATCCAATGTCGATGGTTTTCTTTTGGAACAGCCACTACCTGATGCGCTCTTCATCGCATATGGGCCTACTACTGGAACTTATCTGACTGAGAAAGGAGTGGCAGATGTTGTGGTCATGAATCAAATCACAGACAACAATCTATTGAACACAATAAAAGAAAAAGTTTCGGGTTAATGATGCTGCATAGTAAATTGCAACATGAAATTCCGCATTGTCACTTTATTCCTTCTTTCTCTCACATCCTATACCTGGGGACAGAGTGATGTCGCTCCAAAGTATGTCAATGAGTTTTTAAATATCGGAGTTGGTGCACGCGGATACGCCATGGGTGGTGCCATTACAGGTAGCAGTCGGGATGCATTTAGCAGCTATTGGAATCCTGCGGGAATTGCTCGAATATCTGAACAACAATCCATTGCCGCCATGCACGCCGAATATTTTGCGGGAATTGCCAAATTGGATTATGCAGGCTATGCGCAGAAAGTAGATAGCTACAGAAGTTTTGGAGCTTCCATGATTCGATTCGGGGTAGACAATATTCCCAATACCATTGACCTTTATGATCCAAATGGCAATGTGGACTACAGCAGAATATCCTACTTCTCTACGGCTGATTATGCCTTTTTATTGACCTATGCACAGAGTGAACCTCCTAAATTCCTCAAAGGGTTCTTGCGCAATGAAACCATGAAGAATCACTTTGGTATTAATGCCAAAATCATTTACAGACAAATAGGAGATTTCGCCAATGCATGGGGATTTGGCATAGACGCTGGATGGCAGGCTCAGTTCAAGAAGTGGGAATGGGGAGTTGTACTAAAAGACATCACAGGAACGTTTAGTGCATGGCGTTACAATTTGGATGAAAAAACCAAATCTGTTTTTCTCGCTACAGGAAATGAATTGCCTGAAAACACATGGGAAATAGCCAAACCAAGAATCATAGCCGGTGGAGGCAGGAACTTTTTTTGGCGTAAATACCAATTTCTTTTAGAGGGAAACATCATTGCCACGACGGACGGAAAAAGAAATACACTGCTGGCTGGAAACACCATGAGCATTGACCCAGCAGCAGGAATGGAGGTCATTTATCAAAATTGGTTAAAGGTCAGAGCCGGATTTGGAAACTTCCAGAGGACAACTACTTTCCAAGGCAATGAAGTTACTTTCCAGCCGAACATCGGATTGGGGATTGTGTTCAAGCAATTCTCATTGGACTATGCACTAACCGACATCGCCAACCAAAGTGATGTATTGTATACCAACATGGTGTCTCTAACTTTTAATGGAAGACTTCCGAAACGCCAAGTGAATCAAGGCTCCTAAGAGAATCATCGAAAGCAACAGATGCATGGGTTGTGACCAAATGGGATAGTCAAAATACGTCAATAAAATCCCTACAACAAACTCGCCTACCAAAGGCAAACCGATCCAAAAGGCTAAACCTGATTTCTGTTTCCTCAATTCCAGAGCCAAAGCACCTGCCGTAAAAAGGACCAACCAAGAAAAAGTTCTGTGGACATAAAACACAACATCGTCTGAAGACTGTATGACTTGCGCTACCCATTCCTTTCTATTGAAACCTGCTTTAATCACTTCATCAATTGCCTCGCGCAATTGCGAACCCAAAACAATTTGAGCAATCACCATAAAAAAAGAAACCCACAACAAATATGGGCGTTTCAGGCTCCATCGAACGTTGTTGGTAGTGGAAGAATTGTATGCCCAAAGCAGCGTCAAGATGATGCCCATCGTACCCAACATGTGTAGTGTGACCTTCCCGCCTGAAAGATGACCGTCTACCACCAATTTTCCAATCCAAGCTTCGTAGAGGATAAGAATCAAAGTCAGTCCTGTAGCTAAAAATGTGGACCACCCATTTCCTTTTCTAGCCCAACGCCAAGAAAGAATCAAAAGAATCAAAACAGGAATTCCCAAAACTCCCGTGAACAAACGATTGATGTATTCAATCCAAGTATGCCAGACATTAAAAATGGCATAATCGTGTTTTGGATATTTCTTCCAATCTGCTTCAGATCCAAAATTCCAAAAAGTAGCTTTGTCATCAAATACAACGTCTTCCTGCGCCACCCATAGGGTATCATGGTGTATCACCATTTGACCTTTGTGAAATGATTTCCCTGGAGCAATCAACAATACTTCAACATCAGTAGGAGGAACCAAATGCCCAAAGCACCTAGGCCAATCAGGACATCCCATTCCACTCCCCGTAACCCGCACCACACTTCCAGCAATGATAACCAAATACAAGGCCACCAATGCAATCATTGCCCAACGGGCTGGACTTCCTTTGAACATCTTTATTTCTGCGTTGTGGTAATTTCTTGGGCCGCCAAAACTTTGTACTTCCCATCAGCGATGGTATTGACCACCTCCATCATTTTCTCGACAGAAATTTTATCGGACTGAAACTCTGCGGTCACCACATTCACCTTTCGCTCTTCTACAAAATCCAATTGGGTGGTCACCACGCCTGGGAGTTTTTCCAATTCTTTTTGAATCTTTCCACCGCAACCTTGGGCGCAGGTCATTCCATCAATGGACAACTTCGTCGATGTTTTGGCCACCTCGCCTTGCTCTTGGATTCTTTCTACTACAATGGCATTGTTGGATTGATTTTGACAAGCCATTAAACCAATCAAAATGAGGAATGTTGCGAACTTTTTCATGACATTAATTTTGACAAAATTAGGGTTCATCCCCGAACACAACACGTACATTTGACAAAAATCCAATTTTGCCGCAACAAAAGCTTTCCTCCCTCGCGATTTTGATTTTATTAGCTCTGGTTTGGGGGTCATCGTTTATTTTGATGAAGATGGGATTAAAGGCACCAGATGGCTCTCCCGTGTTGACACCCTATCAGGTGGCTTCATTGCGCATGATAATGGCAGCAGTGGCCTTATCGCCCATTGCCATTCAAGCCATCCGCCAAGTAGAAAGGAAAGACTGGAAATATTTGGCCGTGGTGGGATTTATGGGAAGTGGTGTGCCCGCATTTTTGTTTGCCATCTCGCAACAATATTTAGACAGTGGGTTGGCGGGAATATTGAATGCTTTGACACCCTTGTTCACCCTTCTTTTGGCGATCATCTTTTTTAAAAAGACCACACATCAACGACAGGTAGTAGGCATGTTGATTGGATTTTTAGGAGCTGCCGGAATCATTGCGTCTAAGGGCAGTAGTTTTCAAAACATGCAGTATGCATTTTTAATCATTGCCGCCACGGTAATGTATGGAGTAAGTGTGAATACCGTTGGACATCATTTGCGGCACATCAAGGCTCCATGGATAACGGCCTTGTCCATTTTGATGGTTAGTATACCTTGCGGATTGTACTTTTTTACAACTGATTACTCAGCGATATGGACGCATCCGCATGGGGGAAGAAGCATTGCCGCAGTGGCTACTTTGTCCATCGTGGGGACGGGCATTGCCAATATCTTGTTTTTTAGGTTAACACAAATCAGTGGCGCCATCATGGCCTCTACGGTCACCTATCTGATTCCCATCGTAGCTGTAGGCTGGGGCTATTACATGCATGAAAGTTTAAGCTTTTGGCAAATCGGATTTGCGGGTGTCATCCTCCTCGGCGTCTACCTCGGCAACCGACCTCAGAAGTAGGGTTTG
>CANNHA010000042.1 GCA_947504275.1 Flavobacteriales bacterium
AAGAGTATGGGATTGATGAAAAGATAGGATGGAGCGGTCTGCGGATCAATGCGCTCACTGCCCAGTAAGTTACCTTGATCATCGATTAGTTTTTTCATCATTCTACCTGATTGAGAGGTGGAGATGACAAAATCACGTCCTTCTGGTATTGCGCAAAATGCACCATCATCTGCATGCACTTCTTTCCAAGGTTGATTGGGGTCGGCAGAGTTGGTGATCCATGTTCCGTTGTCTTGCATTCCCCCCATAATGAAATCAGAATTGCTGAGCCCTTGCTCAAATCCTACAGTGTAAAATTGGCTGGCAATGTATCCGTTATTGAGTGAGGTCCAAGTGATGCTGTCTGCCATGCAATCATCAGTTCTGTATATTCCACCATCATTGGTGCTGTACAAAACATTTGGATTGGTAGGGTGAAAAACCATGTAATGCTGATCAGGATGATGATTGGGATATACATAAAACCACGGAGCCTGCGGATTACAACGATATCCACCAATCCAATCGTTGGTATCTGTGCTGAATCCATCCATCCCTCTATGCAGATTGATTCCACCAATGAACAATACATTGCTGGTTGGATGATGAGCGATGGTTAGGTCATAGCTGTATTGTGAACGAAAAGTTCCAAAATCAAAATCAATTCCTGTATTTAAGTTACACGCGTCATCAGGAAGATTGGCAGAACGGTTTTCCCAAGTTCCAGTTGTGCCATCACCATCGATATAGGTGTACTTATATAAAAAGTGATCCAATGCGTACTGGTTGTTATTCAACGTTTCTCCCAAGAAAAATATTTCATTGTGATTTTGAGGATTCATTGTGATTACTGTTCTTCTCAAGTTGGCTATCTCAGGTTGTGTAGGGTTAATGCCAACCCAATTGATACCATCTTCAGATCTGAAAAAACCGCCACCATTGGTGGTGTTGTCACTGAATGTAGCGTAAACAACGCCTTCCGGTGTTACCAAGACATCTGTAAACTCTGAAGGCCCGCTCCCAAACCCCAAAACATTTTGCCAAGTTGTTCCGCCATCAACGCTTCTGATAATTCCATTGTACACTGCTGCGTATACCTCGTCCTCAGCGGTATTAGAAACGTCTACGGCCATGCGCCAGATGAAATCATAGCTTCCATTTTGAAGTTGATATTGTGGTGTGCCGCTTTGTGTGCTGACCAAAGGTTGCCAATTTGTTCCATTATCGGTGCTCTTAAAAATGCCATCTCCAGAAAACAGAGAGGTGAAGCTGGTGCCACTCACCACGCCATAGAACTCTTCTCCTGTGCCATAGTACCAAGTGTTTTCGTGGCCAGGTCTTGTATCCTGAACAACGCAAGAAAGGGAGTGTATATGTTGTGCCTCTGTTCCATGTGTCCATGAGCTTCCTCCGTTATTGCTTGACCATACTCCGCTGGTGACGCCACCTGCGATAATATGGTTGTCATTTAATACATCAATGGCCAATGCTCTGGTTCTTCCCCCGATGTTGTGCGGACCTCTGTGTTCCCACGTTAGATCGCGGT
This sequence comes from Flavobacteriales bacterium, assembly GCA_947504275.1. Taxonomy (GTDB): domain Bacteria; phylum Bacteroidota; class Bacteroidia; order Flavobacteriales_D; family Sanyastnellaceae; genus CAMCTV01. The sequence continues at coordinate 1,526 of CANNHA010000042.1, forward strand.
CTCCTCGCCTAGGCATACGGTCAGCGAATTCCTGCTGAAGTTGTTTCCAGTTTTCAGGAATTTCACCCGTTTCTGGATCATGGTTGCGCATGAACTCAAAATATTTTCTGCTGCTTGGATTGATTCCGTAACCTTCTTCATTGAGCCCTCCTTTGATAGGAGAATGCTGCATCAAATAGAATCCGCATGACACCCATACAGCAGCCGCTGCAACGAAAAATACTGTGTTTTTATAAAACAATTTTTGCATGGTGCAAGATAACCCAAAACTTCTTGCATATTTCCTTGTTCAAAGGTTTTGGACTTGTCCAATATTTTGCACTCGGTTGACGTTAAATTAGCCAATATGAAAATGAATTTTTTGATTTTGTTTTTATTCGGAAGCGCATTGTTTTCGATTGCGCAGTCCCGTCAGCCCTATGAGGCTACCGATGAAAAAGGAATTGTGATCATGAAGGGAACTTACTTCAATGGATTGGAAGATAGTCTTTGGAAATATTATGAGAATGGAAAATTGAGTGAAGAGTCATGGTATTTCATGGGGAAGCTGCACGGAAGTAGCATCAAGTATTACGACTCTGGTCAACCCATGATCAAGGCTTTTTTCACTTTGGGTGAGCAAGACAGCACCCATACTTTGCTTTCTAAAAGTGGTGTCGTACTAGAGAGAGGGCAGTTTGAAAAAGGACAAAGGACAGGGGTATGGGAAAATTTTGATGAAAAGGGACAGTTGACTAGGAAGGAGGAATATCAAGGTGAGCATGTCAAGGTTTGGGAGATTTGTGAAAATGGCAGATGCGAAGTCCACGATGGCAATGGTGTTGAAATAATCAAAGAGAATGGACATGTGGTCATCAAGCAACAATACCAAGAAGGTATTCTAGATGGACCGTTTGCTGAGTATTTCAGTAACGGTTCGGTAAAGGTCTCTGGAAGTTATCTCAAAGGACAAAAAAATGATGTTTGGGAATCCAATTATGTGAATGGGAATTCTAAAGAGATGATTGTTTATTCGGAGGGTGTATTGGATGGCGAAATCATGCAATGGGATTCTGATGGTGATACCATTTTGAGTGGTCTACATTTTCAGGGAGGAAAGCATGGAAATTGGAAATGGTTTTATCAGAATGGATTGAAAGAGATGGAGGGCTCTTTCCTTACCGATGCTCAGCATGGAAGGTGGACTTATTATTACACCAATGGTCAGGTGTCTGAGGACGGCTTGTATGAGAAAGGGAATCGAGAAGGAGAATGGAAATTCTATTATAAGGATGGTGCCGCTTGGAGAGTGGGTAGCTATGACGACAATAAAAAAAATGGGTACTGGATAACCTACTTTGAGAATGGTCAAGTTTTGCACGATGGACATTTTCAAAATGATTTGGAAGAAGGCCATTGGATTAGCTATTATGACAATGGCAAGATGATGGATGAAGGGAATTTTAGAAAGGGAAAAATGAATGGAGATTGGGCTGGGTATCATGTCAACGGAAATGCAAAATACAAGGGCCACTGGACGGATAATGTCAAATCAGGAACGTGGACTTATTGGAATGAGAAGGGGATTCCTGAGAAAACGGAGTCCTACAATTTATTGGGCGAGTTGCACGGTTGGAACGTGATGTACAATGCGGCTGGAAAACCCGTCAGTGAAGGCAATTTCAAAGAAGGAAAGCCTGATGGAAGTTGGATTTACCGTTATCCTTATGGAGCAACTTTACGCACTTGTTCTTATGAAAATGGTCAGTTGGATGGTGAGTTAAAACAATTCAGTGAGAAAGGAAAGTTGATAGAAGTATCTCATTACAAGGACGGCAAAAAGCACGGAAAAGAAATTCGCTATGACGATAAAAGCGGAAAAGAGTTGAAGCGAACGTATTACAAGAATGGTGAGAAATTAAAGGGTTGATTACAACCAACCCTTCATTTTCATCCAATCATCGTTGAACATTTTACCAAGGTAACGCGTACCGTGATCGTGGAATATGACCACTACCACATCGCCTTCTTTGAATCTATCTTTCATTTGAATAAGCCCTGCCATAGCTGACCCTGCAGAGTTTCCGGCAAAAATTCCTTCTTCTCTGGGAATGCGTCTTGTCATTTTTGCAGCATCCTCATCGGTAACTTTTTCAAAATGATCAATGACATTGAAATCAACATTTTCGGGTAGAAAGTCTTCTCCAATTCCTTCAGTGACGTAGGAGTAAATTTCATTTTTGTCAAAGATTCCGGTCTCTTTGTATTTTTTGAAAACAGAACCGTAGGTGTCAATTCCTAGAATTTGAATATTTGGATTTTGTTTTTTAAGATAACGACCCGTTCCGGAAATCGTCCCGCCGGTTCCAACACCAACAATCAAGTGCGTAATCTTTCCTTCCGTTTGTTCCCAAATTTCTGGACCGGTGGACTCATAGTGCGCAATGGCATTGGCGGGATTGTCATATTGATTGGGCTTCCATGAATTGGGAACTTCTTTTTCCAATCTGGATGATACGCTGTAGTACGATCTTGGGTCTTCAGGGTCTACATCAGTAGGGCAAACAATGACCTCTGCACCGAAAGCTTTCAATGCGTCCACTTTCTCCTTGCTTTGCTTGTCCGTCGTGGTAAAGATGCACTTGTAACCTTTCATGATAGCAGCAATGGCCAGTCCCATCCCCGTATTTCCTGATGTTCCTTCAATGATGGTAGCCCCAGGTTTCAATTTCCCTTCTCGCTCAGCCACTTCAATCATTTTCAAAGCCATTCTGTCCTTGATACTGTTTCCAGGATTAAAAGTCTCAACCTTGGCCAAAACTGTGGCCGGAATGTCCTTGGTAATTTGATTGATCCTAACCATGGGTGTATGTCCAATGGTTTCCAATATGTTGTTGTAAATTTTCATTTCAATAATTAACTAAATCTAATGGCTTTGATTGGAGATATGCGGTTGACATAAAAAGCGGGTATAAACATGGCCAAGGCACACACCAAGACAACAAAAATATTCAATAATCCTATGCTGACCCAATCAAAATCAATTGGAACTGCTGATACGTAATATTGCTCAGGATCCAATTTTATCCATTTAAAATGTTTTTGAACAGCCATCAACCCCAAACCTATTGCATTTCCTAAAATCACTCCTTTTGTAATTAAATACAAAGCGTGTCTGAAGAAAATGCGGACCAACATTTTGTTAGGCATCCCCAATGCCTTCAGCGTTCCAATCATGTTTTGCTTCTCTAATATGATGATCAGAAGAGCAGATGTCATATTGATAATTCCAATGAAAATCATCATAACAATAATGATGATGACATTGATGTCCAACATGTTTAACCAGGCCACAATTTCAGGGTGTCTTTCCAATACGTTTTCTATCCCCAATTGATAGGGCAGCAAATCATATAGCGCATTTTGTCCCTGCAGCAATTTATCAAAATCTTTTAAAGCAACTTCATAGCTTCCCACCATGTTTTGTGCTGGAAAATCAGTGTACTGGTAGGTGTATTCCCATATTTGATTTGTGTTTTTGTACAACTTAACTTGTATGGAGTCTTCCAGCCCTGTTTGGGTTTCAATGGCCATAAGAAGAAAGTTAAATTCACTTCCTACCAAGTTATCTATGGTAAGGGTGTCCGCATAATATTTGCCTTGAGCAGTTTTCCAATAGTACTGATAGTCGGGGGCATTGCTCTGCACTTGGGCCACCAATTGCGCTTGTAATGCATCAGATTGGGGATCGGTAATATCCGCTTGTATCCACGCTCTAATACCCATGCGACTATACTTCTGCAAAGGGTAAAGCGGAATAAATACCATTTTATGATCAAACTCTTCTAGTCCGGATTCATAAATTCCGCAGATGGTGAAATTTTGTTGTTGCGGGACTTCATTTCCATTTAAAAAATAGATGCTGATTTTTTGATTCAATGCAACATCCAGTTCCTTTTGTAAATGCCGAGAGATCATTACTTCTCGGATGGTGTCATTGCTGGCATCAATGTTCCATTGGGGTTGGCGACCTTCTTGTGTTATTTGTTGAAAAAACAATGTGTCGTTTTTGGGATCAATTCCTTTCAATACGATTCCCTGTAATTCCTTTTTGGATTCAATGATTCCAGGCAAGTGCACAGTGGGTTGAATGTATTGCACCAGCGGATGTGCCATCAATTTTTGTTCAACAGAGTCAATGCGCTCAAAAGGAGATAGCGCATCACCGCCGGCTTGCAGATTGGCAAAGATTTTCAGGTGTCCACCAAAACCCACCATTTTGGATTTGATCTCTTTTTGAAAACCGTTTACCATTCCCAAAGCGACTAACATGGTAACCATTCCCAAAATAATGGCGCCCAGTGCAATCCATACAATGGGGCGAGAGGTGCCATTGGTATCTTGGCCTCGCATCTTTTGCGCTATTAGGGAAACAATTTGCATTCAGGACAAAACTAAACATTGTTCAAAACAGAACCTTGAAATCTTTTCATCTTATTGCATGTGATGTGCAAAAATGATTGGAAATTTACAGGGATGAGGATTGTCCCTTTTTTAATTGTTTTCTTTTGGATCTCGGCCTGCAGAACCCAGCAGCCGGTGCATAGCGCACAAGTTCCAAAGTCTGCTCCAATTTCTGTCGGAGCAGCATTCACAGCTGGATATATTCCATTGATTCAAAATTCTAAAGTGGCGATTGTGGCCAATCATACAGCAATGGTAGAAGGCCAACATTTGGTGGATACGTTGATGAGCTTAAATATCAATGTGGTTAAAGTATTCGCTCCGGAACATGGGTTTAGAGGCGATCTTCCGCCCGGCGAAAAGTTTGAGTCTTATACTGATCAAAAAACGGGTATTCCTGTCGTTTCGCTGTATGGGAAACATGCTATGCCTACTGCTGAAGATTTAAGGGATGTCGAGACGGTTATCTTTGATATTCAAGATGTAGGCGCGCGGTTTTATACCTACCTCACCACTTTGTACTACGTCATGCAGTCATGCGCCAAGTACAACAAAGAACTGATTGTTTTGGATCGTCCCAATCCCAATGGACACTATGTTGACGGACCTATGTTGGATTTGGATTTGTCCTCCATGGTGGGCGCTTTGCCCATTCCCATTGTCCACGGTTGCACGCTTGGAGAAATGGCCAAAATGATCAAAGGAGAGAATTGGGGAGAGACCAAAAATTTGGAATTGGGCGTTGTTATTTGTGCCAACTGGACGCATGCTACACCATACAGTCTGCCAGTACCACCATCTCCTAATTTAAGTTCAGATTGCGCCATCGCGCTATACCCTTCATTGTGCTGGTTTGAAGGAACTTCAGTAAGTGTCGGCAGAGGAACAGCAAACCCCTTTACTTGTTATGGTTATCCTAAAAAGGAAAATTTTAATTTTACCGCAACTCCAGTTGATATTTCAGGTAAGTCAATCAACCCGCCTCATGAAAATGTTCTCTGTGGGTTTGTGGATCTTAGAAACGAATGTCAAAAGTTTCATCAAATCAATTTAAGTTATTTATTGGATGCTTATTCAGAACTAGGCAATGACATGTTCAATAGTCCTTCCTTTTTTGATAAATTAGCAGGCTCACAGCAGTTAAGACAACAGCTAAAAAATGGATGGAGTGCTGATCAAATTCGCGCCAGTTGGCAAAAAGGTTTGCAAGATTATTTGAGTTTAAGAGAAAAATATTTGTTGTACCCATGAAAAAAATGTTTTGGATATTGGTTGTATTTCAAGCCAACCTTGTTTTGGGTCAGTCATGGGATGTCTCTCGCCCTGTTAATCCTTTGGACGGCATGTATCGATTGGCGTATCAAAAGACAGATAGTTCTGATGCATCCATGTTTCCACAAGTATTTGGCCTAGATCGTCAGTATTTGATGGGGCTAAATGACAGCATTGGAATGAATGGTTTTACGATAATTCCTAGTGTGTCAATGTCCAGTGGATTGAGCAGGTTGAACAACACCTTTCAAGGTTTTCATCAGACAGTGGGACAGTTGGACTTTTATTCCAAGTTCAAGAACAAATTGGCTGTGCAACTTTCCTATTATCACTTGATGTCTGACCTTCCACAGAATGCGGTAGGTTCTGTTTTGAATGACAACACCGTCCTAGGTTGGGGAAAAGCTTTGGGTGATTTCGCTGGTCTGTATCGCACTCAAACTTGGACTGGAAAATTGACCTACCACCCCAATCGCCATGTTTCAATGGAGGTGGGCAGAGGGAAAATGTTTTTTGGAGACGGCTATCGATCTTTGGTTATCAGTCACAACGCTGCACCGATGCCGTATGGCAGAGTATTGACTGATTTGGGTCCTTTTCGTTTCAATGCGCAATGGGCTCAATTGAAGGACAATGGTCTTGGTTGGGGTCAATTGCGCACCAAGTATATCGGGATGCATTCGTTGACTTATGAAGCAACCAAGAAGTTGACTTTTACCTTGTACGAAATGGTGATATGGCAGAAGAGTGATCGCACTTCTGCAAGAAACTTTGACTTACATTATCTAAATCCAATAGCATTTTGGCGTCCCATTGAATATGCGCAAGGATCTGCGGACAACTCACTTTTGGGATTAAACATGAGCTATGTGTACAAGCAAAAGACCAAGTTTTATCTCCAGTTTTTATTGGATGAGTGGTTGCTATCAGAAGTCAAAGCCAAGAATGGATGGTGGGGTTTGAAATATGGTGGACAAGCCGGTGTAAAGGCATTTGACATTATCAAAGGGTTGGATGTAATCTCTGAAGTTAATGCTGTAAGACCGTTCACTTACTCTCACGCTAGCCCTTTGCAAGCATGGGGACAATTGGGACAGCCTTTGGCGCATCCATGGGGCTCTAATTTTATTGAATGGGTGAACATGGCTCAATTCAAAAAGAAGGATTGGACCGTCATCCTGGCTTGTAATTATGGAGCCTATGGACTCAATCGTTCAGGTTTGAATGACGGAGGAAATATCTTTTTAAGCTATAAGGATCCCGCGCAGATTTACGGCAATAATTTCTTTCAAGGCGATAAACGAATTTTCTTGTTTCAGCGCCTGCAAGTTTCGAGAAAAGTCCTAAAGAATACCTTAGAGTGTTTTGGAGAGGTCATGAGCCGTACACATTATTTACCTCAATTGCAAAGTCAGCAGTTCATCATGATTGGCATTCGCACCCCCGGATATTTTCAAGATCAGTGGGATTATTGAGGCGTATTTTTGATTTAGAGAAAAAAAACCGTAATATTGCACCCCCGCGCTTATAGCTCAGTTGGTTAGAGCAACAGACTCATAATCTGTGGGTCCCTGGTTCGAGCCCAGGTGGGCGCACAAAAGGTAGTTTAGGCTACCTTTTTTTGTTTCTATAATCTTCATTCAACCCCTTTCCGGCAAAGATATCTGGCATTGCCTTTTCAATTCTACTTGTTCTTGTTGCAGATTGCTTGGGTTGTGCAAAGTGAAGGAGGTATGCCTTTTGTCTTCCAGGAGTGAGTTGATCAAAAGCTTTTTTAAGTGCTGAATTGTTTTTAAATACAATATTTAATTCTTCAGAAATCGGATATTCCTCCACCTTTTTAGCGACAACTTTTAAACCTTGTCTTTCTACTTCAATGGCCTGGAAGATGTATTGCTTGATAATATCTGAGGCAGTTGTGATTTGATCAACATGGGTGAATCGCATTTGCCTTCCTGATTGTGTGTTTTCAGAGGGTGCTGTGAGCATATTGGCATTATCATCAATCAATGCACCGTTGAAAAAACTGAGTGCGCAGTATTCTTTAAACGGGGCTAATATCAAAACATTTTTGTTGTTGTCCGTATAGCAGGGCATTCCCCATTTTACTTCTTCATTTAGTCCACATTCCAAAAGGATGTTGCGCAATGCGGACAATTCCTTTTCCCAAGTGTGCACTTTGCATTTCGGAGTCCCTCCCCATTTGCAACGTCCGCAGCCAACCTCCAATATTTGATCTACCAATACATTCATTTTTCAAGCCTATTGAGTTTGCAAAGTAATGTTAAGTTGACGAAACTTAAGCAACGCTAAACAGGAATGAAGGTCTTAGCCACAATGAATTCATTACTGCGCAATATTCTTTTGATCACCCTTTCAGTTGGGATGATACTCTATTTAATGCCCAACCAACAGGAGGTTCAAACAGATTCGCGAGAACCATTAAAGACAGATCCAGTATACATTACCCATGTATTTGAGATGGAATTGCACAAAGACACCATGCCAATGCCTTTCATTTTGATTTGGGATCCCAATTGGTTTCTGAACTTTGGAGGTATGAATTGGTGGCCAACTTGCGGCGGATGCATCGTTTATGACAGTTGGCCTTTTCCACAACCTTGGTCAATGCCACAAAACTGGACGGTCAATATGGATAACAATTTTTTTCAAGTCAATGCTGAGCAGGCCGTTAACGATTCAACAACCCAATCTAGAATTGATTCTGCTCAGATGTTAAAACAATCAGAAGAGTTGTGGATGGCCATTGAAACCATTCAGGCAAGGGATTCCATTGATTTTGATTCCAAGTGGAAGCGCTTTTTCAAAAAGATGAAAAGATTCCGATTTTTTTCTTGACCTTTACCATAATCATTGATTATGAATTATGAAAAGGAGCAAAGGTATTTTGATTTTGTTGATTATGCTTTCGTCTGTGCTGATGACGGCACAAGATTTTTCCATTGGACATCAGCAAACTTCTTTTGTTGATGTTAGCAGAAACAATAGGGTAGTAACGTGTGAGATTTATTATCCAGCCAACACTGCTGGGGACAATGTGGCAGTGGCCTCTGGTGTTTTCCCAATCGTTGTTATTGGACATGGTTTTGTCATGCCGGCTTCTGTGTATGATGTTTATTGGGAAGCATTGGTGCCAGAGGGATACATAGTTGTTTTGCCCACAACTGAAACATCGTTGTTTCCATCACATGAAAATTTTGGCCGAGACATGGCTTTTTTGGTTACTGCACTTCAGGAAGAGAATGGTGACGGTTCATCATTGTTTTATAATGCAATTGGAAATACCAGCGCAGTGATGGGTCACTCCATGGGAGGCGGATCAGCATTTTTAGCCATGACCTACAATGATAATATTACAGTATTGGCAGCCATGGCACCTGCAGAGACCAACCCATCTGCTATTTCAGCTGCGGGTAATATTCAAAAACCAACCCTCATCTTTTCGGGAATTAATGATTGTGTTGCATCACCCGCGGATCATCAGGTACCGATGTTCAATGCCTCTGTGAGTGTTTGCAAATCTTATGTTGGAATAGTAGGAGGAGACCATTGTCAATTTGCCTCTCCCAATTTTAATTGTACTTTGGGACAAAGTACTTGTTCGCCGCAAGGGACCATTTCTGCAGCTGAGCAGCAAGCCTCAGTTTTGAATAATCTAATTCCCTGGTTGGATTTTTATCTGAAGGACAATTGTGCGCAAGGCGAAGTATTTCAAAGCAATATATCCAACACAACTTCATTTGAATTGATCCAGAACTGCACCATAGGCTGCAGTGCGGATGTGCATAAGAGCACCAGTCTGCCATTTTCATTGTACCCCAATCCAAGTTCAGATCAGCTGCGCTGGAAAGGTGATGCTCAATGGGTAGGTCAATCTTTTTTAATACTCGATGTTCAAGGAAGAACGATAGCGAAAGGTGTGTTAAATAAAACTTCAGAGGTCACCGATATCTCAAAGCTGAAGAGCGGAATGTATTGGTTGAAGGTAGGGCAGGAGTTGGTCTTGCCATTCAGTAAAAATTAATTTAGGACGGGTCAAAATTCATCGCGCCCTTTGCGAAAACCTTTGCGGCCATAGCGTTAAAATAGAATACAATAAACGCAAAGTTTGCCAAGATTGCGCAAAGTCCGCAAAGAGAAAACCTTTGCGGTCCTTGCGTTTGTTTTACTTTACAATTATTCCCATAAATACGCATAATTTATAGGTTGTTTTTTGATACAACGTATTAGAACTTTGTAGAAAAAAATGACTGAAAATGAAATTTCACGAATCGTTTTGGAAGAATCGATATCGATCCACAGAAAATTGGGTCCAGGTTTATTGGAACGGGTTTATCAAGAAGCCTTGTATCACTCTCTGAGAAAGAGAGGTTTGTTTGTCTTGAAAGAGCATGGAATCCCCATTGTTTTGGATGATGTTCAAATTGATTGTGCTTACCGCATAGATATATTGGTAGACAATAAAGTGGTAATTGAAATTAAAAGTGTGGATAGCCTTAATGATTTGCATCTTGCTCAAACATTAACCTATCTGAAATTGGGTGGCTTCAAATTGGGCTTGCTAATCAACTTCAATTCGTTTTTATTAAAAACAGGAGTAAGACGAGTGGTTAATAATCTTTAAAGTTTATTGAAAATCTTTGCGCCCTCTGCGAAATCCTTGCGCCCATGGCGTTAAAATAAAAATACAATAAACGCAAAGCTCGCCAAGACAGCGAAACCCTTGCGCCCATAGCGTTAAAATAAAAATTCAATAAACGCAAAGTCCGCCAAGTATTCGCCAAGTTCGCAAAGAATCCAATCAATAAACCACCTTCAATTCCCCCGTTGCAGTACGATACAACTTTCCAACCGTTAATCCACCGGTAATTGCCGCTGCATTATCAGCAAAAACAGGCAAGGCTCCATTCTCGATGGTAGCCGCGGATTGCGCTCTGATGGCAAAAGGAGATGACAACAATTGTTGCGTTCCCAAATCCACAAATCCATTACCCGCATCCAATTCCACTTTCAAATATTTGTTGGAGTGTGTCCAATTGATACCCGCCCAAGTTCCAGAGACTGCTGCACCAGTTCCGAAAGCCGTTGCAAAAAGCCCCATACTGTTGGTGCTGAGTGAATGCGTTTCCGCATATTCAGTTGTTCCCGACAATGAATCAGTAATCATAGTAAATTTCACTTGTATGGCAGTATTGGCCAAAGCTGTTCCTTGCGCATTGCGGGCTACAGCTTGGTAGCTGATGCCGGCAGGGACTGTTGTAGTAGCGGTGTTATTATTGTTTCCACTGTTGTTATTGGTTGTCCCATTGTACAACGCAGTGATTTCTGTGGGAGTGAGAGCGCGGTTGTAAATTGCGATGTCGTCGATTTGGCCTTGAAAAAAAATATCGTACCAAGGAGTTTTTCCAATTCCAAAGAAACTATCAGCTGTTTCTAAATTAATTGGAGTAGTTGCACTATTGAATACACCATCAATATACATGGAAACTTGCATAGTAGCTTGATCATATGTACAAGTCATGTTGTGCCATGAATTGTTATTTACACTTTCAATCGAGAAAATTTGATTTTGACTTGAGCCTGTTTCGAAGTATCCTTTGCCATCTGGAGCCGCAATATACTGTGTGAAGATAACTGGGCCTACGCTTGAGCTACCATACCCATTTATCGCGTTAATGAATTGGTAAGGGCTTACATTGTTTGTGTTATAGTTACTTGAAGTTTTAAACCACGATGAAATGGTTCGAGAATTGTTTGAAATTGGAAGTCCATTAACACTTGCCTCTATAAAATTTGTTACCCCATCAAAACTATACGCACTATTCGCATTTCCATTTCTATCAACAGTCAGCGTTGCTCCATTCACGGTCCCGTTATTCCCATTCCCACTCTCATCATTGGCGTTGCCATTAAAAGAATACCACGCTACCAATCCGTTGGCGGGGAGATATGAAGGCAAGTTGGTTTCTACTTCGTCACAGATGCCATTGCTGTTGGCATCGTTGATGCAAGAGCCGTCACAGTTTAAATACGTTTGCGCAGGAAAAGTGCAAGAGCCATCGTCTTGGGTGGCAGAAGCATTGTAGTTGCAGGCGGTGGTGTTGGTGCAGCCCAAAACCGTTGGTACATAGGGGACACCGGTGTATAATGCATTTACTTCTTCAGCGGATAATGCTCGGTTGTATATTAATACATCATCTATTTTTCCATAAAAGGGTTGAAAGGATCCAGAATTTCCAATGGTTAGCGGACAATTAGTATCAGGATAAAAGAGAGAAGATGTTATGGAAGCGTACATATTGCCATTGAAGAAAAGGGACCATGTACCATTATCGTATGTTCCTATGCAGTGTATCCATGAATTTAAAGTAGAGGTATAATCAGATACTATTCCTGCGTCGGTGAAATTTATATTTCCACCAAAATTAATTCCTTGGCTAGCAGGATAATTAAAAGCAATCTGCCAGTTGAATTGCTGAGCACCATTTGGTCTTTTACCGATGAGATGTTGTACATTTTGATTTCCTGTAACCAGATACCAAAGAGACACTGAGAATCCACCACTTTGACTAATTCCTAAATCTGTATTGTGATTAATTGATACCGTTTGATTGGAAAAACTATACGCACTATTCGCATTCCCATTTCTATCTGTCGTTAACGTCGCGCCATTCACCGTTCCATGATTCTCATTTCCACTCTCATCATTGGCATTGCCGTTGAATGGCCAGTAGCCAACCAATCCGCTGGTAGGGACGTAGGTGGGGACTTGGGAAAAAAGTGAGGAGGTGATGAGGAATGAAGTGAGGAATGAAAGAAGGGCTTTTTGCATGGTTTGGAAATTTTTACATCAAAGATATAAAAACGGCATGAAATAATTTCGCGCCCCTTGCAGTTAAAAGTAAAATACAATTAACGCAAAGCTCGCCAGGATTGCGCAAAGCTCGCAAAGAGAGGAGTTTTTCATGAGCATTGCGCCCTTTGCGAGAACCTTTGCGCCCATAGCGTTAAAATAAAAATTCAATAAACGCAAAGTCCGCCAAGAAAGCGCTGAGAAAGCAAAGAAATACTAGCGCCTCTCAATCTTGATTCGATCCAAACGCTCCAAAATCTCTTCCAAATTGCTGGATGTCACCAACGCCATGCGGTCTTCTTTGAAATGCGGAAATCCCTTGAAGTAATTGGTGTAGTGCCTGCGCATTTCCAAGATGCCCAAGACTTCTCCTTTCCACTGAATGCTGAACATCAAATGTTTCTTGCAGGTCTCTACGCGCTCATCTATCGTTGGTGGTGCCAACTTTTCTCCGGTGGCCAAATAGTGTTTGATTTCCCTGAAGATCCACGGATACCCAATGCTGGCGCGTCCAATCATGATCCCATCCACACCGTATTTGTTTTTGTATTCCAAGGCTTTTTCCGGACTGTCAATGTCGCCATTTCCAAAAATGGGAATCTGAATACGAGGATTCTCTTTCACCTTGGCAATCAAGCTCCAATCGGCTTCTCCTTTGTACATCTGCACACGCGTGCGACCATGAATGGTCAAAGCCTTGATGCCGATGTCCTGCAATCGCTCTGCAACTTGTTCTATGTTTTTTGAACTATCATCCCATCCTAGTCGGGTTTTGACGGTGACGGGTAGGGTAGTGGCTTTCACAATGGCTTCGGTCATCCGAACCATCTTGTCAATGTCCTTTAAAATTCCCGCCCCAGCTCCTTTGCAGGTCACTTTCATCACCGGACAGCCATAATTGATGTCCAATAAATCGGGATTGGTTTGCTCAATGATCTTGGCGCATTGCACCATGGTGTCAATCTCACTTCCAAATATTTGAACCCCAATGGGGCGCTCGTATTCGAAAATATCCAACTTCATTTTGCTCTTGACGGCGTCTCTGATCAATCCTTCACTGCTGATGAATTCCGTATACATCATGTCCGCTCCATTTTCCTTGCAAACCAAGCGAAATGGGGGGTCGCTGACATCCTCCATTGGCGCCAAGAGCAATGGAAAATCGGGGAGTTCTATTTGATCAATCTTCACCATAAAAAAAGCCGCCTCCCTCACGGAAAGCGGCTGCAAGTTAAAAACAAATCGGCGATGGCTTACATCATTCCACCCATTCCTCCTCCGGGCATGGCTGGCATGGCTGGAGCATCTTCCTTGATGTCGGAAATAACGCACTCCGTAGTCAACAACATACCTGCGATAGATGCGGCATTCTCCAATGCAACACGTACCACTTTAGTAGGATCAATCACTCCGCTGCTCAACAAATTCTCAAAAGTCTCTGTGCGCGCGTTGTATCCAAAGTCATCTTTTCCTTCTCTAACTTTCTGAACGATTACCGCTCCTTCTCCACCGGCATTGGCAACAATTTGACGCAATGGCTCTTCAATGGCACGCTTGATAATGGCGATACCTGTTGTCTCATCATCGTTGTCTCCTTTTAATCCTTCCAATGCAGCGCTTGCGCGAATCAAGGCTGTACCACCTCCAGGAACAATTCCTTCAGCTACAGCAGCGCGTGTTGCATGCAATGCATCGTCTACACGATCTTTTTTCTCTTTCATTTCCACTTCAGTGGCTGCACCAACATACAATACGGCTACACCCCCAGCCAATTTGGCCAAACGCTCTTGCAATTTCTCACGGTCGTAATCAGAGGTTGTCTTTTCAATTTGTGCTTTGATTTCGCTTACACGTGCTTGGATACCTTCCTTGCTGCCCGCACCATTCACGATGGTGGTGTTGTCCTTATCAATGGTGATTTTTTCTGCTCTTCCCAAATCTTCTAGGGTAGTAGCATCCAATTTCAATCCCATTTCTTCACTGATGACAGTACCGCCAGTTAAGATAGCGATGTCTTGCAACATGGCCTTTCTGCGGTCTCCGAAACCAGGTGCTTTCACTGCTGCGATGCGCAATGCACCACGCATTTTGTTCACCACCAATGTAGCCAATGCCTCGCCATCCACGTCTTCCGCGATGATCAACAATGGTTTGCCCGTTTGAACAGTTTTCTCCAATACAGGAAGCAATTCCTTCATGTTGGAAATCTTCTTGTCGTAGATCAAAATGTAAGCGTTCTCCAATTCTGCTTCCATGTTTTCAGCATTGGTAACGAAGTAAGGAGACAAGTATCCGCGATCGAATTGCATACCTTCAACGGTCTTCACATCGGTCTCCGTTCCTTTGGCTTCCTCAACAGTGATAACACCTTCAATACCCACCTTGGCCATTGCGTCAGCAATCAAAGCGCCAATGCTCTCGTCATTGTTGGCTGAAATGGTAGCAACTTGTTTGATTTTGTTGTTGTCAGAACCCACTTCTTTGGAGCTTACTTTGAGCGCGCCAACTACCGCATTAACGGCCTTGTCAATACCGCGCTTCAAGTCCATTGGATTGGCACCAGAAGCGACATTCTTTAAACCTGTGCTCACGATGGCTTGTGCCAATACGGTAGCGGTGGTTGTTCCGTCTCCAGCGATGTCAGCAGTTTTGCTAGCCACCTCTTTCAACATTTGGGCACCCATGTTTTCAATGGGATCTTTCAATTCAATTTCTTTGGCCACCGATACACCATCCTTGGTGATGTGGGGAGCGCCAAATTTTTTATCGATAACTACATTACGTCCTTTTGGACCTAAAGTAACTTTTACTGCGTTGGCCAATGCATCAACACCGGCTTTTAACTTCTCTCTTGCAGCTACATCAAATGTGATTTCTTTTGCCATGTTTTTATTGGTTTAAATGATTGCTAAAATATCTGATTCACGCATGATAAGGTAATCCTTGCCATCCAATGAAATTTCAGTTCCTGAGTACTTGCCATAAAGCACGGAGTCTCCAACGGCTACAGTCATGGGTTCGTCTTTCTTACCATTTCCAACTGCAACTACTGTTCCACGTTGTGGCTTTTCTTTGGCAGTATCAGGGATGATGATACCACTTGCTGTTGTGGTTTCTGCTTGCGCGGGTTCAACCAACACGCGATCTGCAATGGGTTTTACGTTAACTGACATATACTTTATATTAAAATTTGTTTTGTGCTTAGCATCTGTTGTGCCATTGTGTTTTTTGCTTTTGCGAAGCGAAAAAATGGCAGGGATAAAATAAAAAATGTCAGTGTGTGCGACACGCTGACATTTCAAATGAGTGTATGAATAACCGTCTTAGGGCTGTTGTCCCTCTGCTGGTGCTTCTTGCTCAATTCCTTGCTCTTCGTTTTCAAACTTGGTGCTGGCACTGAAACTAGCGCTCAACATACACAAAACGAAAAGGGCAATCACCAAATACCAAGTAGCTTTCTCCAAGAAGTCAGCAGTTTGCTGAACCCCACCCACTTGTGTGGCTTGAAATCCTGTTGTCAATCCGCCACCTTTGGGATTCTGAATCAATACTACCAATGCGAGCAATAAGGCTACGATAACGGTGATGATAATAATTGCGTTTTCCATGCTATTAATTTTTCTTGTTCAAATTTTTTAATTGCGTTGCAAAGTAAATGCTTTTTTCG
>CANNHA010000043.1 GCA_947504275.1 Flavobacteriales bacterium
ATCAACTCAAAGGGGCCCATTTTAAAACCAGCTTGACGCATGGCTGCATCAATCTCTGGTTGAGAAGCCAAACCTTCGTCATAAATTCTTAAGGCTTCACTGTAATATGGACGCGCTACGCGATTCACAATAAATCCTGGCCAATCTTTGGCAATGACAGGAACCTTCTTCCATGAAATCATCATGTCTTTCAACTGCATGGGCAGCTTGATATCGGTTTGAATGGCGGGAATAACTTCCACCAAAGGCATAATCGTGGCGGGATTAAAGAAATGCAATCCCACAACGCGTTGCGGAAACTGACAAGCAGATGCAATAGCTGTTATTGATAAGGATGAAGTATTGGAAGCTAAAATGACGGATTCATCCAACAGGCTATCTAACTCTTGAAATACAGTTAGTTTAACTTCTAGTTTCTCAACAATGGCTTCAATGATTAAACCACATCCTTTGAAGTCTTGGATGCTAGTGGATGTTTGAATGGATGAGATGATTTCCTGGCTTTGCGCTTCGTTGAATTTTCCCTTCTCCACCAATTTTTGTAAACCTGCCTTTAGGTTTTCAATTGCCTTGTTCAATTGTTCAGCTTGGATGTCAACCAAGACCACGGAATGACCAGCCTGCGCCGCAACCTGTGCGATACCAGCTCCCATTGCGCCTCCTCCTAATACGCCAATTTTCATTGCTTACTTTTTTTTGCTAATTTGAGCGAATTAGATGAATTATCTCCATTTTTGTTCAATGCGTTTTATTCTTTTTATCAACTTGATTTTGATGTTTAACCAAGGGTGGACGCAATCCCCGCAGTATTGGGAAAAACAAGGCGATGAAGCTGCAGCAATGGGCAATTGGCCTGAAGCGTTTGATGCCTATCGTCAAAGTTTTGAATTGGATTCCACCGTTTTTGATAGGCGAATAAAATGGGCTCAATCATCTTATGAGATGAGAGAAGATGCTTTGGCCATTCGACTTTTTCAATCAGCTATTAAATTGGATCAAGGAAAAATTTTCCCTGAATCTTATTATTATTTGAGCAAGCTCAACCAAAGAAATGGACGTTACGATGAAGTAGTTTTTTATGTCAAAAAATTTAAACAGCGCGCAAAGGTCAAAAAAGATTTGAAGCCATTGCTAGAGGAATCAGAATTGATGATGGCTTCAGCCCAATGGGCTTTGAATCAAGTTGCAGTTGACAGCATTCAATGGAAACCTTTTTCGTACAATTCAGAAAAAGGAGAAGGTCAGCCTTATTGGAACAACGATAGTTTGTATTATATGTCATGGAAAGATGAAGGGTGGAGAATATTGAAGACAGATACTTCGATGGGCACATTGAATGAACTACTATATAATTGGGAGGGTAAGCCAGTCCTTCATACTGTTGATTACGACGGAGGTCAATGGGGTGTCGGAGAAAGCGCAAGTAAAAATTTGGTGTTGTTGCACAGAAATGGGAATAGTGGTGCATGGAAAATACACCCCTCTGTGAATGAAGCATTGGGTAATAGCACCATGCCTCATATTGGCCTTTGGAATGGCATGACTTATTTGATTTTCGTTTCGGATAGAAATGGGGGCAAAGGAGGACAGGATATTTGGTTGTCTAGATTTTCCAATCTGGAGTGGAGTGAACCATTTCCTGCAGGAACCATCAATACCTCATGGGATGAAATAGAGCCGCGATTCATTCATGGCGAGTTGTATTTTAGTTCAAATGGACTATTGGGATTTGGAGAGTTTGATTTGTACAAAGTTTCTGGCTCTCCAGGAGCATGGGGAGTTCCAGAAAATTTGTGTCTTCCCATCAACTCAAGTAAGAATGACATTGGATTTGATATTTTGAAAACGAAAGTTGGAGAGCGCTGGGTGATGGGATCAGCAAGAAATGCCAATGGTTGCTGTCAAGATATTTTTGTATATGAATGGAATAAAGAATCGGTTGATCTTACCAGTGTTATTACCATTCCAACCGACATCAAAAGAATAGAGCAATGGCTTCCATTGAAGCTGTATTTTCACAATGATGAGCCCAATCCCAATTCATGGGATACATTGACGCAGTGGACATTTACGGAATGTCAGATTTCCTATCTCGATAAAGAACAGATGTATATTCAGCAATTCAATGAGGACTTTCAAGCAATAGAAGATTGGGAATCTTTCAAAGATGTTGAATTGGTCAAAACCTATAATCGGCTTCAACAAGTATTGTCTATTTTAGAAAGTCGATTAATGTTAGGGGATAGCATAACACTTACAGTCCGCGGATTTGCCAGTCCACTTGCTGACGGTAAGTACAATCAGAATCTCACCAGCAGGCGCATTGGGGCTTTGAAAAATGAGATTAGGATGTTTCGAAATGGAGCATTGTCTCCTTATTTAGATAAAACCCTTTTCATCCAAGCCATACCTTACGGAGAGAGCAATTCAAAAAACGTGAGCGACGATAAAAAGAATCTCAGGCAAAGTGTATACAGTAGTTCAGCTCGCATGGATCGAAGAATTGAAATAGAAGCCATTGAGTGGAAGAAGCATTAGGTTTAAAACGAAGTTGCTTTTGAAATGCTGAGAAGTATCAAAGTGTTTTTTTCATTCCCTGTATTCTCTATTTTTTCGAATGCTTTTTTTCCTTCCAATCGGAACATGAATTGATGCTTGGTTTTGAATTCAACAGTTAGTCCCAATGTCGATTTTTGAATGGTCTTTTGATGTTCATCCAATAAAATAAATTGATTAGGATCCATCATTGACTCTATTCTAAAGGCAGAACTCCAAGATTCATTGATCTGTTTTCCAATAATTACTACCGGTGAATACCAATGGATGGATTTTTGGTTGATGAATGCTTGACCAAAATCAAAGCCCAAGATGGATTTCCATTTTCCCTTTTGAAAATTAGAATAAAAATTGTGGTAGCTTCTTTTGACTGTGCCTGTGGTGTTCTGATAGCCGAAGAAACCATTGTAAGAAATTTGAATATTGTCTTTAACAGCAAGATTTGAGCTCCAGCCCCAAGAAAGTTTTCTGATGGGTGATACAACGCTGGCTTGTTGCCAGCCTGTTAGCGCCAAAGCTCCAATTGTCCAGCGGTTGTTTTTTCCGCTGAATTGAGCGTGAAAACCACTCTCATAGTATGGGCTATTTTCCGCAAGAAGACTTCGAGTCAAAGTTATATTGTTCTGAATCCAAGCGCTTTCAAATCCAATGTGCGATGGGAATATCCCTGCCGTTATTTTTAGTTGTTCTAGTTGTTGCGGTGAATATTGCAATTGAGCTACAGAAATCGATTGAGCCCATGTTGGTTGATCACTATAGTTTCTCCTGACATAATCGCCATCGTGAATACCCAATTGTACCGTCCAATCTCGGTATTCCTTTTTCCAATCGATCTGAGCATAGTTGATTCTTGGGCTTTGAAGGTGGAAGTGATTGAACAAATGTGGTGATTGGAACAACTTGTTTTCGCTGACGCTATAACCGAGATAAGACTCCCATAAAATGTTTAGAGAAGGTGTTTGTTGATTCTCTTGTCCCCAAACAAAATTGCAGTAAAATACAATGCTACAAAGGATGAGTACCTGTGCAATTTTCATTTCTTTGAATGTCATTTCCATCTCGCCAATTTCCAATCTTTTTGTTGTTGTTGTGTCAAGAAACTCCAAGCAATAAATCGAGTTTGTTTATTTCCATTTGCCCATTCAATAATTTTGTATTGCTTAATGGGTAAATTTTTCAAAACTTTTTCAAGATATGGGAGGTGGTCTTTTTGAGAAACCAAGGACGTAAACCAATAACAGTTCTTACCATATTCAGCACTTTCATTCATCATGTTTTGAATGAATTGTACCTCACCACCGTCGCACCACAATTCACGACTTTGTCCGCCAAAGTTTAAAATCAATTCAGGGGCTTTATTTCCGGTGAGATTTTTAACTTTTCTCAAGGATTGCTCCTTGGATGACTCAGCGGATTTATGGAAAGGAGGATTACAAATAGTAATGTCCCAAAGCTCACGGGGAGAAGCAACACCATTAAAAATTTGATTGGCATTGAACTGTTTTCTGAACTCAATTTTATTGCTTAATCTTTTATTTTGAATAGCAATTTTTTTTGCATTGTCCAATGCTGTTTGATCGATATCTGTTGCAATGAAATTCCATTCATAGCAATGCGAGCCAATAATGGGATAAATGCAATTGGCACCTGTTCCAATATCCA
The DNA here is from genome assembly GCA_947504275.1 of Flavobacteriales bacterium. Classification (GTDB taxonomy): domain Bacteria; phylum Bacteroidota; class Bacteroidia; order Flavobacteriales_D; family Sanyastnellaceae; genus CAMCTV01. The sequence goes on from CANNHA010000043.1 coordinate 4,219, forward strand.
TGACGGTGATAGTGGAAGGGATTTTTTTTGAATCCAAAAGATCAGCCACACGATGGATGTACTCAGCTCGACCAGGAATGGGAGGACATAAATATCCTTCTGGAATACTCCAGTCCAAGATGCCATAATCTTTTTTAAGAATCGCTTTATTCAGCGCAATTACAGCTAAAGGATTGGCAAAGTCAATGCTGAATTGTTTAAATGTATTCTCGAAAACAAATTGCTTCAATGTAGGTTCGATGCTACTTAGAGCATTGAAATCGTAATTTCCATGGTGAATATTTCTGGGATGAAAACTAGACATGGGATGATGTAAAAAGTGATTTGCCTTCAATGATGTGCCATCCCAAAGCTGTGCTTTTGGAAAGTTCCACCATCTTTTGCGCAACTTGAATACCGGAAATAGGTCTATATCTATAGGGCAGTATCCAAGAGAAAATAGGCATTATCCATTGCCCCAATTGCTCAGCGATGCGGGTTTCATGTCGCTTTCCCAAAAGTAGAGAAGGTCTTAAAACACTGACGCGAGGCAATTGCACTTGTTCCACTGCGATTTCAATTTCTCCTTTGAGTTGAAGGTAGAAATTATTGCTTTTGGGATTGGCGCCGACAGCAGAAACAAAGAGGAAATGGGTAGCGTGTTTTTGTTTCGCAATCTTAGCCGCATGAACCGTGATGTCAAAATCAATTTTTCGATAGGCCTGCATGTCTCCTTGAACTTTTTTTTGTGTAGTTCCGATGCAGGAGAAAATGATGCTGTGTTCTGGGACTAGTGCGCTATAGGCAGCGTAGTCACGAAAATTGATTATTTGTTCATGAAGTTTTTTATGGTTTATGTTCAGAGGCTTTCGCACCAAGATATGAACCTCGGTGAAGAAGGGGTCATTTAAAAGTTGCTGCAACAGTTCGCTGCCAATGAGACCTGATGCACCGATGAGTGTGGCTTTCATATATTCATTTTTTTATGGATGATTTTTCTCTTGCCTTTCCGTTAGTAACTTCAAAGACTGCCTGATCAATTTTGGTTCTGAAAACAACAATAACAAAGTTCCAAATGGCAATAGCCAAATCACACGCGCTTGCAATCTTCCATACGGTGAGTTCAGTCCGCCGGTTATCATAGCATTCATCAATATTCCCAAAAGAATAAACAACAAGAGCAGCTTTATTCTTTGATGAATTTGAACCGCTATTGAATGATTCAAGAGGGTGATGGATAAAATGACACAGCTGATGATGATGAGCATTTGTTGGAATAGATTGATCCATTTAAAACTCAACGTTTGTCCATTCCACCTATTCTGTCGGCTGTTTTGGTAGTTATTCAACTCTAATGGAAACCATTTTTCAATTTGTTCTTGAGGAGTAGTGTTGTGATAAGAGGTTAAACCATGTCCAACTTCGTTCTGGCCCAATTGTACCAAACCATACTGAGTGAATTTGTACAAATTCATCACTAGATATCGGGGTTCTGAAATATTAGCGGTAAGAATTCTGCTGAATGCGGGCTGACTATTTTTCCAGCCACCGCATGAATCGATAATTCCGCCACTCCAAATAAATCCAGCAGCGTCATTGGGCAATGAATCTTTGTATTCGCACAATGGATGATCGTTCCAATTTTCATCCTGGCAATGATCACAGAGAAATTTTTGAAGTATTCCACAATCATTCAAATGCGCCATTAAAAAGACATGGGAACCTTTGGAAATACTGAATTCTTTGTCAATAACCTTGTTGATGATAGACAACATTGCCCATGACATTAGGACAATCACATTGCAATAAATTAGACGCTTCAAAAATGCATATTGCATTGTTTTTCTCTTCGCTAGAATATAAATGATTGAGAAGAGAATGAAAGAAATTCCCAACAGCAAGTGGGACAAATGAGCCATGAAGGAGTAAACCAAAACCACTGTCAGGATGGTTTTGATGAACATGGTTAAGTGATCATTGCTCAGTAGAATGAACAATATCAAAATCACAAATGGGGTAGTATAATCAGGCATCAACTGATTCGAATACCAAGCGATTCCCGAAAATACAGTCAGCAGAAATGTCAATACGACATGAATGACTGACCGGCGTTGATGCTCTGTGATAATCGTTTTTATTGTAGTGAAAAGTATGAAAGATGTCAATAAATTTTGAACGATGATCACCAACCATGGAGTTAAACCCATAGAGAAGATTCGTATGAAAATCCCGTAAACAATAGGCCGATCCATCGGTACAAACATTTCAAATCCGCTGGATATGTAAGTTCCAGTATCCGAATACACCAAAGGAAATCCATTGTATAATGCGACCAATGAAAGAATTGCGGCTCCAATTGAAATGGACCTTATATCTGAAATGGTTTCTTTTTTCATAGTGTTTTAAAATACAATTCCGCTTCAGCCTTTCTTCTTCTGACCAGTCCGTTGAGAACTATTTTGTTGCCCGTAATATGAGAGGTTTCCATCCAATTTCTAATAATCTCACTTGGAGAACCTGCATTAATCAATGCAAACAATGTTTCTGAACCTCCCGTATTATAGGTATGAGAAACCAATGCATCAAACTGGTGTTGTTTTAATGATATTTCAATATTGTCCAGTACTTTAATTTCGAATTGGATAAGATCCTGCCGCAACAAGTATTCTGCGTCATCTTGGGATATGATCATACCGGAGGTAACATCAAGCGCATTGATTTTAGTGGTTCCATAACCAATGGTCCATTTACCTGCGGGGCATTGATAAGATTGTAATCGAAGTCCTTCAAATGCTTTGATGAAGCTGATTCCTTCATTCGATGTTTTCATGTGATTAGTTGTCCCGCAATTGATTTATTTACGTTGATACTGTCTGAACTCCATATGATTTATCCTGTAATTCAATAGAATTGAAATGAAGATGAGTATGGCATAAATGACAGTAGGGGAGTGATATTGCTGGTAAGGCGGATGGTATTGGATTAGCAGCCACATCAATGTCGAAAGTAACCCAGCAAAAGCAAGACAAGGTGGGAGTATTCTTCCCATGTATTGATGAAGTCGCCACTTTTCACTTGGCATTTGATACAACATAGCGGACCAATGTTTTCTCTCTCCAAGATAGAGGTAAGCAGCAAATTGCCTAAAGTTAAATCCAGCGTCTTGGGGATGTAAATTTCTTGTGTTGAAAGTAGACTGATAAAATGCATAAATGATGTATGCGCTGAGCAGACCAATAGTTGTCAAAAGTGGAATCCAACCCATGCCCAGTGCACTCACCAATGGATTTGCCTCTTTGGTTAAATCCGGTGTGTGGTGATAGGTACTCCATGCATCGTAAGCCCTAGAGAGTAAAATCCAAATTGTTACGAGAATGAATTTTTGTGCTTTGTTCAAAATAATGAATGTTAGAATTTCTAAATTAAGAAGATTCTTATTTATTTCAAGACTTATGCAGAAAAAGCATAAATTATTACCCAAACAATCAGTAAGAAAATACCAAAATAGAGTTCATTTTTGATTTTCTTGACAGACTTGTTTTTCCACAACAGAAAGAGACACCATCCGAAGTAAAGTGCGAGAAAAATGATAGGTAAGTACAGTCTATACATGTTTGTTTTTTCAAGTGGACAAAGAAAAAAGGTTGTCATTGATGACAACCTTTTTTAATAGCTTTAAAATTTTATCCTAGATAGGATTTCAACATTCTGCTGCGACTTGTATGTTTCAAGCGGCGAATGGCTTTTTCCTTAATCTGACGAACGCGCTCGCGTGTCAAATCAAAACGTTCACCAATTTCTTCCAATGTTAATGGATGCTCGCCATTTAAACCAAAATACAATCTCACCACATCAGCTTCTCTAGAAGTCAATGTTTTCAATGAACGCTCAATTTCTTTTCTCAAAGACTCGTGAAGCAAATCATTATCAGGTGAAGGAGTGTCATTGGTTTGCAATACATCATACATGGTAGAGCTGCTCTCATCTCCATCTTTCAATGGAGCGTCCATGGATACGTGACGACCGCTGTTGCGCAAACTTTGCTTCACTTCGTCTAAGGTCATTTCTAAAACCTCAGCCAACTCTGCTGGCGTTGGAGGTCTTTCAAATTCTTGTTCTAGTTTCGCAAACGCCTTGTTGATTTTGTTGATAGAGCCAATCTTGTTCAATGGTAAGCGCACGATGCGCGATTGCTCTGCTAACGCTTGTAGGATGGACTGGCGAATCCACCATACGGCATAAGAAATAAATTTGAAACCTCTCGTTTCATCAAAACGCTGGGCTGCCTTGATCAATCCTAGATTGCCTTCATTGATTAAGTCAGGCAAGGACAAACCTTGGTTCTGATACTGCTTGGATACGGATACCACGAATCGGAGGTTGGCTTTGGTTAATTTTTCAAGGGCCACTTGGTCGCCTTGCTTGATCCTACGTGCCAACTCTACTTCCTCTTCCGCGGTAATCAAATCCACGCGACCGATCTCTTGCAAATATTTGTCAAGTGATGCGGTTTCCCGATTGGTTACCTGTTTGGTGATTTTTAACTGTCTCATGCTGGATGAAAAGTTCCTTTAGCTTTATATAACGTAATTTATTTTTATTGGTTGCCTTCCGCAGGAGCATCTGTGGTTTTTTCTGGTTTAGGCAACAATACCTTTCTTGACAACTTCAATTTGTTGTTCTTAGGATCTCTACCCAAAACTTTAAACTTCACAATATCTCCTACCTTCAAAACCTTGCTGACATCATCTACGCGGTTCCATTCCAATTCACTCACGTGAATCAATCCGTCTGTTCCGGGTAAAATTTCAACAAAAGCACCAAATGGTTGAATGGTCTTCACAGGTCCTTCATAGATTTCTCCAATCTCCACTTGTGGAGGCCATACGATGCTCTTAACACGGTTTACTGCTGCATCCAAGCTGGCTTTGTCAGATGAAGAAATTTCTACAACACCTTTTCCATCTTTCTCATCGATAGAGATAGTAGCGCCTGTTGTTTTTTGAATTTCTTGAATGACCTTACCACCTGGGCCAATAACTGGTCCAATCATGTCTGATGGAATTTCAAAGCTAACGATGCGCGGTGCATGTGGCTTGTAATCTTCTCTTGGTTTATCTAAGGTTTTAGTGATTTCACCTAGGATGTGCAAACGACCTTCTTTGGCTTGATCCAAAGCTTCTGTCAAAACTTGCATGGACAAGCCTTTGATTTTGATGTCCATTTGACAAGCCGTGATTCCTTTGGAAGTTCCTGTTACTTTGAAGTCCATATCTCCCAAGTGATCCTCGTCTCCCAAGATGTCACTCAATACTGCATATTTTCCAGAAGCTTCGTCGGTGATCAATCCCATGGCAATTCCAGATACTGGAGCTGTAATAGGAACACCTCCATCCATCATGGCCAATGTTCCAGCACAAACTGTCGCCATTGAAGACGAACCGTTGGATTCTAGAATGTCAGAAACGATACGGATGGTGTAAGGACAATCTTCTGTCTTGGGCAATACAGGCTTCAATGCACGCAACGCCAGGTTACCATGTCCAATCTCTCTTCTTCCTGTTCCTCTGATAGGACGAGCCTCACCAGTGGAGAAGGGAGGGAAGTTGTAGTGCAATAAAAATTTGTCATAACGAACAGCTGAAACACCGTCAATCAATTGCTCATCCAACTTTGTACCCAAAGTCAATGTGGTCAATGATTGTGTTTCGCCACGTGTAAACACAGATGATCCGTGTGCACCGGGCAAATAATCTACCTCACACCAGATAGGACGAATGGTGCGCGTATCGCGACCATCCAAACGAACACCATCATTTAAGATCATGTTGCGCATGGCATCCTTCAAACAGTCATGGGTATATTTTTTCAAAAGAAATGCTTTCTCTTTTTTCTCTTCGTCTGAGAATTGAGCGATGAAATCCACCTCAATTTGGTGGAACATATCACTGCGCTCATGTTTTTCTGATGGCTTCTTGGCAGCATCATAAAACTTTTGGTAACACTCGCTCCAAACGCGGGCTTTTAATTCCTCGTCTTTGGCCTCATGGCAATATTCACGCTTTGGACCATTTTTGCCCACCTTAGTGGCCAATTCCAATTGCGCTTGGCATTGTACTTTGATAGCAGCATGCGCAACCTCAATGGCAGCAACCATTTCAGCTTCGCTCACTTCTTTCATCTCTCCCTCAACCATCACAATGCTGTCAGCGCTACCAGCTACCAACAAATCAATGTCGGCATGTTCAAGTGCAGAGCGGGTAGGGTTGACAATTAAATCACCGTTGATGCGAGCAACACGAACCTCAGAAATTGGTCCGTTGAAAGGAATATCAGAAACAGCAAGAGCTGCAGAAGCCGCCAAACCTGCTAAGCTGTCGGACATGTTTTCTTTGTCAGTTGAAATAAGGCTCACGATGACTTGCGTGTCACTGTGATAATCCTCTGGGAACATAGGACGCAAGGCCCTGTCAATCAAACGAGAAACCAAAATTTCATCGTCGTATGGACGCGCTTCACGCTTGAAGTATCCACCTGGGAATCTTCCTGCGGCAGCGTATTTTTCACGGTATTCAACGGTTAATGGAAGAAAATCCATTCCTTCTTTGGCATCAATGTTTGATACCACTGTTGCAAGGAGCATCGTATCTCCTTGTCTCACAACCACAGACCCATGTGCCTGCTTGGCCAACTTACCCGTTTCAATGGTAATGGCGCGTCCATCTCCATGGTCAATGGTCATGGTAATTGCTTCTACTTTCATCTTATTTTTCGTCTTAATTTAATTCTTCTAAAAAACGACAAAAGGCAATATAAAATTGCCCTTTGCCAAATGGTGTATGGAAAGGAGCCGACTTATCTGCGTAAATCCAATTCCTTAACAATGGCACGATAACGATTGATCTCGGTCTTGTGCAAATAGTCCAAAAGACTTCTGCGCTTACCAACCAACTTGATCAATGAACGTTGTGTGTTGTAATCTTTTTTGTTTCTTTTCAAGTGCTCAGTCAAGTGGCTGATGCGGTATGAAAAAAGAGCAATTTGCCCTTCTGAGCTACCAGTGTCAGTAGCTGACTTGCCATGCTTGGCGAAGATTTCTTGTTTTTTTTGTGTAGTTAAATACATGCTAATACTTTTTAGTGATTGTTATGTAGCCCTTTCGGGGTCGGCAAATATAATCAAAACAAATGGTTTTCAAAAGTTTATTCTGAAGTTTACTTCAAAACAAACTTAATTGGAACGATGTATTTGCTCCTGACTACTTTTCCATTGTGTCTTGCTGGCTTGAAAGCATGATCCAACCTTTTCAAAACATCAATGGCCTCTTTGTTAAAGTTATTTGCACCGGGAATACTTCTTAAAACTTTGTGTTCAGTGGTTGTTCCGTTGCGCTCGACTATCATTTCCACATATACAGAACCTTGTATTCCTGCTTCTTTTTCAAAGGCTGGATACTGCAGTTTTTGTGCGATTTCTGCTCGGAGATCAGCCCCCAAATATTGAGCTTGTTCTTCAGCATAGGCCATGATGGCATTGGTATCATTAATGTTGTTATTGTAGTATGATTCCTCAACTGGCGCTATCACATCCTCACCAGGTACATCATGATAATGATAATCTTCCATAGCAGGAGGGGGTGGTGGAACCTCTTCTCCTACTTCTTCAATTCCTTGGTATTGGTATTCAGGCTCAATGATTTTATATTCGGGTGTCGTTTGAACCGGCTTATAGTAGCGCTTTACCTTGATACCCTCTGTCAAATACCATTCGTTCTTGTAGTGTATACAAGATTTGAGTTTGATGGTCAAGGTATCTTTTTTGTCGGTAATTTTAAACTGAATATTGTAGGTCCAAAAGTTGCCTTCTCTATCGGGATCAATGGTGTGCCCAAGATATTTTGAGGCTTTCATATTAAAACCATATTCAGCAATTTCAGCCAATGCGCGGTGGTATTTTTCCTGAATGTTCTGATGGAGCCTCTCTGTCCATTCAGCAGTTCTTTTAGGATCGTTTAATTCTTTTTCCAAATTTTGCTGAATGGTTTTATAGTCCATATCGAGGTTGGGCATTTCCTTTGAAATCTCCAAGATGATTTCTTTAAAAGTATTCAAATCAAAAATGTGCGGCTCCAGAAACTTTCTGTTCTCGCTCTTTAAAGCTTTGTAAACATCTGCAGTTAGCTTATCGTAATTGCTGCTATCAGGAGAGGATAGACTTTGAGCATTAGCATCACTAAATTGAAAAACAGTCAGCGATAAAAAGAAAAATGTGATTTTGAAAATTTTCATAGGAACAAATTGTGTTTTCAAAAATAGAGCAACCGTTGCTGCTTGTTTTCCACAATTGGTGAACACCATTCGTTTTAACAATTGGCTTTGTTCTAATTTTGCCAAAACCCAATCAAAGTGTCCAAATCAATTTCAGAATTACAAAGCATCGCCTCTCAAGTGAGAAGGGATATTGTACGCATGGTTCATGCGGTGAACAGCGGTCATCCTGGCGGAAGTCTTGGTTGCACCGACTTGTTCGTATCACTTTATTTCAAGCAAATGCATCACCTACCGGAGTCTTTTGACATGGATGGAAAGAACCAAGATTTGTTCTTCTTGTCTAACGGTCACATCTCTCCAGTTTGGTATTCTGTTTTGGCACGCAGCGGTTATTTTCCCGTTGCAGAATTGTCCACCTTTAGAAAATTAAATACACGTTTACAAGGTCATCCAACAACGCATGAGCATTTGCCAGGTATCAGAATCGCCAGCGGATCTTTGGGTCAGGGACTTTCCGTATCTATTGGTGCTGCAAGAGCAAAAAAATTAAACAATGATTCTCAATTGGTTTATGTCCTTCAAGGTGATGGAGAAATTCAAGAGGGTCAAGTGTGGGAAGCAGCCATGTACGCGGCGCACAACAAAATTGACAACTTGATTGCCTTTATCGATTGCAATGGACAGCAGATTGATGGTTCAACGGATCAAGTATTGTCTTTGGGCAACATCAAAGCCAAATGGGAAGCATTTGGATGGGTGGTGTTGGAAACGGATGGCAATGATTTATTGGCTTTGAATACAACCATCGAAGAAGCCAAGCAATTGACAGGTCAAGGAAAACCCATTATGGTTTTGATGACCACATCGATGGGCAAAGGGGTAGACTTCATGGAGGGTACACACAAATGGCACGGTGTAGCGCCTAACAATGAGGAGTTGGCCAATGCCTTGTCACAATTAGAAGAAACTTTAGGAGATTATTAATCAGCGCATATGTTAACATTTGAATTGTCCCCCGCCAATGATACCCGTTCAGGTTTTGGTGCAGGTTTATTAGAGGCCGGTAAAAAGAATGATCAAGTAGTTGCCCTTTGCGCTGACTTAACAGGATCTTTGAAGATGGATGCTTTTCAAAAAGCATTTCCAGAGCGTTTTTTTCAAACCGGTATTGCAGAGGCCAATATGATTGGATTGGCGGCCGGCTTGACCATTGGCGGCAAGATTCCATTCACTGGAACTTTTGCCAATTTCAGTACAGGTCGTGTTTATGATCAAATTCGTCAAAGTGTTGCTTACAGTGGAAAGAATGTCAAAATTTGCGCTTCGCACGCTGGTTTGACTTTGGGTGAGGATGGTGCAACGCATCAAATATTGGAGGACATTGGTATGATGTCCATGTTGCCTGGGATGACCGTTATCAATCCATGCGACTACAACCAAACCAAGGCCGCAACAATGGCGATTGCTGAATACGACGGACCTGTTTATTTGCGTTTCGGACGCCCCAAGGTGACCAATTTCACGCCAGTAGATCAGAAGTTTGAGATTGGAAAAGCATGGCACATTCATGCAGGTACTGATGTGACCATTATTGCTACAGGACATTTGGTATGGCCAGCAGTTGAGGCTGCTTTGCAATTAGAGGCGGAAGGAATATCAGTTGACTTGATCAACATCCACACCATCAAGCCACTGGATGAGGCTGCTATTGTGGCCAGTGCCAAGAAGACCAATTGTGTCATCACAGCGGAGGAGCACAACATCATTGGAGGTTTGGGCAGTAGAGTAGCGCAGACATTGGCGCAACACCACCCATGTCCCATTTCATTCATTGGTGTAAACGATTCCTTCGGCGAATCCGCCACCCCGGACCAATTGATGGAGAAGTACGGTTTGGATAGCAAGAGCATTTATGCTCGTGTGAAGATGATGAAGGGGATTTAAGGGGAGACCACTGCTAGTTTTACGAGGTTAAAGTTTCGAGGCTTTTATAAGACAGGTCCTATCTCATTGTGCGCTTTCCTGAATCTTTGCGAAAACTGCGTTTTTGTATTATAACGCAAGGAACGCAAGGGTCTCGCAAAGGACGCTATCATTGACATCTCTGTTCGCTTTGCGCAATCTTTGCAAACACTGCGTTTTTGTATTTTAACGCAAGGGTCTCGCAAAGGACGCTATCATTGACATCTTTGTGCGCTTTGCGAAATCTTTGCGAACACTGCGTTTTTGTATTTTAACGCAAGGATCGGAAGGATCTCGCAAAGGATGCAATCATTGACATCTTTGTGCGCTTTGCGCAATCTTTGCAAACACTGCGTTTTTGTATTTAAACGCAAAGAAAGCAAGGGTCTCGCAAAGGACGCTATCTTTGACCTCTTTGCGCGCTTTGCGCAATCTTTGCGAACACTGCGTTTTTGTATTTTAACGCAAAGAAAGCAAGGGACTTGCAGAGGACGCTATCATTGACATCTCTGTGCGCTTTGCGCAATCTTTGCAAACACTGCGTTTTTGTATTTTAACGCAAGGAACGGAAGGATCTCGCAAAGGATGCTATCATTGACCTCTCTGCCCAACTTGTGATAGCACTAACTCTTTCCTTTTTTCTGCTTTCCCAAAAACACTTTTCCCTTATCTTCGCTCACGTACTTAATTATGCTATGAATTACAATAAACTGAATGTGATTTTGGGTTGGGCCATGTTTGTGGTGGCCACCGTTGTTTACACTTTAACCTTAGAACCGACGATGCCTTTTTGGGATTGTGGTGAGTTCATTGCCTCAGCTTACAAGCTTGAGGTAGGGCACCCTCCCGGAGCTCCTTTGTTCATGATGATTGCCCGTCTTTTCTCGGCTTTCGTTGATCCCGCTCAGGTTCCTTTCATGGTGAACTTCCTTTCGGCCGTTTCCTCTGGAGCGACGATCATGTTCCTCTTCTGGTCCATTACCCACTTGGCCAAGAAATTAGCCGGAAATGATGCTGAATCTGATCAAGGTAAAATGTGGGCTGTTTTGGGCTCTGGTATGATTGGTGGTTTGGTTTATACTTTCAGCGATACTTTTTGGTTTTCTGCCGTTGAGGGCGAGGTTTACGCAATGTCTTCTCTGTTCACCGCTGTTGTTTTTTGGGCTATCCTGAAATGGGAAAGCATGGTAACAAAAGACAACAACGAATTGCGTTGGGTTATTTTGATTGCTTACTTGATGGGATTGTCCATTGGTGTCCACTTATTGAACCTCTTGGCTATTCCTGCCATCTGTTTTGTTTACTATTTCAAAAAATACGACATCAACATCAAAGGCATGATCTATACCTTGTTGGTGTCATTGGGTCTTTTGACCCTGATGCAAACAGGTATTATCATCTATTTTGTGAAAGCTGCAGCGGCAACAGAAAAGTTGTTTGTCAATGGTTTTGGCATGGGTTTCAATTCAGGCGTGATTTTCTATTTGTTATTGATGACAACCTTGATTGTTCTTGGTCTTCGTTATTTCAAAAAGAAAAACATGTTGGCCATGCATACACTGGTTTTGGGAATTACTGTAGCCATCATTGGATATACAACCTTTGCTGTGATCTTGGTTCGTTCTCAGGCCAATACTCCCATGGATGAAAACAATCCGGAGAACATGTTTGCATTGTTGAGTTACTTGAATCGTGAGCAGTACGGTGATCGACCTTTGTTGTTTGGTCAATATTTCAATACACCTGAAGATGTTATCAAACCTTACAGCGATGGGGGAGAGGTGTGGATACCTTCTTTCAGTGTGCGCGATGCAAAAGGAAAGTTGGTTCAATCTTGTCGTGAGAAATACCAAGCGGAAGAATACATTGCAGCGCAAAAGGACCAAAAATTGTCCATCGTTCAGGAATACATTGAGACTGGTGAAAAGAAAAATTCTAAGGTCAATTACCGCAAAGAGTTTTCTGGTTTTTTACCACGTATGCACAGCAGTCAAGCCAGCCACGTTCAAGAGTATAAGAAATGGTCCAATTTCCATGATTGGAATACAGAAGCTGGAGAAGAGAAGGTTAGAAGAAAGGAACAGCAAATTGCTCAGATGGAAGCCCAATTGAATCAGGCCAAGTCCAAGCAAGAGTTAAACATGATGATGCGTTCTTTGGACCGTTTGTACGATGACATGAAACCTACTGCAGGTGAGGATTATCGTTTCATGATGGATTATCAAATCAACTTCATGTACTGGCGCTACTTCATGTGGAATTTCGCAGGTCGTCAGGATGACGGCCAAGGTCAAGGTGACTTTTTGGATGGCAACTGGATGTCTGGTATTTCCATGGTTGATGAAGCACGATTGGGCAACCAAGAGAAATTGCCAGAAATGGAGAAAAACAATAAGGCTAGAAACTATTATTACTTCTTACCATTTATTTTGGGATTGTTTGGTTTGATTTATCAATTGGTCAAGAACTACAAAGACTTTATCGTTGTTGGACTTTTGTTTGCATTGACCGGATTTGCGATTTTGATTTATTTAAACCAAACCCCATTGCAACCCCGTGAGCGTGATTACGCCTATGCAGGTTCATTCTATGCGTTTGCTATTTGGATTGGATTGGGCGTTTATGCATTGTATTATTTCGCAACGCAATTGACGCAACAGTCATTGACCAAAATTTTCACTTATGCCGGCGGAACTGCAGCATTGTTTTATGTATTGGAAATCGTTAGCGGTTCTGGTCATGGTCTGTCTTATTCTTTGATTGCGATGTTGGTGATTGGAGGAGTTTGGATGGGAATTGCTTGGTTCTTGCAGAAGATTGGTATGTCAGCCATGATGAAATCCATGGTAATCATCGCTTTGACTTTGCCAGTGCCTTATTTGATGGCCAAAGAAGGATGGGATGACCACAACCGTGCGGGTCGTGAGACTGGTTTGGCAATGGCTATTAATTACCTGCAAAGCTTGGCTCCCAATGCCATCGTATTCACCAATGGTGACAATGATACTTTCCCATTGTGGTATGCACAAGAAGTTGAGGGAATTAGAACGGATGTTCGTGTGGTGAATATGTCCTTATTGAATACCGATTGGTACATTGACCAACAAAAGCGCAGAGCTTATGAGAGTGCGCCTGTTCCGTTCAGCATGAACGAGCAGAAATACCGTCAGGGAACACGTGATGTTGTCTACAT
>CANNHA010000044.1 GCA_947504275.1 Flavobacteriales bacterium
ATGTGAAGCGCGGCTGTTCCATTAACAACCGCAACACAATGTTTGGCACCAGTATACTTAGCCAGATCACGCTCCATTCTGTCTACAAAGGGTCCAATGGAGGATACAAAAGTGCTATCGATGCATTCATTCAGATATTCCTTCTCTTTGCCAAAAAATCTGGGGGCGTGCAACGGAACAACCCCCTCGTTTGGATAAATACCTTGAATAAAATCGATAATCTTATCAAACTGCTCCATTACATTTTTGAGTCTAAATATTTCCCCTTCTCCTCGTGCTCAAATTCAGGCAACAGACCTTTAAAAAGTGCAACCATTCCCTCTTTGCCCCACACTTCTTTTGATTTCCAATTTTCAACACCTCTTAGAAATTCTTCAAGTGAATCATTGGATATTGAAGAGTTGTTCTTGACTATTCCCAACTGTTTGAATCTCTCCCAATCCACTACCTCATCTTCCCTAAAAAACTCTTCAAAATCCTTCTCACCCGTGGTATCGCTGGGTGAAAAAAAACAAGGCCATTCATCATCAGAAATATGTTGGCAAATCTCTCTTGCCTCTGCTTCTGAATGGGCCAACTTGGGTCTTTTGCCGAGCGCTTTCAAATACGCAACAGCAATGTCAGAGAATTTGGAAAGGTGAAGATCTTCCGACAATTTTGGAAAGAAAATATCATTCCTTTCTCCCAAAATACAAGAAAACAAACACAGCAACCCGGCCTCTTCCGGGGTAACAAAATAACGCCTAACATCGTTGGGTGCTACAATGGGTTGTCGCTTTATCATGCGCTGAGAAAAACCATGAAGCAACGAGCCATCTGAAAACGCTACATTGGCAAATCGTGCTGTCGAAATGGGAATCCGCTTTCCACGATCGAATAAAAAAAGCTCCATTATTCTTTTGGAAGCACCCATCATATTGACAGGATTGGCAGCCTTGTCCGTGGATACACAAAAGTACTTTTTCACCCCACTGGTCATTGCCCAATCTACAGTTTTGATGGTATTCAGAATGTTCACCTGAACCATGCGCATCAACGTGTAGGGATCCTTCTCACTTCTCACATGTTTCAATGCCGATAAATTCAAGACATAATCAAACCCCAATTCCTCTTTGCAATATTGATCAAATTCATCCGACTGAATGTCCAATGCGAAAGTTCTAAAATCACCATTAATGTATCCCAAAGAACTGCGCAAATCACGAACCAACTCTACCAAATTATTCTCACTGATATCCACCACATGAAGCTTTAAAGGCTGGCGTTTGAACAACTCTTTGACAACAGCCTGCCCTATCGATCCTGCTCCTCCTAGAACAAGAAATCGAGAACACTCCACCTCTCTGGAAAGAGCATCTTCCCAATGAAGAACATCCTCATCAAATAACATCCTATTTCTTCCGATGATTTGTCCAATATTCATGCAGGTAAATGTACTGATTTATTTACTTTACTGAACGATAGAAATTGCAGAGTTTGACATTTTCACCCCTGTAAATTGAGTATTTTAGCGACAAACTTGAAACATGAATTTACACCAATCAAAATTACCAGGGATTATTGTGATGGGTGGACACGTTCAAGCGTTAGGAATAATCCGAATTCTCGGAAACTTAAAAATTCCGGCTCTCATTGTGGATGATACTTCATGGAACATTTCAAGATTCTCAAAATTTTGCACCAAGTTCATCTTTTGTAAAAAAGAAAATTGGGTAACCCAATTTGAGCAGTGGATGCAACAAAATGAATACGCACGTTGGGTTGTGTTTCCAACACATGATTCCCATGTCGAGTTTCTGAGTCAAAACAAAACTTGGCTATCACAACATTTCACTGTCAGCACTGATGATTGGGAAAAGGTGAGTGTCTTTTATGACAAAACAAAGTCATATGAAATGTGCACGCATTTAAGTATTCCTATGGCCACCACCTATTGCCATTTGCAGCCCCATGATCTTAACGAAATAAAAATAACCTTCCCTTGTATCATTAAGCCTAGTGTGATGCATCATTTTTACAGCCATCTCAAGAAAAAAGTTCTTGTATGTGCTAATAGAGAGGAGCTTAAAAAACAATATCAACTGGCCACTTCGATCATCCCAAAGGAAGAAATTATTGTTCAATCCATCATACAGGGGGATAGTGCATCACAATTCTCTGTAGGCGTTTTGGCTGTTCATGGAGAAATCATGGCGCAACTTAGCGCTTGCAGAATGCGACAACATCCCATAGATTTTGGCAACGCCACAACCTATGCGGAAACCATGGTTGTACCTGAAATTATTGAGTATGCCAAGAAAATAATGGCTTACACCGGCTTCACCGGAATGTGTGAAATAGAATTCAAAAAAGATCAATTGGACGGTGAGTACAAATTCTTAGAAGTTAATCCACGAACTTGGAAGTGGCACGCCATTGCAGTAAAAGCTGAAGTTCCATTTTTAGAGATGTTTTATCATTACTTGATTGGAAACAAAATAACTCCCGAACTATCCTTTAAGAAAGCTAGCTTTTTCCATAGCCTAACTGATTGGCCAATTCGACTAAAATTATGGCGCCTGGGAGTACCCTATGCGTTTCAAAAAGTAGCACCTTGTCAAGATGCTGTTTGGTCCGATGAAGATCCCATGCCCTGGATCATTGAAAAATTGCTCTTGCCTTATTTGTTATTTAAAAGATAAAAAATGAAGAAGAGGAGAATATTTATCGAGGTCAACCACCCGGGTCAAGTTCATTTGATTAAAAACATTTACCATGAGTTAAAATCCAATGGTCATCAAATTTGGGTAGCCTGCAAAAATGAAAAAATAATTTGTCATTTACTACAATCGTACAAAATTCCTTATATCAATTTAGGCAACAAAGGAAATGGCAAATTTGGAAAGCTTTTCAAGCAGTTCATTTTTGATTGTATTGCTTTGTACCATGTTTTAAAAAACAGCTGCACAATTGGACTTGGAAGTTCAATTACAAATGACCATTTGGCCCTCATGCTCCCTTGGTTCAGCGCCATCCATCTTAGTGACGATGACGAAAGTGCAGTTCCGCTGATTGCAAAATTCTCCTACCCGTTTTCTACCAAGATTCTTGCACCATCACCGATAAACATCCCCTCTTTTGAAAATAAATTGGTCCGTTATAACAGCTATCACGAATTGGCTTACTTGCACAGTAATCGCTTTGTGCCTGACCCATCGGTTCTCTCAACAATAGGAATAACAGAAAATGAGATTTTCTTCGTACTACGATTTGTTGCTCTAAAAGGTCACCATGATGGCGGACATCGTGGAATCAATTTGGAACAAAAAAGGGAACTCATCCAATTGCTCCTTCAACATGGTAAGGTATTTATCACTTCTGAAAAACAAATTGAAGAAGAATTTGAAGACCTACGCCTTGCCGTAGCTCCAGAACATATTCATTCTCTACTTTACTATGCCAGCGCATTTTTTGGAGATAGTCAAACCATGACAACTGAGGCGGCACTTTTGGGAACGCCTGCGATGAAATGCAACACGTTCTCTCGTCAACTTTCTATCCCCAATGAAATTGAAGATCGATACAAACTTTGCTTCTCTTTTCAACCTGAACAATTCAATGAAATGATGGCAAATGCCAATAAATGGCTCGCTGATATTTCAAAAGTGAAAAGAGAATGGCAAGAAAAGCGTCTTCAATTGATGAAAGAAAAAACAGATCTCACTTTATATCTTGTCGATTATATCCAAAACTTTGAATGATGCGTGATTTTACAATAAAGCAATACACCTCACTGCTAGACCAACTTAAACTAAGTGGAGGTGCATTTCAAACAGTCAGAGAATATGCGTCTAATCCAGCCCAAAATGCTATTCTATTGCGCCATGACATTGATGACAGAAAAGACCACGCTTTGGTTTTTGCTAAATTACAAGCCGAAAGAGAAATAAAGGGTACATTCTACTTCCGTATTGTTCCAGAAAGCTTTCAAACAGAATTGATTCAAGAAATTGAATCACTTGGCCATGAAATCGGTTATCATTACGAGGACATGGATTTTGCTAAAGGGAATACGCAAGAGGCCTATCGTCTTTTTGTAGAGCATTTAGAAAAACTGAGAGGCATTGCAAAAATCGATACGATTTGCATGCACGGCAGCCCAAGAAGTGAATACGACAACAAAGACGTTTGGAAAGAATTTTCTTACAAGCAGCACGGGATTATTGCGGAACCCTATTTGGATTTCAATTTTGATGACCTCTACTATTTAACAGACACCGGAAGAATGTGGGATGGAAAGAAATTCAGCATCAGAGATGAGATTAGCACAACCAAGAAATGGCCACAATTTCATTCAACCGAGGATATTATTTTGGGATTACAAAGAAAAAATTTACCCATTCCTGTAATGATTAATTTTCATCCCCAAAGGTGGACGGATGACTTAATCTTATGGCTACAAGAATTGTTATTTCAATCCACAAAAAACCAAATTAAAAAATGGAAGAAGCACTGGTTAAAATAAGATGTGTTACAAATAGTTCTTTTCACAAAACATCTATTGAGTGCAATGGTCACCTGAACAAAACGACAATTAGGTGACTGAGCCAATCCATACTTCCCTTGCAAATTGACCATTCAAAACTACATCATCAAATAACAACCGTGATATGGAATTGCTTTAAGCACCTCTATAGTGCTGGATATACCAGTCTATGGCCTCTTCCAAACCACTCTTGAAATCATGCGTGGGATAGTAGTTCAATAATTCTTTGCCCTTTTCTATTGAAGCCCATGAATGCGCAATGTCTCCAATTCTTTCCGGACCATAGACGACCCCTTTAGGTTGAAAATCCATTTGGCGAACTGCAAATAGACCCCTCATGATACTTAACATTTCGTTCAGGCTTGTTTGCGCTCCACACGCTACATTGAAAACTTGTCCTTTCACATTTTCATCCTCAGCTTGCAAGGCCAGATCATTGGCTAACAAAACGTTTTCAATGTAGGTGAAATCTCTTGAGTGTTCACCATTGCCATTTATTACAATTTCATTTTGATTCAAAAATGACATTACAAACTTAGGAATAACAGCCGCATATGCCCCTGCAGGGTCCTGCCTCCTCCCAAATACGTTGAAATAGCGCAATCCAACTACAGACATGCCATAGAGTTTAGAAAACACATCAGCATACAATTCATTCACCAATTTAGTCACTGCATAAGGAGAAAGTGGGGCACCAATAGTATCTTCTATTTTCGGCAAAGCACTTGAATCTCCGTATGTACTTGAACTTGCCGCGTATACAAAACGTTTTACTCCAGCATCCCGAGAGGCTACTAGCATATTTAAAAAACCTGAAATATTAACTGAATTCGTAAGAATTGGGTCATTAATCGAACGCGGAACACTCCCCAAAGCGGCTTGATGCAAAACGTAATCACAACCAGCGACTGCTGAAACACAGACTGAAAAATCTCTTATATCCCCCTGGATCCATGTGAAATTCTCGAGATTTAGAAACGGTTCAATGTTGCTATACTTTCCCGTAGAAAGATTGTCCAAACAAACAACCTGGAAATTCTTTTTTAAGAAATATTCTACCAAATTAGAGCCGATAAACCCAGCTCCTCCGGTAACCAACACTTTTGTCTTTTGTTGGACATCCCCCACCTTAAATCCTATCATGCGATACCGCCGTCCTGCTTGGCTTTCTCATTGTAAGCCTTCTGTCTTTTCAACCACAACCAAAGGCCAAAAAATCCCCCAATGATAAAAATCGTATTCATGATGCTCAAAGAAGGTACCAACAGGTGTTCAAAATAACCTTGAAACAAGCTAGCGATTGGGTTGAGGACACTTTGTAAATTCATAATTAAAAGATTTGAGCAAAAGTAATCAACATTGCATAAAAATAAAAAAACATCCTCATTTTTGTACCCACCATGATTCTCAGAAGCTTTACGCAAAATTCACCGCTTTTACCCATCATCTATCCGCTGGTCATCATTCTGATTATTCTATCAGGTCATCAAGAATTGTGGCTTCACTCACAAAACACTCCTTTGGCATGGATGAGCCCTTTAATTTTAAACATCAGCTTCATCTTAATCCTATCGTTCAACGCCCTCCTCGCCAATCAAATTTACAACCGAAGTGAATTGTACCACTCCCCTGTTTACTTGACGGGTTTAATCTATGCCATTTTTTCCTCAATCGCATGCGTTCAAACAGGAAACTTAATGGTTCTTATCGCTCAAAGCTTCTCCTTGATCGGTGTGTATTTTGCTTTCTCCATTTTCAGACAAAAAAAAATTGCACACTTTCTTTTCTCTTCAGCTCTCTTCTTGGGGTTAGCCACACTCATTGATCAACGGCACGTCACTTTTATACTCCTTCTTTTTTTTCTAAGTATCTGGAATAGGCCATTTTCCATCAAGGACATAGCCCTGGTGATCATTGGTTTTTTTACCCCTATGTTGTATTGGAATTTGTGGATTTGGCTTTCCCTAACTCCATCCGTTATGCCTTCATTTTGGCCATTTCAAGAAATTCTCAATCTATCTTTTTCACACAAACCCTCATTAACGTTCATAGTATCTTTGATTGCATCTCTTACACTGGCTGTCATCTCGCTATCACAAAAAGAAGATAGGCAATCCAATAAAACCGTTCAGAGCAAACAATATTTAATCATCTTCCTCATTCTGTCTATACTTTCCAACCTTATAGACTATTTTCTAAATCACCAACTGAACATCAGCCATGTTCTTTCTTTGGCACCCATACTTTTGCTTTCGCAATATTGGACGCATTATAGAACTAGCCTTTTGGCTCCTTTTGTTTTTTACATTTCTTTGATAATTGCAGTCATTGAATTTTTTCATTGGTTCTAGGACAAAGCATTTCGTAATTTTGAAAAAAAATAATCATGAAATTTGGCGTTGTCGTTTTCCCAGGTAGCAATTGTGACGAAGATTTGGTTTACACCCTACAAGATGTTTTGCACCAAGAGGTGGTTAAACTTTGGCACAAAGACACGAGTATTCAAGGTTGTGATTTTATCATGGTGCCAGGCGGATTCTCCTACGGAGACTATCTCAGAAGTGGTGCCATTGCGCGTTTTTCTCCCATTATGGATGAAGTTATTAACCATGCCAATAAAGGCGGCTACGTCATGGGCATCTGCAATGGTTTTCAAATTCTAACAGAAGCCAAACTTTTACCCGGTGCATTGTTGCACAACAACAGTCGCAAGTTCATTTGCAAAAACGTCCATTTAAAGGCAGACAACAATGACAACATTGTTACCCAAAACCTACTCTTGGATTCAGTGTTCCAAATCCCTATTGCGCATGGCGAGGGGAATTTCTTTGCCAGTTCAGAAGAGCTGAAAAGAATTGAAGACAATGGACAGGTACTATTCCGCTATTGCGACCGTGATGGAAATGTTACTCCTGAAAGCAATCCAAACGGAGCGCTGAACAATATCGCTGGTGTCACCAATGAGAAGAAAAATGTATTTGGCATGATGCCACATCCTGAAAGAGCGTCTGATTTTGAATTGAGCAATACGGATGGTCGGGTTATTTTTGAATCCATCTTGGCTCAGCTCCCTGCTTAATTAACAAAATTCTTCTTGATTTAACACTTTCCCGTTTGTTTGTTGAACAATACGTGCTATACCTATGCACAAAACCAATAAAATGAGGAAAATCATTATTTTTCTGTTTCTTCTTTTTGGCCCTATGCTATCTGCTTGGAGTCAAAATGAACCTTGCTCTCAAGCATTTATTCAGTCCACTGACAGCGGACAATGGTCCATCGTGCATGCCTTTGATTGGAGCGGTGTTGCATATCTTTACGGTAGTTCAGGTGAGTTCTGTCTCCCCAATGGCTGTTTTTACATCTATGGCTATACTGGAACGGGCTGGGTTAATCAAGGTGATGTTCAGATCACTGTCAACAACACCAGCATTCCGCTTCAAGTTCAATATACCGACTCAACAGGGTATATTATCGCTTACTTTGATTGGAACAGCACTTCAGGTTGCGGTGATCCCAATGCTTGTAATTACAACGCTGCGGCAACCTGTATGGATTACACCAGTTGCAATTATGATTGTTTGGGATGCACAGACGCCAATGCCATCAATTTCAGCGCATCAGCAACGGTAGACAATGGAACTTGCTGCTACAGTGAGTGGGCCCAAATCCAGGCAACCGATAGCGTTTACTTCAATGTCACAGACGGATTGGGCAACTATGTCTTGTACGCCTACAATTATGAATCCAATAGCCCCGCAGGATTTTGCTATCAACCGGGTTGCTATACACTTTATGTTCAAGGTATAGATAATGACCCCTATGAAATAACCATTACCAGCTCAACGGGCGAAACTGTTTTAAATGAAACAGTCGCTGAAGGATGGTGGGCATCTTTCAATTTCAGCAATCAGTCTCTGAATGGATGCACGGATCAATGGGCTTGCAATTATAATCCTGATGCTACATGCAACGACGGCACTTGCGAGTACTATAGCTGTCAAGGTTGCACCGATAGCACTGCCAGCAACTTTAATCCAGACGCAACATATGACAATGGCGCTTGCTGTTATGGTCCCTTGATGTCCATTAATGTTCCCAACAACGTTTGGTGGTATTATTATGGTATGAACAACTATGCATCAGGTGTTGGCTCAGCCAATACATGCATCAATCCTGGCTGCGGAACTTTTACCGCTTACAACAACGTGTACGAAGCGTTTGATTACAGCATTGAAGATGCCCAAGGCAATGTGATTACCAGTGGTAGTTCATGGGATACCAGTAATGAATGGGATGATATCTCGACCATTCACATGCCCATTACCAGTGGTGAAGTTATCTCAGGCTGCAGTGATGCCAACGCTTGTAATTTTAATCCCAACGCAAACTGTTTGGATTACAACTTGTGTGATTACTCTTGTCAAGGATGCACCAACCCTGACGCATTCAATTTTAATGCAAATGCAACCATAGACAATGGAACTTGCTGCATGGATAACTACTTTGAAGTAACTGCCACAAGTGCCGGGGGAATGGTTTCTTGGAGCGCCATTGATGGTTACGGAATGATGGTTGGTTCTACCGACTTTTCTGTCGAAACTTCAGGCTTTTGCGCTCCTTCGAGCTGCATTACTTTCTATGCGAACGATTTGATGGGAATGCCATTCTCTTTGACCATCAAACGCAATGGCGAAGTCATTTATATCAACAATAGCATCACAACGTACGACTTTACTTGGAATTATGACAACAACCAAGTTGTAGGTTGTGCTGATCCTAGCGCCTGTAATTTCAATCCAGATGCCAACTGCTTCTTGTACAACATTTGTGATTATTCATGCCAAGGATGTACAAACCCTGTGGCCATCAATTTCAATCCCAATGCCACCCTAGACAATGGAACTTGCTGCTTGCAAGAAAACTGGCAGACCATTTCCTCTTCGGGAGATTTGTTCTTCTATGTTGCTGCCAACGATGGTACGCAATCACAACAAGGATTTTACCCTGATGCCACTGGATTTTGCATGAATAGCAACTGTTATATGATCTATGCATTTGGTACGGATGGTTCGGTGCAAGACATCACCATCTCCAACGATACATTGGGTGTATATTACAACTTCACAACCAACCCATATCTTGGTTACAACATAGAGAATATTGGTATTACTGAAATTGCCGGATGTATCGACCCTTTAGCCTGCAATTACAACCCCAACGCTACTTGTGACTATGGTTACTGCGAATATTACTGCGGTGGCTGCTTGGATCCTCAAGCGTTGAATTATAGCACAACAGCCATGTTTGACGATGGCTCATGCGCTTACCAAGTTCAATCTCCCGTGGTTGGTATGCAGATGATTCCTGATGAAGACAACCAACAGTTTTATGTAATGATTGCCCTGACTGAGATGGGAAATGTCTATCCTTATGCAGTTTCCAATACTGTTAATGACGGTATGATGACCATGATGTCCGAAGGTACTGCAATAGCAGGTCCTTTCAGTTGTGGCGACTCTGTTCAATTTCACGTTCATGCAATGGGCTATAACATGAATACGGTCATGACCTCTCCCACTTACAGAATGGATTGTGCAGCACTTACTATTTCAGAATCTAAAAACTTAATAGCCTCAGTATATCCGAATCCAGCCAATCAAATGTTGAACTTAATCAACATTGAATCCAACACTTTAGTCACCATACGCGACACACAAGGCCGATTGATTTACACTGAAATGGCTACATCCAATCAAAAGTCTCTCGACTGCAGCCAATGGGCCAATGGATTTTACGTCATTGAATTAAAAGACAACGATCATATTCAACAATTGAAAGTTCAAGTATCACACTAATACTGGTCTTTAAAGATTTAAACAAAAAAAGGAGCGAATCATCGCTCCTTTTTTTATTATCCATTCAATAATTCATCATCTACTGAATTGGGTAAAGTCACTTTCAATAGTGGTTCTCTGTCCATTGCGCGTTTTATGGCAAAAACGGCCTCTTCATTTCTAGCCCAGCTTCTGCGCGCAATTCCATTGTTGACATCCCAATGCAACATGCGGTTTAATCTCACACTTGCCTCCTGAGAACCATCCAAAAGCATCCCAAATCCTCCGTTAATCACCTCACCCCATCCTACTCCTCCACCATTGTGCAGACTGACCCAGGTGGCTCCTCTAAAAGCATCACCCACAAAATTTTGAACGGCCATATCAGCTGTAAAACGTGAACCATCATAAATGTTTGATGTTTCCCTGAATGGTGAATCTGTTCCGCTGACATCGTGGTGATCCCGACCCAAAACTACTGGCCCTATTTCACCTGCTGCAATGGCATCGTTAAAAGCCTGCGCAATGGCCATTCTACCCTCGGCATCCGCATACAAAATTCTAGCCTGCGAACCCACCACCATCTTATTCTTTCCAGCCTCTTGAATCCATCTGATATTATCTGCCAATTGCTGCTGTATCTCTTCTGGAGCATTTGCTTTCAATGATTGCAACACCCTTTCTGCTATGCGATCCGTCTTTTCTAAATCATCTGATGTGCCTGAACAACAGACCCATCTAAATGGACCAAATCCATAATCAAAACACATTGGCCCTAGGATATCTTGAACGTAACTTGGATAGGCAAAAGCCAAACCATCTATTGTTCTATTGTACAACTTGGAACCTGGAGTTGCCAACACTTCTGCTCCTGCCCTAGATGCCTCTAACAAAAACGCATTACCGTAATCAAAGAAATACATCCCCCTTTCGGCATGGGCATTTATTGCTGCAGCATGCCGCTTCAAAGTTGCTTGTATTTCATGTTTGAATTTTTCCGGATCATTGGCCATCATTTCATTGGCGTCATCATAAGAAAAGCCTGCCGGGTAATATCCCCCCGCCCATGGATTGTGCAAGGATGTTTGGTCGCTTCCTAAATCAACCTTTACTTCTTGATTCAATAACTCTTCCCAGAGATCAACGATATTCCCCACAAAAGCATAGCTTCTTACCACTCCCTGCTCTTTATCCGCTTTGGCTTTGGAGACAACAACCTGAACATCTTCTTCAATAACATCTACCCAACCCTGATCAAATCGTTTGTATGCTGCTTTGGGGTTTACTTCTGCAGTAATGCTAACACATCCCGCAATGTTGGATGCCTTGGGCTGGGCTCCGGACATACCACCTAAACCGGCAGTTACAAATAACAACCCATTACCAGGAAGGTGATAAACACCATGATCTCCCCTTCCCTTTCGCAACATTCTAGCCGCGTTCATCACGGTAATGGTTGTTCCATGAACAATTCCTTGAGGACCAATGTACATGTAGGATCCCGCAGTCATTTGTCCGTATTGCGTCACTCCCAATGCATTAAACTTCTCCCAATCATCGGGTTTACTGTAATTGGGTATCATCATTCCATTGGTGACAACAACTCTAGGCGCTTCCGCATGGGAGGGAAACAGACCCAGGGGATGTCCACTGTACATGACCAAAGTTTGTTCATCCGTCATCTCTGACAAATACTGCATCACCAATCTGTACTGGGCCCAATTTTGAAAAACTGCGCCATTGCCCCCATAAGTAATTAACTCATGCGGATGCTGTGCCACAGCAGGATCCAAATTATTTTGAATCATGAGCATAATCGCAGCTGCCTGCTTTGAACGACAAGGATACCAATCTATTGGACGTGCTTTGATTTCACCATGTGGTCGATATCGATGCATATAAATTCGGCCATATTGATTCAACTCCTCTTTAAACTCCGGCAAAAGCTGAGCATGAAGTGATTTTGGGAAGTAACGCAAAGCGTTGCGCAAAGCCAACTTTTTTTCTGCCTCATTTAATATCTCCTTTCTCCTCGGAGCATGGTTGATGTTAACATCCCACACCGGTGCATGCGGCAAATCTGAAGGTATTCCTAACTTTATCTCCTCTTGAAATTGAACAATCATTGATTCCATTGAACAAAGGTAAAACGAGTTGAGGCAAACGTGTGCTAACTTTGCAATATGGACAAAAAGAAAATCCCCACCGCTGTATACGCTGAAATGACACCCAATCCTGCTACGATGAAATTTGTCGCTGATCGTTTACTCATCTCAGGAGGAATGCAAGTAGAATATAAGTTAGCGCAAGAGGCCAAAGGGTCTTCGGCGTTGGCTGAAGAGTTGTTTCATTTCCCATTTGTAAAAAGTGTTTTCATCAGCAGTAATTATGTTACCATAACAAGAGATGAAAGTTTGGATTGGGACATGATTGTTATGCAGTTGAGAGAGTACGTCAGAGAATGGCTGATGGAAAACGAAATAGCCGTCAGCACCATTCCTGCATCCTTGATGTCACGAGAAACGCAACAAATCATCGCAGATTCAAATACACCCAACATTTCCAAATCAGAGAACACCGTTTTTGCACCTTCTGAGTTTGACGAAGAGATCATCTTCTTACTCAATGAATATGTGCGCCCTGCGGTTGAGCAAGATGGAGGCGCCATAGATTTTGTAGGATATGACAACAAGAAAGTCTATGTCAATATGCGTGGTGCTTGCTCTGGTTGTCCTTCATCAACAGCAACACTCAAAGGAGGCATTGAGAATCTGCTCAAAGCCAAATTACCTGATGCAATAGAAGAGGTCATTGCCAAAAGCGTGTGATGACAACCTATTTTATTCATGGTTTTCTAGAGTCTCCCGATATGTGGAAATTTTGTTCCTTAAAATTTCCCAATGCGCGGTATCTATCCCTTCCTGGTCATGGACAACGCATTCATGAATTTTGTCCCGACACCATGGAGGGCATTGCTGAGGTATTAATCATGGACATCGACGCCAGTGAACCCTTTCAAATCATTGGCCATTCGATGGGTGGTTATCTCCTGCCTTATCTGCTTAGATTGGGCTTAAATCCATCCCGATTAGGGATTTTCCATTCCAAAATAGGCGCTGATGACGAGGCCAAGAAATCACAAAGGCAAAGGGCCATTGATCTGGTTCAAGAAAACAAATCACTGTATATAAGGACCATGATTACCCACCTGTTTTCTGACGGATTCAAAGTGAAAAAGTATCAGGAAATTGAACGGTTAATCCAAGAAGCCAATGCTGTTAACGCTGACACTATTGCTGCCTGTCAAAAAGCCATGATGAACAGAGTGTGCAATTTGGATTACCTTGCAGGTAAGCAAATTCCCATACATTTTTTTGCAGGAGAAAAGGATGCTGGAATCCCCATAAATCAGGTTCATTCAGAAGCAATGAAACTTTCTCCATTATCTACATTGGATGTGCAAGAAGGAATAGGACACATGGGGCAATGGGAATCTCCACAAGCGGTTATTCTTTGGCTTGAAAAATACTTCCTTGATTAACGTACTAGATCATCCTGCAAGAAAAAGGCTGCTCAAAGGAGCAGCCTTTTTTTTGTCTCCAACAAAAAGGGCGCCCACTGGGCGCCCTTTTACTAGATATCAGAATGATCTTATCGGTTAACCACCATTCTCATGGTGTTCAATTGACCGTTTTGAACCATTTCAACCATGTACACTCCGCCAGCCAAAGTCTGACCGAAGTCCATAGTAGTATTCATTGCACCTTCTACAATGTAGCGGTTGCTGTATACCATACGACCAGTTGCATCAGTGATGCGAACTTGCAATTCACCTTCCATGCCATCAACGTTCAAGTTTACACTCGAACCATTGTTGGGGTTAGGATAGATGCTGGTGGTAACACCATTGAAAGAACGCTCAGCGATAACACCTTCATCCTCGATGGTTGGCATACCTGCGACACCTGTAGTTTTTACGCAAGCAACAGTTCCATAGTTAGAATATGTTGCGTTATCTACGTGCTTACCACGGATGCGAACATCGAATGTAAAACCATTTCCAATGCCAGGAACTGTATTCAAGGCAAGTACACGAGATGCACCTACTGGACCAGCTACGTTGATTTCAAGATCTACAGTTGGCAATACTTTGGTAAACTCGTAGTCATAGTTGCGCACACCGCAAACTGAACGGTTGGTGGTGATTGACCCTGTAACTGCGCTCTTAGACACTGGGCAACGATCGCTTGCGCGGACGTTCAAATCAGCCTCTGAGTTCAATCCAATTGCAGAAACCACATTACCTGTTGCAGTCAATGCATTCAAGTTTCCAAAGGCATCAGCCAAGTTGTAGGCAGCATCTACTGTTAGATAGTATGTAAGAGCAGCACCACCTAGAATGTTGGCTGGTAAGATTCTACCCAACTGACAGATAGTTGAAGCAACAGTTCCTGTTCCAGCAGGAATAGCATATACCCATGATGGAGTACCTGTTCCTGAAGCTGCAGCTGCATTGGCTGCAGTTTGATCGGCCCAACGCTTAACGGTATAACCAGTAGAGTTAGCACGGAACCTAGCCTTGAAGTTTTGACAAGTGTTGTTGTAAACGCCTGTGTAACTTGTGTAAGGCATGATGTCAGCTTCTGAAGATCTCAAGTAAGAGATAACGATAGATACCTGACCTGCAGTAGCATTGTTGTTCTTCACAGAGAAGTAATACTGATTACCAGGAATCAACTGATCTGTCAACAGGATTTCACTTCCTGCATCTGCTGCAGCACCTTGAGCGCCAACAGCAACATCATTCTCAGTCAAAATTGGAATCATTGGAATAGTAGCAGGACCTTCGAACAATGAAATTTGATTGTCATCAGCTACCAAACTAGATCCAACAACTGAGATTCTAGCTGCATTAGCAGAAGCCGTAAATGAATACCATACCTCGTTACCTGGAACGCTGGCCAAGTTAGATGTGTAAGATGTTTGAACACCTGTTCCAAACTGACCGATGGTATTAACAACAACAGCATTGGCAACACCAGCACCAGGAACATATCCTGTGATTACGTTGGTTGGTAAAGTCGAGCAGTTTCCGCTTGTTACCAATACCCTGTACATTGTCTGAACTGTTAAGTTGTTAAATGTAAACGAGTTTGGACCATTTGGCGTAATTGATGTCCAATTAATTCCACCATCGATAGATCTTTGCCATCCACCAGCTATAGAACCAATTGAACCTGCTGAATTGTAAGCGATAGTTCCACCAGTATTAGACGCGTTTGGTGTCAAAACTAATGAACCAGGTACAGTCTGCAAACTAACCGTAGTATTTGTGGTAACTGGGCCAGTAGACAAACAACCTGCTGGATTGTTGTAGTTCACCTGAACTTTCTTAGCACCTGCAGTTAACCAAGTAACAGTAGCCGAATTCTGCGTTGGATAAGTAACTGTGTAATCAGTACCGCTCAACAAAGCATTATTCGCGTTGTCCAAATAGGTCCAAGTGTAACTGGTTTGGTTGTCTTGCGTTGTATACGTTACAGCGTTCACTGCCTCAGTACATGCTGTTGCAGAAGATGTTGTAAACGTAGGTGCAAAAGGAATCAAACCTCCGATGGTTACCACGTAATCTTCTGTTTGTCCGTAGGTATAAACCGCACAAGCATCAATGGTTGCGCCGTCTTCAAAATAGGCACAACGGACACGCATTCTGTGGGTTCCAACAGGAGGATTACATCCCAAATTGATGGTAAAGGTTGCAGTACCATTTACAACACCAGGCGTATAACCTGATCCAACATATCCATTGGTGAAACCAATGCGCTCATTCAAAGCAGGATCATTGGAGTTGGTGAAGACACCGTCATCATTGTAATCAATCCAAGCTGCAAAACCTTGATCACCATACTCTCCGGTCGAAACGTTAACTGAGTATGTACCACCCGCATTCAATGTAGCTGTAGTATTTGCTGAAGGAGCAAAGTACTCATAAGCAGGAGCACCAGCAGCAAATGACTGAGGGTTGTTGAAATTGGTACCTGTGATGCTCACATTGGAAATCAAATCTCCAAACTGAGTTCCTGAAGTGTACAAGTTGGTACAATAGTCTGGAACAATGCTCACGTAATTGGATTTCAACAATGTTGTTGTACCCACACAATTGGTGATTTCTAAAGTAATGCTGTACAGACCTGCGTTCAAGAACTCCACTTGAGGGATACGAGTTTGCGCATTGGTAGCATTAACAAAAGAAACAGTATTTGGACTGATAATCCAATTGTAACTGACACCAGCCAAATCAGGATAAGATGGAATCAAGTTGTGTTGCGTTACAGCACCACCTGAAGTTCCAGAGGTTGGAGCTGCAACGAAATCTGCCGTTGGCGCACTCTCAACAATCTTGATTGGAATACTGAATGATCCAGTACATCCGCTAACATTGTCCACGATGTTCAATGTGTAGATGGTCTCAAATCCAGGTATATTTGAAGTTGGAGCTGCAGTTGCACTGGCTTGATTAGCCAAAGTACCTGCCGCCAATTCATTGATTGGAGTCCAAGCAAAAGTATAGTCTACTGGAGGATTGAATCTCCATCCTTTAGAGTTCGCCGCTGTGATGGTTGCGTTGCGGGCATTCCAAGTAGGTCCACCGATAACACTGCAATCTACTGGAGCAATAGCTCCAACCGTACCATCACCATTTTGCAATCCGATGGTCTTTGGACCAGCGAATGAACCTGTACCAGTTGCTTCTTTAACATGTATTTCAACCTTACCTGTTGTTTCAAACAAGTGCAATTGCGCAGAGTGAACACCATCAGCTGTCCAACCTGGACCATTCAAATACTCCAATACAAACACTCGGTTTGGAGAAGAACCTTCATTCCAGTATCTAAGTGTTCCAGATGTATTCATATAGAAGTCTGTGGCCAAAACACCAATGGTGTTGACGGGACTACTTGGACTTGGGAAACCATTAGGGAATGAATATTGGAAACCATTGAATGCATTGTAATCTCCAAAATTAGCAACTCCATTGGTACCAGCATTCATTACTGTGTAATCTGTTCCAAAGTAATCGAAGCTGAATCCAATTGGGATTCCACCCCACTTACCATCGTCCAAAGA
>CANNHA010000045.1 GCA_947504275.1 Flavobacteriales bacterium
ATAAAATAAAATTGGCCATGACCTTGATATCACTCCGTACTTGAAGCAAAATCTTCAAGGCCATCAAACCATCTAAAGCCCCAAAAGGATGATTACAAACCACCACCAGTGGCCCTTCTTTGGGTATTAAATCCAATTGCTCTTTCTTGAACTGTGTGGTTATCTTCAACTGATCAAAAAGACCATCGACAAATTCCTCTCCTCTTTTATCCGATACCTGGGCGTAAAGTTTGTTAATTGCCTTTAATCGCGTAACTTGTTGCACAATCTCCACCAAAGGATTCCTTTCATTGGTCTTTAAAACCTTGGCAAGGATAGATTTAGGTATCAACTCGTCTTTCATATCACGCTGATATCAATTTAAAATCCTTAAATCCTTTAGATTCAAGAACCTCTAGAACGATTCCGTCAGCCAAACCAAACTTTGGAGCCAGCAATTCTTGGATCCCCACCTCATCAGCTATCTGAGTATAAATGTTAAGTGCTGGGACAATAACATCGGCCCGGTCTTCTCTTAACTTGTACTTCCGCATCCGTTGTTCTTTTGTACAACGACTCAATTGTTTCTTCAAATTGTTTAACTCTTCTAATGAAACAAACTCTCTTGATTTTTTCTCTAATATTTTTATCGCACTATTGATGTTCCCTCCTGTAGCAATGGCTTGGTACTTCATTTTTGGATTGATGTTCTGCAATAACCAATCAAAAACAGCCTTTGGCAATTTCTTCTGATCATTCAAAAGCATTCGTACTGTGCCCACCTCAAAAGATTGGGAAGCTTTTTTCACCCCCCTTTCGATTAATGTCAACTCCGTGCTACCCCCACCTACATCAATAAATAGGTAGTGGTGTTCCTTGGGCAATTGGTAGTGGCTAAAGTTTCCAAAAATCATTTCTGCCTCCTCACTACCGGATAAGATTTTAATTTCTATCCCTGAAATTTTCTTCACCTCACTTAACACAGCATCCCTATTCTCAGCACTTCTCAAAGCGCTTGTAGCGCATGCTCTGACTTCTTCAATGGCTAATGCTTCAATAATAGCAGCAAATCCTTTGATGGTTAAAGCCAATTGTGTCGCACGCTCAGCTGACACTTTTCCAAATGTAAAGACATCACCGCCCAATCGAATGGGCACTCTTGTATGAAGCAATTTCTCCAATAATATTCCATCTTCATTCTGATGCACTTGCGCAACAAATAACCTAACGGCATTGGAGCCTATATCTATAGCAGCAATCCTCATTTGTTTAAATCTGATTTTTCAAGAAGATTTTGATAATACCTTTCCTGTGTATCAAATGATTTAGATTGAATAACACTACAAACCAATTGATTCATGCGTTCAGACTCCAAACACCTTGCCT
Organism: Flavobacteriales bacterium; assembly: GCA_947504275.1. GTDB lineage: Bacteria > Bacteroidota > Bacteroidia > Flavobacteriales_D > Sanyastnellaceae > CAMCTV01. The sequence continues at coordinate 1,366 of CANNHA010000045.1, forward strand.
TGGCCCAAGGATCAAACTGCAAGTTCAACCAATCTTTTAGTTCTCCGCGTATTTCAGGATCTTGAATAGGTGCCAAAACTTCGATTCGATAATCCAAGTTCCGCACCATCATGTCCGCACTTCCAATAAAAATACGCTCGCGCTTACCCAATCCAAAAACGAACACTCTACTATGCTCCAAATACCTTCCCAAAATACTCCGCATACTGATGTTCTTCTTTTGATTCTCAGTCACAGGTTGTAATAAACAGACACCTCTAATAACCAATTTCACTTCAACACCGTTTTCACCCGCTTCCAATAACTTTTTAATGATTCCATCATCGACCAGGTTGTTAACTTTTATTACAACCAAAGCCTTCTTTCCTTTTTTAGCTTCCTTGATTTCTTCTCCAATCCAATCCATCAATTTTCTTCGGGTATTAAATGGAGAAACCACCAAATGTCTGAACTGAGGTCGGTGGAAATTGGCTTCAAAAAAATGAAACAAGCTTCTTACTTCTCTTCCAAGGTCAATATTTGTTGTCAGTAAAGAAGTATCTGAATAAATACGAGCCGTCTTTTCGTGGAAATTTCCTGTTCCTATGTGGGTTATCCGAACCGTTCTCCCATTGATTTTCCTACTGATTTGAAACACCTTGCAATGCACCTTTAAACCTGGAATACCTGGAATCACTTTCACTCCAGCTTCCTGCAACATTTTGGTAATTTGTAGGTTGTGCTCTTCATCAAAACGCGCCTGAACTTCAACCAATGCAACAACCTTTTTGCCATTTCTGGCAGCATTGACCAATGCATGTAAAATATGGGAATCATGTGCAATACGGTACATTGAAATGCGTATGGTGCGCACCTCTGGATCAATGGCTGCAGCTCTCAACAAATCCAATATATGAGAAAAACGTTGGTATGGAAACTGCAACAAAACATCCCTCTTATTGAAAGTATCTAGAATGTTGATGGTCTTCTTAAATGCCGGATGTGATAGACTTCGGTGTTTGGGATATACCCAATCTGGATTTCCGAAATCCGGGAAACTAAGAAGATCTTTCTTATTGTGATAACGCCCTCCCGGAATAATATTTTGCGCGTTCTTTATCTTGGTTTTGTTCAAAAGCAATTGAAGCAATTCTTCGGGAATCTCATGATCAAAATTGATTCGAACGTAATCACCCTTGCTTCTCTGCTGAATACTCTTGGATATCTTATCAAAAACACTTTTTGAAAAATCATTCTCTATTTCATATTCTGCATCGCGGACAACCTTCACATCAAAAGCTTTTACAGAAGCTATGGCATAAATGGAAAAAATCTTTTTGAGATTAAACCGGATTACATCCTCCAGAAACATGACATGTTTCTCTTCATTATCTGTAGGTAAGACCACCCATCGACCTATCGTCTCAGGCACCTCAATGAGTGCGTAAACTTTTTTAGCTTTACCCTTTAATACCACCTCAACCACTAAGTACAGCGCGTTATCCTTTAATGGAGGCAAAGGCATACTGGAGGCCATCAAAATGGGAATAATATGATGCCTAATTTCATCGTCAAAATAATGATCCACGAATAACTTTTGAGCAGCACTCAATTGGCGCTCATTTTTAAAATGAACCCCACCCTTAGCCAGCGCTTTTTTGGTATTATCAAAAATCCGATCAAACTCCCATTGCAACTCAATAACCCGATCATGAATGATATCCAATGGGTTTCCTTTCCTTCCTTTCAATGCCTTTAATTCCCTATTCAGAGAAGCAATTCGCACCTTAAAAAACTCATCCAAATTGCTTGAAAAAATCCCTAAAAAATGAACTCGAGACACCAATGGGTTCTTGACATCAGACGCTTCGAATAATACCCTTTCATTAAATTGCAGCCAAGAAAGCTCTCTTTGAACACTAATAACCCTTTTCTCCATAGCCTTCAAAGATGAATTCATTGCAGAAATAATATGTTAACCCAATGCTATCATTTTAATGCAAAACTGGATTTAATCCAGGTGAATTCTCGATGATTGACTTTTAAAGTATAACTTCCTGCAGCCCATTTCTGGACATCAACAGCGGCACGACCCACTATCCATTGGTCAAACAAAACACGTCCATTGACGTCGAAAATAATAACTCTACCTGTGCCATTGATATTCAGAAAATCAGTTGTTGGATTGGGGTAAATTGAAAAATTCAAAGCTTGTTCTTCTAATGATTGAACTATTTCTCCCGAGCAACTGCAATCCAATTGAATCATGTCGTTCACTGTCAAGGAATCACTATCGTCACAAGGTGTTAAAGGAACTATACAGCTTCCGTCATTTGTATTGGCATCAACACTAAAATTACATGCGCTGGTATCGGTGCATCCTAGAGACTCCACCCATGGATTCATCTCCCATTGAAGTAAATCGTTGAAATAAATTGTGTCCATCTGATTGCCATTTAAATCAGTGGCTCCAGTAGCACTCAAAACCAAATTGGCAGCATTGACATTGTTGTCATTGATAACAAATCCCCATTCGAAATTCAAAGAGTCCATCCATTGTTCATTCAGCAAAGTAAGATCCATGGGAAGAGGCCATTGAAGTAACGGGAAAGTTTCATTCATGATAGTCTCATCAAACTGCACTTGCACCAACCAAGAACCGCCAGCGTTGGATTCATCAAAAACTGTAGTGTTTAAATTCCAACCTGTCAATGACGGAGCTTTGGTATCAATCACAGTATTCAATAGCGTGGTATCCATAACAATCATGTCATTGCCTGCTAAATCTTTGAAGCCTGTAATCACCATAGTTGGCGATTGAAATTCCTCATTGACATCAACCAAGTTCAACTGGAGATTCAAATCATTATTCCCTTCAAAAACTGGATCGACAGAAGATGATTGGATTGTTTGGCAGTTGCTATTGAATTGAATGTTCTCACCAACCACGGTTTCATTAAAAGACAGTCCAACAAGATACTGATTTTGTTGAACAACAGATTCATTCACAACTTCAACATTGGTTGAAAAGCCGATAACATATGGATTTTCAGTATCAATAACAAACAGATCATTGCCGTACTTGATGCGCTGCAAAACCCCATTTGTATTGGCTGCACCCATGATTTTTACATCGATATTTTCCACCACGTGATTGTTGTCTTGTATAACAAAACGCCAACGGTAGGTAGAATCATTGATCCAGTTGACATCCACATAAGTTAAATCACTGGACAAATCGCCATTGACAAAATCCAAGCTTGGACCCCAATTGGTGGACATGGGTTGATTGAAATGAGCGATAATATCCAAGGTGTCTGAGCAAATAAAATCATTGACAAAAGGTGGACATTCCAAAACTAGAATTTTAGGCAATGTATCTTGCCATAAACCGTCCGCCTTGGCAACAGCATCAGCAGCGACATCCATACCTATGTACCTTCCTGCTATATCGTCCATGGGTGGATGAATACCTCCCCAAATGCGCGACAAACTGCATTGATCACTCGCGTCTTGGTATGTGGCCCATTGGAGTTGCACATTCATGCTAGGACCTTCTTCAAACACCAAATACTGATTCATTGGAGCGTCAAAAGTTCCCATTCCACCCGGGAAATACTCAGAACCAGTGATTGCGGTCATTACTTCAGCAGAGGCTCTTGAATAAGTTGAGTGTCCCGAGACATATCCTGCAAAAGGAGGTGTCACAAATGTTGGACGTTGATAGGGGTACCATTTCTCTGCCAGAATCCAGCCAACACCCGCCATCTCTGTGGCTGGATCACTGATCAATTCTGGACCATTCCAAGAATATAGCTTCACCTTATTGACATTCTCATTACTGGATCCTGCCAAGGGATCTCCTGGCTGAATCAACTCTGAGAATCCAGGGATTAATGGAAAACCATCGGGGTGGTAATTGGGAAGATTGGGATCTGAAGATTGCCCTCTTTCAGCCATATAGCGAATTGCGGAAACGGGGCGGACACCATCATAAAACCCCTTGATTCCCCATGCAGAAATTGCGGCATCATGGACAGCACCTCCAAGGGTCAAATAAGCACGTAGGCAAAACTCTGTTTCATCAACAGACTCAACTCCCTCCCACAGAAAAGTTCCTTGCATTTGTGTTATCACATAATTTAAAATTTTAAACCAATGTCCTGGAGGGGTTTCCGAGCTAGGACCATCCGCCCAAAACTCTGCCAATACACGGGTATAATCACCACGGTAAACCCACTGTTCATCATAAGGTAAACCTGTAATTGGATTTATCGTATGTCCTGACCCATTATCTCCGCCATTCTCAAAATCATAAAAAGTCACTTGATCTTCGAACGATTGAGGAAGTGTGGCATTGCCAATACTCTTAGGAGAAATATCAAGCATTACTGCATCATTTGTATCCAAGTGAGAACCCCAAGCGGCTACCAAAGCAAAATTCCATTTGTACAAATCATTGATACCCTCACCTGTCTCACCCATTTGCGGAAATAATCCTGGATCATGATACACCTTCCAATCATAGCCATCACGCTGTTTAAGTGTCAAATCTTGATCATCCATAGCAAACGGTTTTACATTCCCCCATTCAGGCCCCATAAAAGGCGGTGCACCGGATAAAAGATTACCATTCTGATCAATGAAGACACTTAAACTAAGCGGTTGCCAGCGATTGGGATCAATGATTCCACTAGTTCCAGGCAAAGTGGGAAACAATGAAGGGTTTAAAGGTGTATAATACTGATTGGCATAGTTCAACAACTGATTGGAACCATCACCATTGCCATAGGAAATGATTCGTGCGGCAATGTAATTTCCCAATGCAGCGGGATTACCTGTTGTATAGTCCACTGATGAAAAGTTGATATCATAACCCATCTCCCCCATCAATGTTGTCAAATAAGGCAATGTTACCGTGCCCCATCCTGGAGAGTTTAGATACCGATTCCTGATGATTCGGTATGCCGCATAACTCATGGCCATATTTTGAGCAGATGCTCTATCGTCTGGTTGTAAAATTCCGGAATATGGACAAGTAAAACCATTGAATGTCTTACCCAAAAACAAAGTGGCCGCATCATCGTCATAAGCAGCCCAAGCGTCATACATCGCCATAGAAAAATGCTGCAGGTTCCGTGCCGTCATTGGAGGTCGAGCAAAGTCGTTTCTAATAGCGGTCAACATAGCCTCCGTCCATTGGAATGGCACGCTGTTTTGGGCATGGATATGATTTTGACTAAATACAATCAGCAAAACCAGCAAAACTGACTTGACAGGGTTTTTCATCTCACTAAATTATCAAAATAATCCTATAATCAATAAAATATTCCTCATAAAAAAAGCGCCTTTCGGCGCTTTCTATTACTTTACTTTGAACGTCTTTTTAAATAGACTGACCAAATTGTCCTTTTCCCATGGGAAAAGTTCAACTTTCATCACTTTGGTTTTACCACTTCCATCCTTAAATGTTTTGGACTTCACTTCACACATTCTGCCCATATGTCCATATGCCGCAGTTTCTCTATAAATAGGCGTGCGTAATTTGAAGCGCTGTTCAATTTGGTATGGACGCAGGCTACACTCCTTCATATTCAAGATAGCAGAGGCCAATTCACCGTCGGACATTTTCACTTTGGATGTTCCGTAAGTATTGACATACAGACCAACAGGATCTGCAACACCAATGGCATAAGCCACTTGAACCAAAGCTTCATCACAAACTCCAGCGGATACCAAGTTGCGGGCAATGTGTCGTGTAGCATAAGCTGCACTCCTATCTACTTTACTTGGATCCTTACCAGAAAAAGCACCTCCACCATGAGCTCCTTTTCCGCCATAGGTATCTACAATAATCTTTCTTCCTGTTAGACCTGTGTCACCATGTGGTCCACCAATCACGAACTTACCAGTTGGATTAACATGCAAAGCATATTTAGACTTGAACAATTTCTGAACACGAGCAGGACATTGTTTCATTATCCTTGGAATCAAAATATCCTGTACATCTTTTTTGATTTTAGCCAACATCTTGTTGTCATCTTTATCAAAATCGTCATGCTGTGTTGAAATTACAATTGCTGTAATTCCCATGGCTTTGTGATCATCAGAATACTCAATGGTCACTTGACTTTTCGCATCAGGACGGAGATATTTCATCAATTTACCTTCTTTGCGAATGGCCGCCAATTCTCTAAGTAACATATGCGCCAATTCCAAAGGAAGCGGCATAAAATTATCTGTTTCGTTGGAAGCATAGCCGAACATCATTCCTTGGTCTCCTGCACCTTGATCTTCCTTTTTCTTGCGCTCTACTCCTTGATTAATATCCGGCGATTGCTCATGAATAGCGGAGAGAATACCACAAGAATTGGCCTCAAACATGTACTCACTCTTGGTATATCCTATTTCCTTGATTACATCTCTGGTAATACTCTGAACATCAAGGTAGGTTTGTGATTTCACTTCACCAGCCAAAACTACTTGACCCGTTGTTACCAGGGTTTCACAAGCTACCTTAGACTGAGCATCAAAAGCCAAGAAATGATCAATAAGAGCATCAGAAATCTGATCGGCAACTTTATCTGGATGTCCTTCTGAAACGGACTCTGAAGTAAAGAAATATGACATTTTTAGTTGTTTTATTAGGTACAAATATAATTAAGGAACTGCTGTAATTATTCTTGGAATCAAAATATTGACGCCACCTTCCATCAAATCTATGGTCAAGGGAGTAAAACCGATAAACTCTCCATCACAATCAATTGGCCAGCCTTCAGACAAGAGTGCCATCGTTTGAGATTGGCGATAACTAACTGTAGGGTGTTTCAATCGCTCACCGCGCCTCAAAAAAGGCAACTGCCCCAGGTATTCCAGCAAAGAAATATCTTCAACCACTACAATATTCAGAAGACCGTCATTCAATTGTGCTTCTGGGTCGATGCAAAGGCCACTCCCGAACCAAGCAGCATTGCTTGCTGCCAACATGAATAAATTTTGAGAAAATTCAGGACCATCATCCAATCTAAGGATCATTTGCTTTGACTTAAAAGACAAAAAACTTTTAACGATATTCTTCTGATAGGTTAAAAAAGAACCCAACCATCGACGATCACGTGCCATTCTCTGCACCACCTCACCTCCTATTCCAATATCTGAAACATTAATACCATATCTCAAACCTCCATTAGACTTCAAGCGCATTACATCACAACTTAAAGTATTCCAAGTTTCAATGACCTCTATCAAATCATTCCAACTCCCCCGCATTTTCAATGATTTCACAAAATCATTTCCTGTACCCATCGCCAATATTCCAAGGGGAACTTTAGATTTGCTCAGCATAATTCCATTTACACATTCATTCAAAGTCCCATCCCCACCGCAAGCAACAACTGCATCGAACTTAACCTTTTCCAAATTTGATCTTACCAATTCTATGGCATGGCCTGCGTATTCAGTAAACGCCGTTACACATGACCATTGTGTTTGATTAGCCATTAGTTGACTAATCCTTTTCCACTTCCGAGAATTCTTTAATCTGCCATGAACCACAAAGAGCAGTTGTTTCATCTAACAACAATTTCATCTATAAATAACCAACTGGGCTCACCAGGAGCGTCATGCCAATCAGGGCATTTTCCAATTGAGCGTGCTTGAACTTTTACGTATCTGCCCATGAAAGAGTCATAGGCTGTTTTATCCTCAGCCAAAACCTTTGAGGTCACAGCAAACTCACCTGACTGTTCAGCAGTGGTTCTCTGACCAACTAGGTCTTTCGATAGCAATTGCCAATTGTTACCATCAGCAGATACAAAATACGACACATCTTCGGGCCTAAAAATCCAGGCATTGGCATAATGAAACCAACGAGTGCTTATCTCCGAAATGCTCTCTATTTTTCCCAAATCTATTACCATATCCATGTCCTTTCCTTGCGTGGCTTGCCAATTCCCGTCTCTGAAGTTATCACCACCGAGGCACCCATTCACCAAGCCATTTGCACCTCCACCTAAATACGCGTTACTCGGCGAATAATTCAATGTGATTTCTTTACCCAGGGCCAAATGATTGGCAAAAATTCTGTTCTGCCATTTTACTTGATCGCTTCCGGCATTCTTCATGCCCACCTGAAGGTTGATTTTAGCGTTGCGCTTAATAGAAATTGGCCCATTAATATTGACAATATCTGCCACTTCTTCAATCGATTCAGTTTCAAAATTAGTTGTTGTATAAAACAACTCCATATCCTTCTGTTGTTGTTGAACTGTAACCCACAGTTTGTCATTTTCAATCGCCGTAAGAAACTGAATGGGTGTGGAAATGAAACCATACTTCACCTTCCTCTTATCTAGGAGTTGGAAAGACCTTTTTAACCTCTCTTCGAACTCCTGATAATCTCTTTTTGCAGGATAACTCCAAAGAACCTCAGACAATGCTATCAATCTTGGAAAAATCTTGCTTGTAACTTCATTCTCTGGCGCACGTTCTGTCCACATGTTTCCCTCTGCGCCCAAAATCAAGTGGTGCTTATCCAAAGCCAACTCACTGGGAATAGGATCAAACTCATATACCTTCTTGGTGTCGATTCCATCTAAACCGTAGTCCAAATAGCAATGACTAGTGGGCGACATGACAACCGCGTGATCGTGCTGAGCAGCCTCCAATCCGCCTTGCATACCTCTCCATGATTGAATAACTGCTCCCGAAGGAATACCGCCTTCAAGGATTTCATCCCAACCGATAATGTCTTTTCCTTTTGCTTTTAAGTGTTTGGCAACCTCCTCAATCATCCAAGTTTGCAACTCCGCCTCATTCTTTAAATGTTCTTCCTTTATTCTCTTTTGACATTTAGAACAATTTTCCCATCTCACTTTTGGAGCTTCGTCACCTCCAATATGAATGAAAGGAGCAGGAAAAAGAGAAACCACTTCATCTAAAACATCTTTGATAAATTGCATTGTCTCATCATTTCCAGCGCAATAAATATCCTTAAAAACACCCCATTCCGTCTCTACCGGAATTTGTTTTCCAGTACAACTCAAATATGGATATGCAGCAATTGCTGCCACGCTATGTCCTGGCAACTCAATTTCCGGAATCACCATGATATGTAACTTGTTGGCATAATCAACAATTTCTTTTATTTGTTCTTGACTATAGAAACCTCCATAATTCTCGTCATTTACTTTTCGATATGCTCCTATTTCTGTCAATTGGGGATACTTCTTTATTTCTATGCGCCAACCTTGATCCTCTGTTAGGTGCCAATGAAAGACATTCATCTTGTACAACGCCATTGTGAGAAGGGTCTCCTTGATTTTCTCGACACTCATAAAGTGCCTTCCGCAATCCAGTAATAAACCTCGATGATCAAAATGAGGCGCATCCTCTATTACCCATGCGTCGAGGTGAAAAGAAGAATCATCCTTCCCCTTTTTGAGAGGCGTCATTTGGATAAATGAAAACACCCCATGCAAAATACCAGCAGGAGAACTGCCCGAAATACATGCAATATTCTTTTCGATATTCAATTGATATCCTTCCGGATCTTTAACTGATGTATTTGTCTTTAAAAGCAATCCATTTACTGCGCTAATTCCATTCCATTCATTGATTTTGGGAAGATAATCACGGTTCATTTTTATTTGATCGGCAAGAATCTTAGCTTCATTAAAGTAGGCTTTCTCCGTCCATATTTCCAATTGACCATCTTTGGCTTCAAAAATATCTTTAATCGGAACATAAGAGGTAACAGGCTTCGGAATAAGCTGACTGTATAAAACTTCAGTCAACAAACAAAACAAAATAACAATGCTATTCTTCATTCTTATAAAATTTTTTCAGTGGATCTTCTCTTTGAAATGGGATAAAGGTTCCAAACACCCCAATATACCTGAACTCCCCATCCCCTAGTGTAATGGAATGGACCGTGAAGAAATAATAATCTTTGGTTATCAAAAGCTTGGACAAGGCTTGAAAGATAAAATCTTTTTGAATCTTGACAACGTCAATCATTACAGGATCCTTGGATAAACCATCGGCATGAGCATTTATTCTTTCTTGCGCTACCTGCAAAAACTTCTCTTCATCAGGCTTTGTCCAACGCGCAACAAAGAGCATCAGAACAAAAAAAATGAAAGTGAGCAATAACCATTTTTTTTTCATAAATAGTATTTTGAAACAACCAACAAACCAGCAGTCTCCGTTCTTAATCTGGCTTCACCTAAAGAAATTTCCACACCTCCCATTTCAATAATATCTTGAATTTCCGAAGGATGGAAATCTCCTTCTGGCCCAATTAGTACATGGGGATCAGGGATCATTCTATCACCCCAAAGCACTTTGTTTCCTTGTTCACAATGAGCAATAAAGATGGATTTCCCCTTTAGAGCGTGTAGTAACTCTGGCCAACTTCGAAAAGTATTAATTTCAGGTAACCAGCTTCTCTGACTCTGCTTCATAGCTGATATCGCAATCCGCTGTAACCGATCAATCGAGTACTTCACCTTTTCTGAATACTGGGTAACAATAATATTTAAACTAGCCAACCCCATCTCCGTTGCTTTCTCCAACATCCACTCCATTCTATCTGTTTGCTGCGTCATGGGTATATAAAGATGTACTCCGCTCTTTTCTTGATCAAATGTGACATCGGATAATGAGACAATAGATGGCTGCCTTTCGTTCAAATGAAACTCAAAAAGCTGAGAAGATCCTAAACCATCCGAAAGACAAATGGTCTCCCCCGGCTTGATGCGCAGCGCCTTGATGTGGCGCCATTCTTCATCAGAAAGGGAATTGGCACCCTGTGCGATTAATTGAGGGGCATAAAAACAATGCATGGCACAATTTACAAAACATCTGTATTCAATTGCCGAAATAACAAATTTGATGCATCTTGCGGCATGCGTCTATTGATCAAAAACATACAGGAACTTTTTGGAACTTTTGAAAGTAATCCAGGAACGATAAAAGGTCTTGAAATGAACAAATTTCCCAGCCTCACCAATGCATGGCTCGCGGTTGAAGATGGATTCATTGTAGATTATGGATGCATGACCGATTGGCCTGGAATTACCGATTGGGCAGATTTAACCATAGTTGATGCTGAAGGTAAAATGGTTGTTCCTTGTTGGTGTGATTCTCATACCCATACAGTTTTTGCCAAGGCCAGATCATTGGAGTTTGAAGATAAGATCAATGGCTTAAGCTATGAAGAAATTGCTCGCAGAGGGGGTGGCATTTTGAACTCTGCACATGCAATGTCATTAACCAGTGAAGACCAACTTTTCGAAGATGCCATTTCAAGAGTAAAAAAAATGATGCTCAACGGAACTGGTGCCCTAGAAATTAAAACAGGATATGGACTAGATGTAGAAAATGAACTGAAGATGTTACGCGTGATTCAGCGTATTAAATCTTCAAGTCCTATTCCCATCAAATGTACTCTCATCATTGGACATGCCCTACCAGCGGATTACCATAGCCGCATGGATGACTATATTCAGATGCTATTGGAGCAACTTCTTCCCAAGGCCCAAGAAATTGGTTTTGACTTCCTGGACATTTTCTGTGAACGTGATTATTTCCAAGTTTATCATTTGGAGAAGTTGTTATTAAAGTCAAAAGAATTAAACAAACCTGCAAAAATACATGTCAATCAATTTTACAGCATTGGCGGTGTAGATATGGCTGTCAATCATAGTGCTTTGAGTTTAGATCATATGGAGGTTATCTCTGATCAAGATTGGGTAGCCTTAAAAGACAAACCCACCATTGTGACGGGATTACCAGGATGCTCTCTTTTCACTAAAATTCCATACACACCTATGCGCAAATTGATGGATGAGAACATCCCTGTTGCATTGGCCACTGATTTCAACCCTGGTTCTGCTCCTAGCAGCAATATGAATTTGATCAATAGTCTCGCCTGTATTCAAATGAATATGAAGCCCCTCGAGGTGCTAACTGCTAGTTGTCAAAATGGGGCAGCGGCTATGCAAATTGATGAGTTAACAGGAAGTATTACCCCAGGTAAAATAGCCAATTTCATCATCACTAAACCTTTAGAAAGATTAAGTGAGTTGTTTTACTTTTTGGGAGAAGACAACATTGATCAAGTGTACATAAAAGGAAACCCACTCCGGTAAGAAGTGGGTTCCTAATGGGGTATTGTAAATTTTAAATCTTTACAATCTTGAATTCCGTCCTGCGATTTGCTTGATGCTGTTCTTCTGTGCAAGGAATAACATTCTTCCCTTCACATTCACATTGATTTACCAAATTCATTTCTCCATAACCACGACCATTGATGCGCGATGGATTAGAAATTTTTCCTTTGATATAATCAGCAGATGATTTGGCGCGCTTGTCAGATAACTTCCTATTTGATTCAGCACTACCGCGGCAATCAGTATGAGATCCCAATTCAATTTGCATGGTAGGATTCTCATTCATAATCGCTACAATTTTATCCAACTCCACAGCAGCGTCAGGACGGATATTGGCTTTTCCAAGATCAAAGTAGATAGGCTTGATATCAATCAATTTACCCAAATCTTGGCCCACTTCCAATTTCTCCATTTGAATATTGCATTTGTTATTGATAACAAATTCACCTTCACGATTGATCAACTCACTGTAATTGCAGTATTGAGGTAAATAGCCATTTTTAGAAAACTGGAAAGTGTAATTTACTTTTTGATTCCAATCCAAGTCACTCAATTCTTTTTCAAACTCACCCATTGGATCAGAAGACAGCGTCGCCTTTTCATGAGTAATAACATTTTCCATTTCTACTTTGACATCGCTCAACTTTCGTCCAGTTACTGCTTCTGTAATGATACCCTTTAAGGTTACCTCTGGGATTTTTTCAAGTTCCAAAGCAATAACAGATTCATGCTCTAAATCTTTCAAGCTTTTTTCAACTTTAAAAGGCCTGTGCACTGGGTAGTTGCATTCAAAAACAACATCTTCCAGATCATTAGCATTTATTGTTGCCATTCCCAAGCTGTCTGTCGTTACTGAAATCACATTGCCCTTTTTAGAAGTAATCACAAAGTTTGCCAAATCCAATGGTATTCCTAGATTATTGGTAACAGCCAATCTGAGCTCCTTATCAAACTGCCATGGCTTTAGAATATTGACAACATACAAATCGTCACTTCCTTTTCCTCCGTTCCTGTTGGATGAGAAAAAGCCCTTCTTTGCATCTGATGACATCACAAAACCAAAGTCATCCAAATTGGTATTGATAGGGGTTCCTAAATTGAGTACTTGCCAGTGGTTATCATCCTTTGATTTGGCCACGTAACTGTCCAATCCTCCCAACCCAAGATGTCCATTAGAGGCAAAAAACAACTGTCCATTCTCGTGAATAAAAGGGAACATCTCATTGCCTTCGGTGTTGATATCATTGCCTACGTTTATAGGCTTGCTCCATGAACCATTCTCACCTCTTGTGGCATAATAGATATCCGTTCCACCAAAACCGCCAGGCATATCAGAAACAAAATAAACTACGTCACCAGATTTATTCAATGAAGCATGTCCAACTGAAAATTCAGCACTATTGAATGGCAGGGCTATAGGGTCTGACCATTCATTTTCATCCTTTCTCACCTCAAAAAGCTCCAGACAAGTATAGCCCTTGGCATCTCGTTCTTTGTAGTTGTTTCTTGTGAACATTGCAATATTGCCATTGCCATTGAAAGAAATTGGCCCTTCATGAAACTTACCTTTCATAACATCAGCAAAGGTTCTAATATTCATGATCTCATCATTGGGTCCTAAATCACCGGCATACAGCTCAAGAAAAGGCAATCCATTCCAATTCCACTTGCGTTCCACTGATTCAACCCCTTGTCTTGAAGATGCAAAAACCAATTGATTGCCGAACATTACTGGAGCAAAATCTTGATCTGCTGTATTCATAGACAAAGACTTGACTGTATAGTTACCCGCGTCCTTTTGATAGTCCTGTAATTCACTATAATTGTCCAGCGTGCGCGCGACTCTTGAGTCATTGGTCAATTTACTGCTCGCCTTTTTCAACCATGCATAAGCTTCTTCATACTTCTTGTTGACTTTTAGCGATTGCGCGTAGTGATAATAGTCCTCTCCTGATACATCGGGTCTATTCGAAATTTCTTTCCAAATCTTTTCTGACTCTTTGTACTCCTCGATTTGGTAATAACTCCAAGCCAACTTTCTCAGCACATCAATCGATTTATCTTCGATTTTCAGATAATTACTGATGGCCAAATGATAAGAAAATGTCTCGTAGTGCTTGTTGCCTTTCTTCTCCCTTTTGCTCTGCGCGCTAGAATCTAGGGTAATCACTCCCAGAATCATTAATAGTAATAACTTGATATTTCTCATTTGGGTGGAGTTTAAAAGTAACGTGGTGATTTAATTTTTGTCACTTGTTTATAGGTAAGCTCATAACGCAGAACAACTTCATGACTGCCTGATCTGCCTGAGTGTTGACCTAACGCATACGACCAATCATAAGCATAACCAACTTGTAAGTTGTCATTAAAATTAAAACCTAGCATTGCACCCAGTGCATCACCACTTCTAGATGAAACACCTGACCAGAACTTGTCATAAAAAACAAACATAGCAGTAGCATCCAATTGAATGGGTGCCCCAGGAACGGTTTTGATTAAAATTGAAGGCTTAAATTGAATCATCTTGTTCAGAGGTAAAATAGCACCTGTCATCACATAATAATGCCTTTTCGATTCAAGCAATTCCAATTCATTGTCTTGGCTGGCCAAAAATCGCGTTTCCAAAATTCGTGGTGAAGAAATTCCAAAATACCACTTTTGATTCTGAACAAAAATACCAGCACCAAAATTAGGCGTAAGCTTACTAGCCGCATTTCCCAAAAATGAAGCGTCATTTACTTCATAAAGATTTAAATCGGATAGATTGGCATTTACACTTTGGAATCCACCGTTCAATCCAAAAGCCAATGTTGTATTATCATTCAACTTTGTAATGTAAGAACCAGACAATGAAAACAATGATGACCGAATAGGGCCAATCCGATCTCCGTTGTAATTAATACCAATGCCCATTCTTCCTGCAAAAATAGGAGTGTTCACTCCAAATGATTGGGTAGTAGGAGCTCCATCAAATCCGGCCCACTGAGAGCGGTTAAGGGCCACAAATGACATACAACCTCTGCTTCCTGCATAAGCGGGATTCATTTCTAATGTATTGAACATATAGTGGGTGTACAAAGCTTCTTGCTGAGCCATACTCATCAAGGCAAGAAGAAATAAAATAGGGAAAAGAAATATTTTTTTCATGATTGTATTCTTTTAGCGTTTAATGTAGACAAACCCTTGTTTCACTTGACTATTCCTGTCGGACTTAAAGATGTAGAAGTAAGTACCCTCAGGTAATTCATTGCCTCCTAACGTTCCCGACTCATTGCACTCTCCATTCCAAGAATTGTCATAGGGTTCTGCACTATACACTTGATTTCCCCAACGGTTAAAGATGACAACTGTGTTGTTGGGGTAATTTTCGATTCCTGGTATCACCCAGCTGTCATTGACGCCATCACCATTTGGAGAGAATCCTTCTGGAATTTCAAGATCAGGAATACAATTGTTAAAGTCAATGTAATCTGGGATTCCATTGCTGTTACAATCACTCAGTGTTGGTGAACAAAGTTCTGTCATTCCAGACTCCTCTGCGTCCATCAAACCATCGCCATCACTATCCTCATCCAGGTGATTAAATATTCCGTCACCATCAATATCCGATGTAGTTGTCTCAATGTAATCAGGGATTCCATCCAAATCACTGTCTACGGGAGTAACTTCAAAATAAACAGTAGCAGTATCGCACATGCCAAAACTGTTGCATACGCTGTAAGTCATAGAATCCAAACCGCAATAACTCCAATCTGGTTGATAAGAAATCAAACTGGTATCCAAATCAACGCGACCAAAATCAGTAGAGTCAATGATCGTAACGGTGAAGTTATTGTCACCATACAAAGTGTCATTCAATACAACATCAATAT
>CANNHA010000046.1 GCA_947504275.1 Flavobacteriales bacterium
CGCAAAACGTACAATGGAGAAGTCCCGATGTCTCCGAAAATGATTCCGAGGGTAACCAACACGCCGGCGGCGCTTAGTTTATGAGTATTTGAGGCCATGGTTAAATTGTCAGACAAATGTAGTAGGACTTTGTGCTCATTATTCACCTCGACAAAAAAAAAACTCATCTCAGGTTATTAACCAATCCCTTTTCAAATTAATTGTCCTGAAACCTTTGAATCAAAAAGCAAGTCTTATATTTGATAGACCTTAAACCGTATTATGCTAAGATTCCTCACTTTCTCAATATTGTATTTATGTACAACATCAACTTTGATGGCGCAAGTATTGGGCAATCCCGTGTATTCAGAAACATTTGAAAACGGACTGCCCTCAGATTGGATCAGCGATGGTGCTTCCGCATTGGCCCGATGGGAATACAGAGGTCCCAACACAACACCCAGCAACGCTATTTGTTCAAGAGGTTCATGCGGGGCAGGAACCATTCCACTCAACTCGCAAACATTGGCAAATGGTTTCATGATTTTTGATTCTAACTATTGGGACGATAACGATACACAATGCGGAGGATTGGGTACTGGACAAGATCCTGCACCCCACAATGCATGGCTTACCTCTAGATCCATTGATCTCTCGGGAGTGTCAAACATTTACCTTACCTACCAACATCAACTCCGATCCTACAACGCAACCATTAAAGTCCTTGTTTCCAATAACGGTGGAAATACTTGGAATGAAGTTACTTCTTTGACACAAACAGGAACCATAAATACGCCCAACGTGCAATGGAAAACAGCTAACATTTCAGCATGGGCCGCCAACCAATCCAATGTAAAAATCAGATTCCAATTTCAAGGCACTTATTATCATTGGTCCATTGATGATATTCACTTGTACATACCAAGCTTCAACAACCTAGAAATTACAAATACCCAATACACCAACTACAATGAAACCAATGCTCCATTCACGAACTTGATGTATGACATTTACCCTACTTTCATGTCTCCTAACGTCGTTCCCAATGCATCCATAACCAATCTGGGCACCAACACACAAACCAGTGTTGTGCTCAATACCCAAGTAAACAACATTACTTCAAGCACCAACATTTACAATCAATCGTCAAACCCAACAAATATTCAAAGTGGCCAAACGATAAATGTTGCTACCTCTTCTATCAACATCAATGCTTCACCTGCCGACTATGAAGTAACTTTTGATGTGAGTCAAACAGAAACCGATGAGAATCCTGCCAACAACAAAGATACACTTGACTTCTCAGTACACCCTTATCGATTGGCTTTGGATGAAGGAGTAACAGACAATATTTACAACGTCAATTCCATCTATCCCAATTCCACAACCTCACAAATTGGCACCTTATTTCCTATTCCTTTCAATACCACAAAAAGCATTCATTCCATAGAAGTAGCCATAGGCGCGGGAACTTTGCCTGGTACTGTTATTCAGGGCTTTTTATACATTCCAACGATGGATTCAATCCTGGCCACTACAGATACATATACTGTAAACCTGGCCGACATCAATCAAATAGGCGAAAGCAAATTCATCACCCTTCCGCTAACAGCGCCCCTTCCCATCAATGCCGCTACTCTTGATTACCCCAGCATTTTACTGGACACCATCACCAATGAAACCATGGTCAACCCTTACAATGGGATTATCGCAGCCATGGTCAGAAACCAAAATACCGGTTCACCGCTCTATGTAGGAAGAAGTGGAAGGGCTCCAGAAGGAACAACATTTCTGCACTATCCTGATGAGATCGATCTTTATTTCCTGTTGCGCATTCCTATGGTTCGTCTCAAATTGTTCAATACCAATACCACTTCAGGATGCACTGACCCCATGGCCATGAACTACGATGCCTCAGCCGTGCATGATGATGAATCTTGCGATTACCCCGGTTGTACCCAAGACCAATATGACAATTACGATCCCGATGCCAATTGGGATGATGGGTCATGCGGTTACGAAGGCTGTATGGATCCTGTTGCGGACAACTATAATCCCAATGCCACTATCATGGTTCCATGCGAGTACACCGGCTGCACCAATTCCGATGCTGACAACTACGACCCCACCGCCACTACCGATGATGGAACATGTTCATTTACTGGATGTACGGATATCAATGCCGATAACTTTGACCCACTAGCAACTGCAGACGATGGAAATTGCATTTACTTGGGCTGCACCAATCCCATCGCTTCCAACTATAATCCCTCCGCTAACCAAGACAACGGCTCTTGTATCATTTATGGCTGCACCAATGTCAATGCCGATAATTACAATGCCGCTGCCAATACTGACGATGGAAATTGTATCATCAGTGGTTGCACCAATCCAAACGCAGACAATTTCGACAATGCAGCAAACCTAGATGATGGCTCCTGCTACATCATGGGCTGCATGGATCCTGTTGCATTCAATTACAACCCTGATGCTACGATAGAAAATGGAAGCTGCTTGTATCAAGGTTGTACTGATTCACAAGCAAGCAACTTTGACCCCAATGCAGATATCAATGACGGTTCTTGCATTTACCCTGGTTGTACAGATACCAATGCGGACAACTATGATCCCAGTGCCAATCAAAACGATGGCTCATGCTTCTATCTCGGATGCATGGATCCAGAGGCAGACAACTATGATGCCCAAGCCACCATCGATGACAACTCATGTCTTTATTATGGCTGTACGGACCCAACAGCATTGAACTTTGAAACAACAGCCAATTTCAACGATGGATCTTGTGTTTTCCTCACAGCCAATTTGTTCGCGCTAAATACTCAAGGCTGCGCACCTTTCACCATTAACGTCATTAACCAAACACTGGTTTATCCGCAAAGCGATTGCGAATTCATCATCTCAACCGGAGACATCATTACAGGGTGCGTTTCAGACTTTAATTACACTTTTGATCAACCTGGAACTTATTCCATTACTTACAATTACTACTATGATGGTTTTCTGTCCAGCTACACCCTAGAAAACATTGTAGTGCACCCGCTTCCAACAACACCTGCTTTGACTTACAATACAACGACAGGAATTCTCAACACAACCGGAAATGGAGCAGGGCTGAGCATTCATTGGTTCTTGGATGGAACTGCCATCAATTACAGCACCACCAATCCCAATTTTAACAACCAAAACAACAACGCCTTTTACAACGGCTACTTCACCACCACCATCACAAATAACAGTACTGGCTGCGTTTCTGAATCCGCACCATTGCTGGTTATTCAACCCAAGTTCAGTATCACCGACAATACTACCTGCATGGACGATGCTGCAGGCATCCAACTTTTCCCAATCAATTTGTCCAATACCACCTGCACCGTCAATTGGGGGGATGGCGATTCTGAAAGTATCACATCCGCAGAATCACACAACTACAGCAACAGTGGTCTGTTTGACATCACCGTAACCTGCACCAATAATGGCGCCGAAGGGTTTTACACCCTTCCAATTGAAATTCTTCCCATTCCCAACACCCCTGTTGTATCATACAACAACGGACTATTGACAATGGACAATTTCACTTCCGGTGAGAATTTGGTTTGGCAAATAGAAAACATCAATATTCCCAATTCCAACAGTCCTGCATTTCAAACCTTCATCAACAACAACTACCAAAACGGAACATATAATCTTTTGGCTACCAATAATCAAGGATGCAACTCCATTTCAGGTGATTTCTTTGTCATTCAACCTTATTTCAACATTGCTCAGAATGAGGGCTGTCAAAATGAAAACATTGTATTTAATAACAACACCAACCTTTACCAAAGTTCTTATTGCGAATGGACTTGGGGGGATGGAACTTTTGCCAGTGATTTTTATGACAGCCATTCTTATGGTGCGCCGCAAGATTACACGGTTACGCTAACTTGTAACTACGCCAACACCAGTATGAGCTACAGTCAAAACATCACCATTCATCCCACACCAAACATCCCAACTTTATCATATAACATCCCTTCCGCTCAAGTAACCAATTTTGACGCCGCCAATGACTACATGTGGACATTGAACAACAATACCATCGCCAATAGCAACTCCCAATACCAGAATATTTACAATGGCATTAATTACAACTCTGGTTGGTATCAAGTAACCGCCACCAATGTATTCAATTGCCAATCGCAAAGCAATCCATTGTATATTCTTCAGCCTTTGTTTGCTTTTGAAAATGACCAAGCCTGTTCTGGACAAAGCTTGAATCTAATCAATCAATCTGATCTAGACAACCTCACTTGCCAGGTATATTGGGGTGATGGAAGTTCAGAGTTGATCAATCAAGATCCCATCTCACATACCTACAACAATATTGGTGACTATATGGCCGCTATCAACTGTTACAATAGCAATGGAGTAGGATACTACACATTGCCCTATTCCATTTATCCAACACCTACTTTACCCTCCATTGCCTACAATGAACCGTTTGTACAATGCCTCAATTGCAACAACAACCTTTCATTGGATTGGTTTTTAGACAATACTTTGATGTCTGAAACCAGCAGCAATAACAATATCGTCAACAATGGCATCACCAACAATGGCCCGTATTCCATAACGGTGACCAATAACTTTGGCTGTCAAAACCAATCCGATACCCTTTGGGTAATTGTACCTCATTTTGTATTGGATAACAATAGCGGTTGTGAAGGAACATCCATTGCGGTAACCCCTCAAACAGATGGAATGGACTGGCTTACTTGCAGCATCAATTGGGGCGATGGATTTACAGAGCCAATAGATCAAAGCAGTTTAACCCATGTATACAACAATCCATACAGTGGGCCCATTACGGTATCTTGCTTTTACAACAACAATATTGGAGTCAGCAACCAAAGCGTGAGCATCCACCCCAATCCAAACCCCATCTTGGTGGAGTCCAATAATGTAATGATGTGCGACAATTGTGAAAATGGTTGGATAATCAATTGGGTCATAGACAGTTTGGATTACCCCAACTTTGCCAACCTTCCCGTAGTTTCCGCAGATCTTGGACAATGGTACTACATATCTGTTGTGGATGAAAATGGCTGCAGCGGCATGGATTCATTGGAAACCGATTATGTTCCACCGGTCATTGGATTGGAAGAACACGGAATGAACTACCAACTCTATCCCACACCGGCAAATGATTTTATTTTTTGGAACAGTAAATTCAAGGCAGACTTCATTAAAATTTTTGACGCCAATGGGAATCAGGTTTGGAACAAAGAAAATCCAAATGTGAATGAAGTCTTAAATGTTTCCATGTACAGCTCGGGTTTGTATACATTTGTAATGCGTGCAGGCAATGAGACAAAAACGGCACGGTTCATGATAACGCATTAACGACAAAAAAATAACAAAATGAAAAAAGCAATTTACCTTTTCGCATTCTTCGCTTTGGCGATGACAACAACAGAAGCTTTTGCGCAACCAGCTAAAGCTAAAATCACCACGGTAGGCGGTCCAATGCTTTCACCGGACAAAACAGAACACAACTTTGGAACAATTAAAAAAGCATCTGATGGCAATTGTGTTTTCACCGTGTACAATACAGGAGACCAACCATTAGAAATCAGCAATTGCCAAGGATCATGCGGTTGCACCACACCACAATGCGATAAAAACGCGATTGCACCAGGTGGATTTACTGAAATCAAAGTTCATTATGACACCATGCGCATCGGGCCATTTACCAAGACCGTTACTGTAATGTGGAATGGAGCAGATGTGAAATCTACCGTATTGACCATCAAAGGAGAGGTCATCGAGTAAGGATGTTAATGGGGCGTTAAACCTTTTTCAAAAAAGAACAACGCAATAGATATTTGAAAACAAGTTTAAAAAAAATACAATGAAAAAATTATTATTCACCTTAGCCGCAGTGGCCATTTCAGGATGGATGTTTGCGCAAACGCCTGTTGTTACAGGACCTGCCATTCAAGTAGACAAGGATGTGCACAATTATGGTATCGTACCATACGGTGGAAACGGAACATGTGAGTTCAAAGTAACCAACACAGGAACTGAGCCTTTGATTTTGTCTAAGTGCAAAGGAAGTTGCGGTTGTACCGTTCCAACTTGCGAACCCAACCCGATTGCTCCAGGTGCCACTACCAACATTACCGTGAAGTATGACACCAAGCGTCCTGGACCTATCGACAAGTCAGTATCTATTTATTCCAATGCAGTGAATGAGCCAGTAATGGTAGTTCGCATCAAAGGAACCGTAGAACCAGATCCAAACGCTCCGGCTCCCAACGGCATGCCCGTAAAGGACCAAGGTGGTGCTCCGAAGAACTAAGATTGTTATTTGACACAATGAAAAGGTCATCCAGTGGATGACCTTTTTTGATTTACATAAGTCAATTACGATTCAAACAAAAACTATACTGATTTCAATAAATTGAATGAGTGCATAATTTGACATCCATTATGCAAGACAAGAAGATAAAGACAAACAACAAGTGAGCTTCAGGATTTTCGATATGTGCACCTTATATGTTTCTTGCCTGATGATTACATCTAATGGAAATTTGTAACATGATTCTGTCTAACAATGACGAGTTTCATTTTACAATAATTCAAATTCAAAACATGAATCTTAAAATTCAATATGCATCCGATCTCCATTTAGAGTTTGCTGAAAACAAAACATTTATCAAGCACAATCCATTACCACCAGTTGGTGAAATACTCATTTTGGGCGGTGATATTGTGCCGTTTGCGATCATGAATAAGTTCGATGACTTTTTTACTTATCTCGCAGATAGCTTTGCTCACACTTTCTGGGTGCCAGGTAATCATGAGTATTATCACTTTGATCTGGCCAACAAATGTGGTGTACTGAATGAAAAAATCAAATGCAATATCACAATTGTAAACAATGTCTCAATCAATTATCAGGGTGTCGATCTCATCTTCTCCACGCTCTGGAGTCAAATTGGACCTATCAATCAATGGCACATTGAAAGAAACTTGAACGACTTTCACCGAATCAAGCACAACGGTTTTCGATTCTCAACAGAGCAATACAATGCATTGCATTTAGAAAGCGTGGATTTTATAAAACACGCCGTGAAAGAATCAACTGCTGAAAAGAAAGTCATATTTACCCATCATTGTCCAACACTTCTTAACTACCCAGCTCAATACAAAGGAAATGCACTAAATGAGGCATTTGCATCAGAATTACATGATTTCATCAATTCGTCGAGTATTGCTTATTGGGGATATGGACATCACCACTGCAACACCCCAGATTTCTTTATTCACAATACACAACTTATCACCAATCAACTTGGGTATATACACTTAGGCGAGAACAAGTTTTTCAACTCTGGAAAATACATCACTTTGTAATTTGATAGAATAAACTTAAATTTGCACAATAAACTTATTTTGTTTTTTGTGCAAAAAAAGATTTACTAATGACCATTATTATGAAAATGATTGAAAAATACATACAAGAAGTGCTTGGCATTGATGTTAATCTCAACCCCATTTCCAAAAGCCAATTAAAGCAGCTACCACTTTATATTTCTGAATCATACCAGCTGTATAGCCTAAAATTGTTCAATAAAGACATTCTTTTTGTCGCGCTTAAGAATAAGGAAGGTCTAAGAATTTTGCAAATTGAGAAACATTTACAACAAATTCAAAAGCAACTAAATCAACCCGTCGTTTTAATGCTGGAAAATATTCAAGCTTATAATCGGAAACGCCTGATTGAAAAGCGCATCAATTTTATAGTTCCTGGCAAGCAGTTGTATTTACCGCATTTATTGATTGATCTGCGCGAAAGCTTTAATCGAGTTGAAAAAAAACAGAAAACCTTGATGCCATCTGCTCAATTTCTAGTGATTTATCACCTACTAAATGATGATTTGAAATGGAAACTGGAAGAAAACTCATTTAAGGATATTGCATTAAAGTTTGGATATTCTGCCATGGCCATTTCAAAAGCCGTTGACAGTTTAAAAAAACAAGAATTGATAGAAGTGCTAGGAGAAAGAGAGAAATTTATCCAGTTCAAATATTCCAAAAAAGCTTTATGGGAAAAAGTAATGGGTGATAAGCTATTGGTCAATCCTGTCTTGAAAACGGTATTTGTAGATGAAAAACCTAAGTGTCCATCATTGCTCAAAAGCAATGAAAGTGCCTTACCTGAATACTCCAATATGAATGCAAGTTCACAGCATTATTTTGCTATGGAGAAAGATGTGTTTTACACTTTGCAGAAATCCAATGAACTGGTAAATCTCAACGAATATGAGGGGAAATATGCTATAGAGATTTGGAAATATAAGCCATTGAAAATAGGAGCGGCATCAAAAGTTGTTGATCCCCTTTCATTGTACCTAAGCATGAAGCACTGTGTTGATGAAAGAGTAGAAATGGCTTTAGATCAAATTTCAAAAGAGTACACATGGTAGCTGGTTTGGCCATTTTCAGGAAGTATTTTGAATCTTACCCCGAAAATTATGTCATTATTGGGGGTGCCGCCTGTGATGTTTTAATCGATGAAGTTGGTCTTATTCCCAGAACAACAAAGGATATAGACATCATTCTAATCATAGAAGCATTGAGTGCTGATTTTGTTCAACAATTTTGGCAGTTCATCAAAGATGGCAATTATCATTACAATGAGAAAAGCGCTGATAAACGCCAATACTACCGATTTAAAAACCCTAAAAACTCAGCCTTTCCCTATCAAGTTGAATTATTCTCAAGAACCCCTGATTTGATTGTATTACCTGAAGATGCATATTTAACACCCATTCCTGTAGATGATGACCTTTCAAGTCTTTCAGCCATTTTGCTCAATGATGAATATTACAATTTTATCATTGGACATAGCCAAATATCAGATGGATTACATCTTGCTAATATTGAAGCCCTGATTTGTCTTAAGATTGTTGCTTATTTAGAAATAAAAAGCAGACTTGAAAATGGATCTCAAGAAGATTCGAAGCACATGAAGAAACACAAAGCGGATATATTCAGGTTAGCCGTGATCCTTACTCCAAATGACAAATTTGAATTACCCTCAAACATGCAAAATCACATAAAGCTATTTACAGAAGTAATAGAGGGAGAGTTACCAGAGAAATCCATATTCAAGGAAATGGGGCTGGGAAAAATTGATATGAATCGTGTCTTTGAACAACTCAAACAGTCATTCGATGTTACAAAGAAATAAGTTCATTACATCAAATGATGAGACACTCTTTGCTTTTCGTCCTGACAGAAATCCTCTACTTAGATTTAAAAATGCACAACGCATTGAGCAATTTTTATAGAATTTGTTCTACGGAGAGTGCAAGGGGAATTCAAGCCGGCTAGTTCATCTTTAGCTAGAAGGTTAGGGAACAACATTGAATTCAATGATGGACAAAAAATATGAATATCCCGGAGAAGGAATACTCATAGTCGTTGAGCCATACTTAATCGAATCCCCGGCCTTTAGCCAAATTATTCCTTGATTAGTGTTGGACGTAATGTTTACATTATTTACAAACAAATAAGACATTGCATAAGATTCAACTTTCCAAACCTTACCCTCAGGAACAACCCACGTTGGAGATAGATTAGAGCCTCCATCCCAAGTTTGAATCTGCCCTGCGTAAGTCAACACCTGACTAAACTGCAAATTCTGTGCATCTGCTTTTGAGAAAAGCAATGCGAAAAAGAGAATAAAAATGTATTTCATATTCAATTGTTTTTGAAGATTAAAATCCATCACTGAGGTAATGGAAAGTTTGAGAGTTGGTGGCAGAATTACCGTTGCTGATGGGAAAGGTGGTTGTGGTACCATCCGTGAAAGTAATGACCCATTGATTATTGCTCGGGACCATAGACTGAATAGTTGCAGGTCCGCTCGCTGCATACATCGCAAAAGGAACACTCATCAATTGTTGCGTTCCCAAATCCACGTAACCATTACCCAGATCCATTTCCACTTGCAAAAACTTAGTGGTATTGGACCAAACAATGGATGAGAAATCACTTTGCACCGCAGTTCCTTGTCCAATCACAGCAGATACCAAGCCTTGTGCATTGCTCACCAAAGTATGGGTTTCCTGAAATTCCACCGCACCATCTGTTGTATTCTGATGCAATGTAAATCGTGCCGTCAGATTGGCATTGGCTGCAATGCTCACGTCCGCATTGCGCACCACCGCTTGGTAGGGAATACCTGGTGGGACGGATTGACCGTATGCTAACACTTCATAGATTAATAAAGTCAATAATGCCAATACACGTTTCATAAATTTTTTTTCGAATATAGTACAATTTATATAAATGGAGAATAGTTTACATAAAATCTAATGCGACAAAAAAAAGCCACCCGAAGGTGGCTTTTGATTTGAATACTGATTTGTATTATTCTACAACTACACACTGTGTGATTTTCTTTCCGTTGGAAAGCATTTCCACAAAATACAATCCGCGGTTCAACTCATTGTTGAAAGCAAATTGTGTTGCGTTTACAGCATTGTTTTGGAAAACTACTTGTCCCATTACGTTGTAAACACGAATAGAAGCAATGTTCTTATTGTGCTTTACAACAAACTGTCCGTTGTTGGGGTTAGGGTAAACGGTAAAGGAATTGCTCTCCTTCTCGCTTACACCAACTGATGTGCAAGGAGCACCTGGCAAATTCAAAGCACACATCAAACGTGGAGCAGTGTACATCTGAATGGTATCAATGATGGCCTTGGCCTTTGTCTCTGACATATCAGGATTGGTCGTCAAGCCAACTGCACCATTGGGATGCGTTGGTGCCCACCATTCCCATGGGGCGCTGTCATATGGCTGTGTCGCAGGACGCACAAAAGGATACAAACCATAGAATCCTTCATTGTGTAAATTAGCTCCCGCTGTAATGGCTGCAAATGGATCTACTGTTGGATCTTCCACTTGTTGGAATACATCGTTGTTACCGTACAAAGAAGCCATTGCTTGAACAGTGCGGCTTCCGCTTACTTCCACTACATTCAATGGCGTTGGTTGAATAGGAACAACTACCATTCCATCTCCATAAGGAGCAAAAGGATCAGTTGGTGTGTGGAATGAAATCACTGGTCCATCCGTCTCATCAAACCAAGAAGAATCTCCGATGGCTCCGCCCAAATTAACGGTAGCACTTACACCAGATGGGTACCCCAAGTGATTTGCGTAACACAATGTATCACTGGTCAAAGGATTGATTCCGTAAGTTGTTCCATCCAAGTTACCGTTCACAATCTCGATAACCATTGGCATGCCATTGGATCCAAAAAATTTAGGCAACAAAACATCCTCATAAATGTCCAAACCTGCATTGGCCAAAGTGATGTAACCACCTGTTCCTTGTCCAAATGCAACAATCTTAGAACCATCAATTCCATAAACGTTGTTGGACTCTGCAATGGATTTTCTGAAATAACGAACGGCAGTTCTGCAATCCTGCACACCACGGTAAGCAGCGTTAATCAAAGTATTGACACGTTCTTCTTGAGTAGGTGCAATGGGATTCCATCCCAAACGATAATCGCAAGATGCAACTACGTACCCCATTCTTGCAAAACGCGTACAAATTTCTACAGCAGAAGAGTCTGTTCTTTGTCCACCTGTACCACCATTGTTCACCTGAGGAGAAACATAAGCAGAAGGCAAAAAGTTTCCAGTGTGGAAATACAACATCAAAGGACGTGAAGTGGCTGTATCCCCAACAGGTGAGTAGATATCCATCTTCAAAGCTTCTGGAACTGCTTCCCCAGCGATACTGTAATATAGTACTGTGGCGTTAACACCATAGGTTACATTGGACTGTACATCCACGTTGGTAAAAACCTCATCGAGGTATCTCGTTTGTGCTTGTGCTGTTGTTACAACACCGGCCACCAAAATGGCCATGATTGTGTAGAGTTTTCTCATATTGTTATTATTTATCATTTTGATACTTTGTTCCATTCGTATCTCAGGCTAAGATACGCCAATCTTCCAATTCTAGGTCCACCATAGGTCTGGAATTGATAATTGTTTAATAGATTGGATGCTCCCAACTTGATGTTCAAATTGGTTTTTTTCCACTGGTAATTGACTTGGGCATCCACCAAATCATAGGTAGGCACAAATCCTGTGAATTGCGGCGACCCTTCAAAAATAAAACCTTGAACCCATTTGTAATTGACACTGTATCCCCACTCATTTCCGGCTTCATCCATGAACAAATGCTCCCCATTCAATCCCAAATTGTATTTGTTTTTGGGTGTATTGAATGCAGGAATAATGGGGTCTGACTGATCTGATTTTACCAAAGCATTCCAAGAATAATTGGCGGAAAGACTATGCTTTTCATGAAAATAATATTGTAAACCTGCACTCAAACCTTGGGTAGTCACCTTGCTTTGGGCATTGGCGGAATAACGGTACACAACAACATCTCCTGGCATTCCTGTCAGTGGATCAAACTGCGCCGTTAATCCAATATTGTAGCCAATAAAATCGCGGTATTGACTGAAATAGGTACTGGCATCAACGTATACCTTTCTACCAAAAGTTCCTCGATAACCCAACTCAAAAGTTTTTACCCGCTCTGGTCGGATCGCAGGGATATCAAAATAAACCAATTTATCCAACTTGAATCCAGAGCGATATTCCATGAAAGAACCTATGGTAATCAGATCCTCCACACCAGATAGATTTCCGCTCAAAATGGCAGGCCCTACATTGAATGACAAATACTGATCCGTCAATGTTGGATTTCGCAAAGCGGAAGAAAATGAATAACGAATGAAGTGTCCATATGCCGGCTGAACCACCAATGTGGCAGCGGGACTGATGATCCAATTGAAATTCTTGTTCTTATCAGCACGAATGGTAGCTGTAGCAATTATTTTTTCGTTCAATGATTTCCTTTCCAATCCATGGTAAAAACCAAACTCATGCGTCACGATGCGTTGAGTGGAATCGGAAAAAATGGTACCCTCACTATTGGGGGAGTAGATTCTCCCGCTGGCACCCGATTTCATTTTCCACCCCAACCATTCCCATTGGTACTGCGCTTGACCATTGTACAACGCCGAGCGATCGGAAAACTTGGTTCCCTTCTCTCTTCCATTGTTTTTGCTGGATGTGATTTGATGAAATGCCTCATTGAACTCATCTGTTCCAGGAGCGTAATAACCGGGGGTTCCATTGTAGGTGACGATGTCTGAAACGCCATTGGTTAAGCCCTCCACATATGAATGCCAGGACGTTAAAGAATCGGCATTTTGCTCAGTCCAAGAGGCCAATGCCTCATAATCATAAGGCAACATGTATTGAGAGAAAGTTGGATCCTCAATGGGTCCTGGCCAATTGGGATTTTGGGTCAATTCAGGAAAACCTCCCAAAGCATCGATTCTTGGGTTGATGTATTTGTTCCAATTGGTGTAGTAATCCCTGGCCCAATCTCCCCCGGATCTTGCTTGACTCAACATTTTCATGGCGGTAAAATACGGATCGTAACTATTTCCCGCATTCTCCCCGGTTCCATAAACCCGAATGAAATATTTATTGGCTTTATTTAATTCTAACTTCCCTTGATAAAATAAAATGTCTTTCAGACTGAAACGATTGTCCCCCTGGTAAACTGTCGTTCCACCACCAACATTTCCACCCACCAACAGTTCTGGACTCTGGTCCCTCAGTTCTGGTTTCAAACGGATATGCGCAGCTAAATTGGCTTTGTAATTTTCCGTGTTATAATCCACCAAATCTTTTTCCTTGTATCCTGTGCGATAGAAAATCCCCAATCCAGGATAATTCCATGGTGCCGCTGTGGAAAAGTCATTGGCGGTAGAATATTCATCTCCATAGATGTTCACGGCATCCCATCTTCCTGGATTGTTGGGGCCGCTAGGAGAATTTTCTGTTGGACTATAATTGTCTGCCACCCAATCATTGGCCGTTAATCCATAAAAATTGACTTTAAAAGCAATTTGATCAAAACCTTCTTTCTTCTTGATCACATCCGCCCATCGAACGGCAAACTCGTCCAATTTCCGCTCGCCTACACGGCGCTGAAATGAAAATCCCTTGAATACAAAAGGATTCTTGGTTTCCATAGAAACCACGCCATTAAAAGCGCCAGGACCATAATAGGCGCTGCTTGCTCCCTGAATAATCTCTACAGAACGAACGTCCAAATCCGGAGCACCCAGGAAATTGCCCAAAGAAAAATTCAGACCTGGAGATTGGTTATCCACACCGTCGATGAGCTGCAAAGTTCTTACAGGTGAAGTAGAGTTAAATCCCCGAGTATTGATGACGCGAAAACCCAAAGAAGCCGTGGTCAAGTCGACTCCTTTTAAAGCACCCAAACTCTCATAAAAATTTCCCGTTGCACTTTGTTTGATCGCCTTTAAATCCAGCGTCTCAATGGTCAATGCTCCTTGCTTGATTTTTTGAGAAATGCGGTCATCATAAATTTGAAGTACCGGTCCTCGATCAACCGGTATCTCTACCATCTCAATCAATAAATCAGCTGTATTCTTTTGGCAGCTGACGAACTTCTTTTCAAAACCAATGGCATTCACCACAAGCACACAAGGAAACTTAGCCGGAGTCAACCTGAACTTTCCATCTACATCTGCCATAACACCTGTAGTTGTGCCTTCTATCTGAATGGATGCAAATGGCAATGGTTGTTTATTGCTTTGCTCTTGAACAACTCCTTGAACATAGTACTGTCCATACGATACCGGTGCGGTAAAGAAAGCAATTAGAAAAAATAAAACACTTCTCATCTTAGCGAATATCGCCCAAAATGAGCAATTTATAAAACACTTACTCTTGTATTATCCCAAGCACAGTGTCGATAACATCTTCAATGGATGGCTTACTAAAATAGTCACCGTCAGTGCCATAGGCTGGCAAATGTGGTTTAGCTGTTAAAGTAACTGGCGCAGCATCCAAGTATTGGTAACCGCCTTGGCGATGCAATACATCATTCAACAGAAAAGCAGATGCGCCTCCTGG
Source organism: Flavobacteriales bacterium (assembly GCA_947504275.1). Taxonomy (GTDB): domain Bacteria; phylum Bacteroidota; class Bacteroidia; order Flavobacteriales_D; family Sanyastnellaceae; genus CAMCTV01. The sequence goes on from CANNHA010000046.1 coordinate 15,043, forward strand.
AACATCTTCGTCTACAATCAACAAGCGATTGGTCTTTTTCAAAGATTGCAAACAAACATTGGTCTCATCAAAAGGCAATAAGGTACGGGCATCAACCAATTCCACAGAAATATCCATGGCTTCCAATTCATTGGCAGCAGCTTGACAAATATTAAAAGTTGAACCATAAGACAACAAGGTAAGATCGGTTCCTTCGCGCACCACCTCAGCTATTCCAATAGGGGTTTTGTATTCTCCCAAATTACTTGGCATTTTCTCCTTGGAACGATATCCATTCAAACACTCCACCACCATAGCGGGTTCATCACCTTCTAATAGAGTGGCATACATACCAGCAGCATCCGTCATGTTTCTGGGAACACAAACAATCATTCCACGTAAACTACTGATGATGGCTCCCATTGGACTACCACTGTGCCAGATACCTTCCAATCGGTGTCCTCGTGTGCTAATGATCGCTGGTGCTTTTTGTCCCCCTGCTGTTCTGTATCGCACAGAGGCCAAATCATCCCGCATAATTTGCAAGGCGTAATAGATGTAATCCAAATATTGAATTTCAGCTACCGGACGAAGTCCCCTCATGGACATGCCAATGGCCTGGCCCAAAATTGTAGCCTCCCGTATACCCGCATCACTCACACGAATCTCTCCATATTTCTCCTGTAATCCTTCACAAGTTTGATTCACTCCTCCAATCTTTCCGACATCCTCTCCAAAAATCAAAATCTCTGGGCGCTTACCCATTTGATAATCCCAAAAATCTCTGAGGATCACACGTCCATCAACCCACTCCGCATCTTGACCATAAGATGGCGCAACACTGGCCACATTCAGCACTGCTTGTGCTCCGTCATTGTATAAATTGCTGCTGTATTGATCTTGGTATTTTGACTTCAAGTACAACTGCCATTGCTTCAATCCTTTGGTTTGCTCTCCCTCCCCTACCAATCTCAACACCTTGTGCATGGTGCTCATCAATTCCTTTTTCCCTGCATCTTTTGTCGCCTGCAAAGCTTGTATCAAAGGCGCACACGCTGCATTGCTTTGAAAGGCAGACAAATGATGAATTGTCGCCTGAACATCTTCATCTACTGATGCACGGAAAGCAGACCATGCAGCCTTTTGTTCTTCTCTAACCCACTGCTTGGCTTCATTTTGAATTTGATCCAACTCAGCTTCACTAGCAACGCCTTGTGCCAAAATAAACTTCTTGAACTGGACCAAACAGTCCCAGTCCTTGTACCACTCCAACAATTCTGAAGTTTTGTATCGCTCATGGGAACCTGAGGTAGAATGACCTTGAGGTTGGGTCAATTCATCGACATGAACCAAAACAGGGACATGTTGCTCACGACACAATTTCACCGCCTTGGCATAGGTTAGAATCAACTCGGCATAATTCCAGCCTTTGACTTTAAAAATCTTGATGCCATCTCCGTTGTCATTTAAATCAAAACCGGCCATGGCCTCTGAAATACTTTCCTTGGCTGTTTGAAACTTCTTGGGAACACTGATTCCCCATCCGTTGTCCCACACGCTCATGCACATGGGCACCTTCAATACAGCAGAAGCATTCATGGTTTCCCAAAACAATCCTTCAGAGGTAGAACTATCTCCGATGGTTCCAAATGCCACTTCATTTCCATGGTCGGTGAAATTGACCCAATCATGCAGTTCTTTTACTTCTTTGAAAACTTTGCTGGCTTGGGCCAAACCCAAAAGTCTAGGCATCTGACCGCCGGTGGGGGAAATGTCTGAAGAAGAATTGTACATCTCCATCAAGTTTTTCCAGTTGCCATTGGCATCGATGGTGCGTGTGGCATAATGCCCCCCCATTTGACGACCACCGCTTGCTGGTTCTTGCGCAACATCTGTATGCGCATACAAGGCCGCAAAATATTGACGAACGGATAATTCGCCAATGGCCATCATGAAAGTCTGATCTCTGTAATATCCCGAACGCCAATCTCCCTTTTTAAAAGCACGGGCCATGGCAATTTGTGCCACTTCTTTACCGTCTCCAAAAATTCCGAATTTGGCTTTTCCTGTAAGTACTTCTTTACGACCCAAAAGAGAGGCCTCTCTGCTTACCCAAGCTAAACGGTAGTCGTGCAACAGAATTTGCTGTGCACTCAACCCCGTTTGATGTATTGACAAAACAAAATTTGACATGACGCAAAGATAACTCTTCCCCTTGCAATCATGTCAAATTTTCATCGATTCAAATTAAAGACCTTTAGCGGCCAAATAACGCTCTGCATCCAATGCTGCCATGCA
>CANNHA010000047.1 GCA_947504275.1 Flavobacteriales bacterium
CTCTACCATGGCACCAAAGGCAAAACCCAAAATGCCTCCGATGGGGCCACCAAGTGCCCAACCCAAACCTCCACCAATCCACTTAGCGTATTTCATTGTTATGAATTTTTCAGGACAAAACTAAACATTTTGGATGTGTTTGTTTTCACACTGTTTTCATTATTATCGAAATAAATGATAAATCGTAATCATCACTTCTTTTTAAGTAGCAAATGCCCCTTCATGTAATAAAGTTGATCCGAATCTTGATCATAGTTCAATTCTGTTGTGATGAAACGGTATTGATTATCGTTGTATGCAAAGTCAATGGTAAAATACTCACAAATCAAGTCATTCGAATGCGCTGTGCTTCTTACGCTCAGTTTAATTTTTTCTTTCATTTGCCCAATGAATGCTGAATGAACAACACCTTCCTTGTTCCTGAATTGTATCTGTATGGTTTCATTTTGATGCTCGGGATCATCAATGTTTTCTGTAATAATCCTGGCTGAAAGGCCATCTGAAAAATGGACATCACTTTCTTGGGTATTGATTTCAATCATTTCTTGATAGTCGCTCAATGCGATGGATTGATTGTTCTCAAATCTGACAATTCTATTGACACTTGTTTCAATAGAATCTTCTTTGAAAGAGAGTTTAGCCGATTCCATTTGATTGGCAGCCCAATCATAATCTTCTACGATTTCAACATGGAGAGAGTTGGTGTCACATTGCAAACAATACAAGGCCGCTTGTTCTGGATGATAGCGTGATAAGTAACGCAAAACATCTTTAGCTTCATTGGCGGTGTAGGCATTGGATTGTTCTTTAATGTTGTTCCATTGCTCCATCTGAGAATGGAAGGACAAACTTTTGGCAGATAAAGGCCCACCATGCTGAAACAGAAATGTCACCATTAACAAAGTTATTGGGACTACAATTATTCTCGTTTTAGGAGCAAATCCAAAGTACAGCGTGATGAAGCTCAAGAATAAGGCGAGATAAACTACAATAGCCCGCACTTCCGTTAATCCGTATTCTAGTAGACGATATCCAATGGCCCACCAAAGCAGCACAATTAGTGGAATGATGTACCAGAAAAATCTATTGGAAGTAATCGACCATTTGGATGAGAATTCGGTTTTGAAAGGTTGTCCTAAAAGCCAATTGAACACACCAATACAACAGAAAAGCAATATCCAAATGCTTACCCAACCCTTGGGAAGTGTGGCGGTGAAAATGATTTTTCCGGCATATAGATACAGAATGGTCAAGTAAACAATGACCAAAGGCGATAATATCCATTGTTGAATCCTTTGTAAGGGGAGCAAAGTGGCTTCGCTATTACCGGTTTCTTCCTCTTGAGGAGCGGATGAGAGAAAGAAGATGGGGTGAAAAATACCAACCAGAAGAAAGAAAAATAAAGCATAGAATTTTGGACTAAGGTCTTTGTATATCAACAATTGTGTTGCACTCAATGCCAGTGCAATGCCAGCATAGATGAGCGCGATGTAAAAAGAGCTGGCCAGAAAATTCTTCATCATCCAATAATTGAATGACCAGAAGTCTTCTTTTCTTCGGGCATTCCAGAAGGGTAGCACGACAGGAATCAGGTGAACAATAATAAGCCAAGACAAAATCCAAAATGGTTGTTGTCTATTATTGCTATCTGGATCAAATTCAAGAATGTGTTGCCCGATGTAGATGTGAATACCAATGATTGCCGCAAAAATCAAGGCCCGAGGGATGCGCATGCTCCATTGTTGATTTTCATGCCAAATGAAAAAGCCAACATACAAAGGCAATCCGCTGCCAAGGATAATGGCCCAACGAAACCCTTCAAAACTGACCGATTCATTTATTCCATCGATGTCTAAAATCACTAGGTTCCAAATTGCACAGCATGTCGCAACAAACATCAAAGCCATAATGATAGGGAAACGATGAGCAGTGGTTAGAATGGACCATTTGAGCTGGGAAAGTTTCAACGGAGAAAAGTTCATGTTTCTGTTTTTTATCAAAGATAGTTAAACGGGTGGTTGCTTATATTTGTCGCCTAATCATCAATGCAATGAGAACAGATTTATACCAAGGTCACGACTACTACATGATGGATGAGTTGTTGACAGATGAACACAAATTGGTTCGTGACGCGGCACGCGCATGGGTTAAGAAGGAAGTTTCTCCGATTATCGAAGAAGCTGCAGAGAAGTGTCAATTCCCAAAGCACTTATTGCCCGGTTTGGCCTCTATTGGCGCTTTTGGTCCTTATATTCCAGAGGAATACGGTGGAGCAGGATTGGACCACATTTCTTACGGCATCATCATGCAAGAGTTGGAGCGATGCGACAGTGGACTTCGTTCTACGGCCTCTGTTCAATCTTCTTTGGTGATGTATCCTATTTTTAAATATGGTTCTGAAGAACAACGCATGAAATATTTGCCCAAGTTGGCTTCAGGCGAATGGATGGGATGTTTTGGATTAACCGAGCCTGATCATGGTTCTAATCCAGGTGGCATGGTAACCAACTTTAAGGATATGGGAGACCATTACTTGTTGAACGGTGCCAAGATGTGGATTTCAAATGCCCCATTTGCGCAGGTCGCAGTGGTTTGGGCCAAGAATGAAGAAGGAAGAATTCACGGTTTGGTTGTTGAGCGTGGTATGGAAGGTTTTTCTACACCAACCATGCATGGAAAATGGAGTTTGCGTGCTTCCGATACGGGCGAGTTGATTTTTGATAACGTTAAAGTTCCAAAGGAAAACTTGTTGCCTGGCCGCAGTGGTTTGGGTGCGCCATTGAGCTGTTTGGATTCTGCTCGTTTTGGTATTGCATGGGGTGCAATAGGTGCTGCTTTGGATTGTTATGATACAGCCTTGCGTTATTCAAAAGAGCGCATTCAATTTGGTAAACCAATCGGTGCTTTCCAATTGCAGCAGAAGAAATTGGCTGAGATGATTACAGAAATCACCAAAGCACAATTGTTGACTTTCCGTTTGGGACAGTTGCGTAATGAAGGTAAAGCAACCTCGGCACAAATTTCCATGGCCAAAAGAAACAACGTAGATATGGCCATTAACATTGCGCGTGAAGCCCGTCAAATGCTCGGAGGAATGGGAATCACCAATGAGTATCCATTGATGCGCCACAGCATGAATTTAGAGTCCGTTATTACTTACGAAGGAACGCACGACATTCACTTGTTGATCACAGGAATGGATGTTACCGGTTTTGATGCGTTTAAGTAATCGCACTAAAAGAATATTGAAAAAGGAGTCCTTAGGGGCTTCTTTTTTTTATTCATAAAATTTATTTAGAATCATTATTGATAAGTGAAACACTGCCTATATTTGCACCATGATTAATGTCGTTATTGCCGATGATAATTTTCTTGTCCGTGCTGGATTGAGAAGTGTATTGACACAGTGTGACGACTACCAAACGGTTGCTGAGGTTACCAATGATGCTGAATTGAATGATGCATTGGCTGTCTTTTCAGTTGATGTTGTATTGATGGATTATACGGCTCCTGGTTTTACCCTAAATAATGTGAATCGTTGGTTCAAGAGGGCTCCTCAATTGAGATGGTTAGCTATTACAGGAAATGAGAGTGGGTCAGTCATGGTAGGAGCCTTGCGCGGAGGGTTTCAAAGCTATATTCGCAAAGATTGTGATTTTCATGAGATTATCGATAGCATAAAAGAAACCTACAACGGTTCAAGGTTTTTTTGTGGTAAAGTTTTGGATCAAATCAGAAGGGAGAATATCAATGTTGAGGATTTACAAATTTTAGAAGCTGATTGCAATGCCGTAGTTATCTCTGATCGTGAATTGGAGGTCATCCGTTACATTGCTGAAGGTTACACCAATGGAGAGATTGCAGATTGTTTGTATTTGTCACAACACACTGTAAATACGCATAGAAAAAACATCATGCAGAAATTGGGAGTGAATAACACCGCTTCGATTGTTATGTATGCTGTAAAAACCAAATTGGTTAGCCCCAATAAATTCCTATTTAGTGCTGATTCAGCTTTGTCTTAGTCTTTAGCTTTATTTTTTTAGTCTTCCAAAACTTTATTTACATTTGCCTCAAAGGGCTTTGCCTAAATTTTTGCTCAATGATAGCTAATAAGATGATGGATATTGAAAAGATCGATAAGAGTAGAATCGATCAGGTGGAATGGGACAACTTGGGATTTGGAAAAGTTTTCGCTGATCACATGGTGGTTGTAGAATACCACAATGGTCAATGGGAGACGCCCAAAGTCAGACCTTATGGTCCAATGCATTTCTCCCCAGCTATATCAGCGCTGCATTACGGTCAGGCTATTTTTGAGGGTTTGAAAGCATTCAAGAATGACGATGGTGAAGTCTTTGTTTTTCGTCCGGAAAAAAATGCTATTCGCTTCAATAAATCGGCTGAAAGAATGTGCATGCCTCCTTTACCAGATGGTCTTTTTGTAGATTCCATCAGACAATTGGTGGAAATGGATCATGAATGGATACCAAAAGGCGAAGGCGAGTCTTTGTATATCCGCCCACACATGTTTGCCATTGATGAATACGTGGGTGTGCGTCCAAGTGAAAGTTATTTGTTTGTTATTTTCACGTGTCCAGTTAATCGTTATTACACGGGCGAAGTCAAAGTAAAGATTGAGCCCAAGTATACCCGTGCTGCCAAAGGTGGAACTGGACACGCAAAAGCAGCCGGTAATTATGGTGCTGCGTTGTGGCCAACAAAAACAGCCCAAGATGATGGTTACAATGCTATTCTATGGACAGATGCGCAAACCCATGAGTACTTGGAGGAAAGTGGCACAATGAATGTAATCTTTAGATCGGGTAATAAAATATTCACCCCAGAATTGAGTGATTCCATTTTGGATGGAGTCACCAGAGATAGCGTATTGCAATTAGCCAAAGATTGGGGTTTTGAAGTAGAGGAGCGAAAAATCAGTGTTTTTGAATTGATTGATTTATTGCGAGAAGGAAAATTGGATGAAGCCTTTGGTGCTGGAACTGCAGCTACCATCGCCCCCATCCGGACCATTTTGTATCAGGGTGTAGAATATCATTTGACAGATACAACCACTTGGCCTTTCACCAATAAAATAAGTCCTTATTTTGATCGATTGAAAAGAGGTGTAGAAGCGGATTCTCACCAATGGAATTTCCGCATTTTATAGTGTGAAATGACGTTGTTTATCGCATCATGCTGATATGAAACAGATATTAATGATTGTAGGGTTGCTTTTTATAGCAACCCTTTCTTTTTCCCAGAAGGTGGGAATTGTAAGGTCAGCAGAAACACAAGAATATATCTCTGGTGCTTATGTGCTATCAGAAAGCGGCTATTCTTGTTACACAGATTCATTAGGTGTTTTTCAAGTTGCCTCAATCCAAATGGGTGAACGCCTGACAATTGTAGCCGCAGGTTTTCAAACCTTCTACAGCAAATACTCAGGCATTGGTCAAGTCATTGAACTTACGGTGGCGATGAATGTACAAATGCCATTGGTTATCACTGCTGGTCCGAGTGTTGTATTTAGTTCCGATACTTGGAATGTAGGGGATTTCATGTGGGATGCTAATGGTGAGTTAATGTTGTTGGTTTATGAAAAAGAAAAGAGATGGAAGCGGCAAGAAGATGCGCATCGAACCATTTTAGAAAATGTTAGAATCGCTTTTTATTCAGGAACTCAAAGCCAACAGCAATGGGTGAGCATGCACATGAATGAAAATGCCATTGGATTTTATCATCAATTTCCTGGAGAGGTCATTATTGAAGGTGAAAAAAACCATTATCTGAAAATAGAAGAACATCTGGTGTTGTTGCCAGATTCTATTTTTAAACCCCATTTTAAGCCAGTGGTTGAAAAATTGAATGGTCAAGATTATGTAGTGACCGATTACCATCCTGACTTCCCAGCCTTTAGTTATTACAGAGCGCCACAAGATTCTCAATGGGTTCCGTTGCACTATATTCAAGATGAGAAAGAGATGGAGTTGTTTCGAAGTGAGTATAAATACCTTGGGCCTCGTGAGAAAATGGAGGCTTTTCAATTTGAGCTGGATAACAAAATTGACAAGGAAATTATTGGTGCATACATGAGCGGATTTCCAAGTAAGCCTTACCACTCTCCCATTTATGCGCCGCTTATATTATTGGGAGACACCATTTTGGTATTTGATCATTTGCATGATGAGGTGACCATGTACAATCGACTTGGCGAGAAATTGAATAAAAAGCCGTGTCACCATCACATAAAAAAGGGAATTGGAAAATGGATGGGTGAAGTATGGCGAGATCCAATAACACTGAAATTGTACACCGCTTATGAGAAATCAGGTCATGTGAAATGGTTTGAAATGGATGTTTTAAATGATGAATTGATACCATGCATAGAATTGGCATATCGCTATTGTGAGAAAATAAAAGTAAGAAACGGTGAAGTTTTTTTTGTTTATCGACCATTTGAGTCATCACAAAAGCGATATTTGTACAAACAAAAAATTATTCATGAATAATCAGAATTTATTAGCTGCTGTCTTAATACTGTTGGTATTTAGTACAATGAGCATTGCGCAAACGGAATATTCATCATTCAATTTAACAGGACACGGACAAGCAACTGTTTTTGCCACAGATTACCAATGCTTGGGGATCAATCCAGCAAATACTTCTGTGAAATATGGCGAGTTGGATCGTCGCGTAGCTTTTGGCTTGGGTGAAACCGCATTCTCTCTTCATTCTGGAATTTTGGCTAAGCGTGAACTGATGCAGAATGTTATTAGAGGTGATTTTGACCAGTTAGACCTTGCAAAGCAATTGGATTATGCCTACCAGTTTTCACAAGAAAACAATGCCTTTGATTTGGATATTACCAATCTTGGATTTTCAGTTAATGCTGGAAAAGTGGGCTCTTTCGCTTTTGCCATCAAAGACAGGGTAGATTTTTATTCTCAATTTGGTCCTAAAATTTCTGAGTTGATTTGGTTGGGAAAAAATGCCAATGATATCTTTTCTGAATTGATGGTCACATTTGATGATAACACGGTTCAAACATTGTCCAACAATCCGGATAGTTTGAATGCTTTTTTAAGCACCATTGACACCAGCACGATTTCTACCATTCAAGGTTTGACCAATGCCACTTCATCCAATATGAATGACTTGCTTCAAGGAACCAAGATTAATTTTTCGTGGTTGCGTGAATTCAATTTTGCATACTCTCGACCCCTCATTGAGAGTGATGCTTGGTCGATTTATGCGGGTATCGGTGTTAAAATTTTACGTGGTCAAGCATTGATGACCTTGGATTCCAAGGATGGTCAAACAGATGCCTTTGCGGGATTTAGCCCCATGTTTTCCATTCAGTATGATGAGAATAATGTACCATCGGGATTTGGAAAGTTTCAACCTTCACTGGTCAGTCCAAAGCCCATTGGTTTTGGAACAGGCGTGGATTTGGGTGTTACCATGAAATATGGGAAAAGTCTTTTTGTAAGTGCAGCAGTAACAGATATTGGAGGAGTCAATTGGCGCACGGATATATATGAGTTTTCTGATGATACTTTATTGACACTGGATTACAATGGCATGCAGAACGTTGACATTGCCGGCAATATCAGTCAGATTTCTTTGGGTAGTGATTTGATTGATTGGAGATCTCGCATGACTGATTATAAAACCAAACTCCCCACTGCATTTCGTTTAGGAGTGGGGCTTTATTTGTTAGAACGCGTGAAGTTGGGATTGGATTGGGTAGCACCCATGAATGATGCAGTGGCCAATGTTCAAAAAGCTGTTATCACCGTGGGTGCAGAGGTCCGCTTACCCCTGAATTTTAAGGTGTCCATGGGTATTACCAAAGGTGGGAATTATGATACAACGCGCATCACAGCGGGTATTTCCAAAATGTCTTTCAATGGTATTTATGAGTGGGGCATTGCTTCAAGGGATTTGGTTACTTTTCTCACGAACAATGAGCCAACTGTTTCATTGGCTTTTGGATTTTTAAGATTTAGAATTTAATCTATGAAGTTGATCATACTGTGTACCTCATTTCTTCTCATCTTTGGGTGTGAAAATTCAAACTCTCAAAAAGTAACCATGACCAATTCCCCTTCCCCCTCATCACATGCCGTTGCCAATGATACCATCACTTTAGGTGCTGGTTGTTTTTGGTGCGTAGAAGCAGCTTTCATGCAGCTCAAAGGTGTAGTGAGCGCAAAAAGCGGCTACAGTGGTGGTTTTATCAAAAACCCCTCCTACAAAGAAGTTTGCAATGGGAATACCGGCCATGCCGAGGTAGTGCAAGTAGTTTTTGATTCCACCATTATCTCTGTAGCCACTATTTTAGAAGCCTTTTTTACAGTGCATGATCCAACGCAGTTGAATCGCCAAGGAAATGACATCGGTACCCAATACCGTTCAGCCATTTTTTATCATTCAGATGAACAAAAAGTTATTGCAGAGAAGGCTGTAAAGGCTGCTGAGGATAGCGGCGAGTGGGATGCGCCCATTGTTACAGAAGTTAAGGCATTTGATGTTTTTTATCCCGCAGAGGATTACCATGATAACTATTACAACTTGAACAAGGATCAACCTTATTGCTCCATGGTAATCACTCCCAAGATGAATAAGTTCAAGAAGAAATTTCATCAGTTGATTCAAAAATAAATCGTTTCAAGTTTTGGGAAAGTGGTCCAATAGAATTCCTTGGCTGATTGGCGTTGTCTATTGGATGCTGATGATTATCAATGGGCGTTTTCACCTGTGGGATTTTCATGTGTATTACGGAGCTGCTGCTGATTGGTTGTCAGGAGGAGCAGTTTATGGTAAGTCATATGGACTTTCCAGTGGTTTCTACAAGTATTCATTAACGGCATTGATTCCGTTTGTTCCATTTACATTTTTGCCTTATTTCTGGGCATCTTCTTTGTATTACTTTGGTTTGCTATTCTTGATGGTAAAGTTCATTCGTAAATGGGCCAAATGGTTGAAGAATTCCAATAGTCATTGGTCGGTTACGGCCGTTTTTTGGATGGTTTTGATCTATTTTGGCGATCATCTGGAAAGGGAACTTTTTTTAGGAAACATTAATTTTTTATTGTTGTCTCTACTCATGTGGTTTTGGTATCAAATACAATTTGCAAAATGGAAATGGGCCGGTTGGATTTTGGCTTTTGTTTGTCTGGTAAAGCCACATTTTATTATCGCTTTGCCGTTAATTGTTTTGCTCAAGCAATGGGATTTGTTCAAACACTATTGCATCGCTCTGTGCTCTCTTTTTCTTTTACCCGCAATTCTTTGCGGTCCATTTGATTTTTTTGAGTTGAATCAGGCGTGGTTGAAGACAATGGCTGATCACAATGCGGCTCTCTGCGAAAGTCCAAATACCTTGTACGGAATTTTTTACCCCTTGATTCACCAATGGATTTCCGAGCCAAAAATGGGTTATGTAATATCCGTTTTGCTTTTTGTAGGAATTCTGGTTTTGCTATTGTGGAATGTATGGAGGAAAAGAAGCAACGCCAATCTGTCTATTCTATTTTTCCTTGTTTTTGCATTGGTACCTTCTTTGACCCATACGGATACAGAGCATTTTCTTTTTTCAATGCCCCTTTTTCTATTCATTTTGTTGTCTATCGAGAAAAGCGAAAAGGTTGGTGTAATTTATCTTGCTTTGTTTTTAGCCATGATTCCATTCCTTTTCAATTCACCTGATTTAATTGGAAAGAAATGGTCTTTGCGTATGGATGAAGGTGGCTTGGGATGGGCAAATCTTATTTTAATTGCGGTATTCTTTATTAGGGTGCTCCAAGGAATTCTAAAGAACAAGACGTATATTCGTCTTGATTCATGAGAAGCACAATACTTTTTTCCATATTGCTGTCATCCCTGATTTTCAGGGCTCAATCTGGCTTTGTGGAGAACAAAGGTCAATGGCCCAATGAAGTACTTTTTGCAGTGGATATTCAAGAAGGCAAACTGTTCATTCAGCGTGATGGATTTCGAATTCATCAATGGGATTTATCGGGCTGGCATCATGCATCAAGTGATGCAATCGCAGATATCAATGCTGTTCAAACCAAAGGTCATGTGTACGATGTGAAATGGCAAGGAACAGAAGGGAGTTCGATTTCAATAGGCAATGAAATGTTTCCACAAAAATTCAATTTTTTTTTAGGAAACAACCGAAATCAATGGGCTAGCTCGTGCAGAATTTTCAATAAAGTGATTCAATACCAAGTCTATCCCGGTATTGATTTGGTTTGGAAATTGGATCCCCAAAAAGGAGTGAAGTATGAATGGCATGTCCATGCCAAAGCCAATGCCCGTCAGATTGCATGGAAATACCGTGGAGTGGATGATGCCAGATCCGATGGGAAAAAACTCTTGGTGCTTAACTCGCTGGGGGAAATGGAAGATGAGATTGGTGATTGTTTTATAAAACAAAACAATCGATGGGCCAGATGGCATGCAGACATTGGATATCAGCACAACGCCAAGGGAGTTTTTTCATTTCAATTCAATAAGCAACCTAATGCGGATTGGATTATAGATCCACAATTGGTTTTTTCGACATTCAGCGGGAGCACTTCTGATAATTTTGGTTACACTGCGACCTATGATCAACAGGGGTATTTGTACAGTGGCAGCAGTGCTTTTGGACAAGGCTATCCAACAACATTGGGTGCTTACCAAACCACCTGGGCCGGTGGAGATGGCAGTGGCAGTTTGGCGGGAACCGATATTGCTTTAACCAAGTATAGCCTGGATGGTACTCAGCTCATTTGGTCTACTTTTTTGGGCGGTGATCGGGATGAATTGCCACATTCATTGGTGGTAAATGATCAGAATGAATTGCTTTTTTATGGTTCGACAGGCTCTTATAATTTCCCTGTAACTGAGAATGCTTTTGATACCACTTTCAATGCTGGACTAGCTTTTACACCTCAGGGAATTGGCACTACCTACGCTTTTGGAAGTGATGTGATTTTGGGACGACTTTCTGCTGATGGCGCTCAATTGCTGGAGTCAACTTATTTTGGTGGTGCAGGGAATGATGGGGTTAATACTGCAGTTGGTTTAAAGTTCAACTATGCGGATGAGTTTAGAGGTGAAATTGATATAGCACCAAATGGTCAAGTGGTGATTGTAGGAACGACCAACAGCGCAGATTTCCCCTCAACAATCAATGGAGGTGCAGAATTGCAAGATGCCTTTGTTGCAGTATGGAATTCCGATCTGAGTGGGTTATCGTGGTCGAGGAAATGGGGCGGTTCTGATGATGAATCGGGATGTTCCGTTGCCTTTGATGACAACGGGAATATTTGGGTTTGCGGGGGTACTCAATCTGCTGATTTAGTTGTCTCAGCTAATGCCAATCAAACGCAATTTTCTGGCGGTTTGAGTGATGGTTGGTTGTTGAAATTGGCACCAACTGGGGGACAACTTTCGGCATCCTATTGGGGCAGTGCTGTTTATGATCAGTTGTATTTTATCGATACAGATGAACAAGGGTATCCTTATTTGTATGGACAATCTCTGGCTGTCGGATCAACCTGGGTAAACAATGCAGGCTGGAGTCAGCCCAATAGTGGCATGTATGTGGCCAAATGGAATACCGATGTTTCTGGTGTGGAATGGTCTACCGTATTTGGATCGGGCAGTGGCTTACCCAATCTCTCACCAGCCGCTTTTTTGGTGGATGTTTGCGGACAAATTTATCTCTCTGGTTGGGGAGGTAGTGTCAACCAAAGTTCTCAAGCCAATGTCGGTAATACCTTTGGATTATGGATTTCCAATGATGCTTATCAATCCACCACCAATGGCAGTGATTTCTATCTTTTGGTAATGGATCAAAGTGCCGATTTCCCAATCTATGGAACTTATTTTGGAGGAGGTGTTTCTGCTGAACATGTGGATGGCGGCACGAGTAGGTTTGACAGAAAGGGCGTGATTTATCAAAGTGTTTGTGCAGGCTGCGGAAGTCATGATGATTTCCCTATTTACCCCGCTAATGCTTGGTCACCAATCAATGGTTCAAACAATTGCAACAATGGTGTATTCAAGTTTGATTTTGAATTGCCCTTGACTTATGTGAATGCTGTTTTTCCTGAAGAAGTTTGTGTGGGCGAATTGATTCAATTGATGGCTGATACCCAACAAGTGAGTCAGGTGCAATGGGTTATTTTACCTGGTGGTGATATCCTCTCCAATGCTACCAATTTTGATTTTGTATTTCAAGACACTGGAATGTTTTTTATTCAAGTGATTGGAACGGACCCCATGACGTGCAATGGCATTGACTCATCAGGCCATTGGATTCATGTTCGTGGTCCTCAAAACCAAAGTTTGGACCCATTGTCACTTTGCTTTGGCGATACGGTAATGGTTGGAATTCAAAACCCTCTGCCCAATGCCACATACCAATGGATTTCGGGTTCTGGTGTTTTAAACGATTCTGTTTATTGGTCGCCATACGCAGCCAATAACAGTGAGGAGTTGATTCTATTGCAGCAAGGTGGTTTCTGCTTGGATACGATAAGGCAACAGGTAAATGTGACGCAACTGGGATTGACGCTGAGTGATGATGTTGCCGTCTGCAATCCGCAAATGGTTTCATTGATGGCTATTTTTAGTCCGCTGAATGCGTCCATTCAATGGTCCACCGATTTGAACATGAACAATGTGGTTGGAAACGCAATGGAACTGATTTGGATGGCAGATTCAAATGTTACCCTTTATGCCAACATATCATTGAACAATTGTGAAGTAATTGATTCGGTTATCATTCAAGTATTGAGTGTTGAGTCTTCATTGTTTGAGCCAGAAATTTGGTGCTCATGGGATACAGTTCTTGTATCGGTTCCCAATCCCAATTCTCAGTGCAATTATCAATGGCAATCCAATTCGCAGATCATTTCGGAGTTGGATAGTTCGGCAGTCTATGTTATTCCATTCCAAAGTTCATGGTATTATTTGACAACAAGCATTCCGGGTTGTGAAGTGTTGGACAGTATTTGGATTGCGTCATCCACATTGAATCCCGACGCTATTCAAGTGACCGCCTCATCTGGTTTCATTGGTGTTGGAGGGACCGTGAATGTTGAATGTGTACCAGCAGGATTTGATTATGATTGGTCTCCTATTGCGTTTCTTCAAACAAGCAATATGGCATCAGCAACATTTGTCTTGACAGAAGACACCTGGATTTATGCCGAGGTTATTGATGGAAATTGCCGCCTCACAGATTCCGTTTTGGTTAAAGTCGAAAGCGTGTTGTGTGAAGAACCGTTTGTTTTTGTGCCCAATGTTTTTTCTCCCAATGGTGATGGTCTTCATGATGTTATTGGTATTCAAAGTTCCTTTTCATTGGATGGCTTATGGATGATTAGAGATCGCATGGGTAATGAAATTTTTAGAACAACTTCATTGGACGATTTGTGGAATGGAAGCTACAAAGGAGAAGCTGCAGAGACTGGCGTCTATCATTTCTACCTTCGTGTCAATTGTCCTAATGGAGAGATTTGGGAAAAAGAGGGTAACATCACACTGATGAAATGAGCATGATGAAATCATTTGTCATTTCCTTTAGCTTTAGCTTGACGTTAAGTCTTGCCTTGGGTCAAGATGTTCATTACACGCAATGGTGGATGAGTGATGGATTTGTTCAGCCTGCAAGCATTCACTCTTCGCATGACATTTTGTTACAGGCAGGGATGAAGAGTCAATGGAATGGAGTGAGTGGCGTACCTTTTCAATTGCAGAATTTTCATTTTACCATGCCCTTATCCAAATGGAAAGGTCTCACTGTTCAAGGAGCTTTTTTAAAAGATAAGAGTGGTGATGGTTCATGGATTCAAAACAAATGGAATGCAGGAACGGGATATTGCTTTGGTAACGATTCATCAAAGATTAGCTTAAATACAGTTCTTATGGTGAGAGGAGGGAGCAGTCGTTGGGATAATTCAGCATGGCAATTCATGGACGATTGGAATGGACTGTATTATCAGGAAGATTTGGGACAAAAAGAATTTTTCGATCGCTCATCGGCTTGGGGTTGGGCGATTAGCTCTGTTGGGCAATGTAACCTAAAACCTGAACTGCAGGCCTCACTTGGATTTAGTCATTTTTCATCCATGCAATATCGATTGAAGGACGGGACATATTCATATGCTTGGGCATCCCAGCAGATGCTTGGTATTCAGGTGAATTTGAAAATGAATGAATATCATCCTATTCATTTTTATTCGTTGCTGCAACAACAAAAAGCGCAAAGCGCTTGGATGGGCTATGGCGAATGGGGTAGTGTTTTAGACGCACGATCTTGGTTAATGACTACGATGTGGATAGGAGGTGGCTGGCGTTGGAATGATGCCATGGTAGTTGGAGCTGGTTGCAGTTGGGGTGGTCACTTGTTTCGCTTGACCTATGATGTCAATGTATCTCCATTTCGCGTTGCTACTGAGTACAGAGGAGGCTGGGAATTGCAATATCAGTTTCAGTTTTTAAAGCCCAAATTGGTCAGGAGAATGAAGACCATTTGTCCAGTCTATTATTAGTTAACTTTGCCCAATGGTTATTTTGGTCTTTATTCTTGGAATGTTTTTTAACTTGTTGTACTGGATTACAAAATTGACTTATATCCAGTATGGATGGAGTTCCTCCGTTCATTATCAGTATAATGACGTGATGGGGTGGTTTGTAATGCTTAATTTTTTAGCTGTTGCTACTTTGTATGCGGATACTATAATCCGCTGGGAGGAATGGAAAGGCAAGAACCAGCACCTCACTCGATTGTTGCTAATGGTATTGTTGGCTTGTTCCTGGGGAGGAACAATTTTGATCTCAGTTTTGGAATTGTATACCTTGGGTGGTATTCAATAATGCCTATCCTCCTACAGCGTGACGCAGATTTTCAATGGAACTTTCCCAAAGTAATTTGGACTCATCTTCTTCACCATCTTCGCAAAAATCTGTGATTAGCAATGATATATCTCCGGTCATTTCGTCCTTGGTGATTTTGATTTCGAAAAAAGTTTTTTCCTTTCCATCATCTAACCAGTGAAAGCGCACAAACTGGTCCTTTTTAGTGGAGACCAACTTGGCAGTCTTCGCTTCACCTTCCCATAAAAAAGTGTATTCTTCTCCTTTGATGTTCACCTTATCGGCAAACCACTCTTCTAAACCACTTGGATTACTGATGCAATTGTAAATGGTGTGGGTGGAGGCTTTGATGAAAAATTCAAATTGAATCTCTTTTTTGGTCATGGTCTCAATGTTTAGGTGTTACAATGATAATGAAAAAAAATCATGATTGACGCTTCCAAAGCAATTCGTTAAAATTTTGGTAATGTGAGTACTAATCAATACATTTCAACTCAATTTAACCGAAATGTACCTTAGATTAAAGATCTTTATTCTCTCCTTGGCATTATTTCCATTAACGACAATTGGTCAATTGCAAGTAACTCCTGGAATTCCCGCTGCAACTTTGGCAACTTCTGCGTTTGGAAATGGAATTACAGTTGAGGGATTACCGGTCATCAATTGCAATGCAGCGCAGTATGGCTCATTTACCAATGGATTAACAACTTCATTGGGTTTTAATAGTGGTTTGATTATGTCAACAGGAAATGCTTCTGCAGCCGTCAATGCGCAAACAAGCAATGCATCGACTGGTATAGGAGTCACATTTAACGACCCTCAGCTTACCGCTATATCAGCAGGAGCAACCAATGACGTTTGCATCATTACCATCACCATTGTTCCGCAGTGCAATACGCTGGCGTTGCGTTTTGTTTTTGGTTCAGAAGAATATCCCGAGTTTGTGGGTGGAAGTTTCAATGATGTTTTTGGTTTTTTCGTATCCGGCGAGAACCCGAGTGGTGCCGCCTATGATAATTTTAATGTGGCCCAATTGCCCAATGGAACGCCCGTCTCCATAAATTCAGTGAATGCCAACAACAACAATGCTTACTATGTGAACAACGCTGGTAATACCATGATAACCTACGATGGATTAACTACCGTATTGCTGCCTGTTTTAGATGTTGTGCCCTGTCAGCCTTATGTCTTCAAATTGGCCATTGCAGATGCCGGTGATTCCTCTTATGACTCAGCGATTTTTATTGACTTTATTTCATGTGCAACCAGTGTCGCCGCAGTTAGTCCCAATATTGTTCCCGCAACATGCTCTAATGCCAATGGAAGTATCTCATTGGGTATTGAAGGTGGAACAGGTCCTTTTGAAATTGCTTGGCAAAACTATCCAGACAGCACCGGTTTGTCATTGCACAATATTCCCTCTGGACAATACACCTTGAATGTTTTGGATTTGGGAGTGCCTTGCGCTACGGTTAGTACCTTCACTTACACTGTTCCTGATGGCAGTACCGCACCTGCGACAAATATTACGGTTAATGATCCAACAATTTGTGAGGGCCAAGAAGTAACATTGACAGGAAGTGGTGCTGATACCTATGATTGGACCACCAACGCAGGAAGTTTCACTGGTGCAAGCATCAACTTGATTGCCGAAGAGGATCAATGGATTTATATTCATGGAACCAACATATGTGGTGAATTGGATGATTCTTTATTCATCAACGTAACCCCGACTCCAACGCTGGATCCAACGGTAACTCTGGATACTTTGTGTTCTGGTCAATCTTTTCAATTGATAGCCAATCCCAGTATGTTTGGAACGGTGCAATGGACAGGACCTGCTGGATTTAACAGCAATCAAACCAATCCCACCATCAACAATGTTGCAGCCAATGCTTCAGGTAACTACAATGCCAATTTGATTGTAAATGGATGTGCTTCAGGATTTCAATCCGTAAGTGTATTGGTTTATCCAACACCCATGGCTTTTGGCTCTGTGATGCCTCTGGTGTGTGAGGGCGGTAATATTCAAATGGGAGCCCAAGCGACAGGCGAAAGTTATCTTTGGACAGGTCCCAATGGGTTTTCGAGTACACAGCAAGTTGTCATATTGAACAATGCAACTCCTGAACAGTCAGGTGTGTACACATTGCAATCATTTTTGGGCACTTGCGCTTCATTGCC
>CANNHA010000048.1 GCA_947504275.1 Flavobacteriales bacterium
GGATAGTGGGAAATTCAAAGCGCCTACTTTGCGCAATGTCGAATTCTCAGCACCCTACATGCACGATGGTAGATTCAACACCCTATTGGAAGTCATTGAGCACTACAACTCTGGTGGCCATCCTTCTACTACCATAGACTCGTTTATGAAGTTTACCTCTGGAGGTTTGCAATTATCTGAAACATCAAAGAATGATTTGATTGCCTTTCTGAAATGCCTGAGCGATACAGCATTCATGAACAATCCCAATTTCAAAGACCCGCATGAATGAGGAATTAAAAAAATGGTTGGAGCGCGCCAAAACTGAGAAAAAGGCGAATAAAAAATGGTTGACCAATCAGAAGAACAACAAAAAATTAGACCCTCTTTTTCATGAGCAACATGAACAGATGTTTGAGACATTGGATTGTTTGGATTGCGCCAATTGTTGCAAGACCACTTCTCCCATTTTTCGCGACGTAGACATCAATCGCATTGCACAGCACTTAAGAACAAAGCCTTCCTTATTCACAGAAAAATATTTGCATATCGATGAAGATGGAGATTGGGTTTTGAATCAATCTCCTTGCCTTTTCTTGGGAGCGGACAACAAATGCAGCATTTACGAGCACCGCCCCAAAGCGTGCAGGGAATATCCGCACACGGACAGAAAGAACATGGCGCAAATTTTAGATCTCACTTACCGCAACACCCTGGTTTGTCCCGCTGTAGCCAAAATGGTTCAGAACATCCAACAAAACAGCACATTCAACACCTAAAGGCTCAAAACCTTTTTTACTTACACTTTTTAGCAAACCTTTTTTACTTTAATTCGTAATATGGATATGGTAAAAAAAGGGATACTCATCGCGCTTCTTTTGATGGCAGGACAATGGGTTTTACACGCCCAAAATTGTCTCACTGTATTGGATAATGATGGCGATCCATCTTCTCATCCTTATTGGTATTCTTGTTCCGGAGGGAACTTCAATTTCAATCTTCAAAGCAGTGAGACATGGGGTGCTGTATCCATTGCTTGGGGCGATGGAACGGTCAACACCATTGATCCCAATTGGGAAGCCAATGAAATCATTACGCACACCTACTCAACCGCAGTGGACACGTTTGTTGTGACCATTGCACAAACAACAGGATCCTGCGTTGTAACAGGTGTAGTAGTCATGGAGCAGGCCACAGCAGCGTCCATTCAAATTCCCTTCGGTTCTAGCACTCAAGCATGTGTTCCCGCAAGCATGAGCTTTACCAATAGCTCCACCAATGTTTCAGAAACCACTGTCTTTACATGGGATTTTGGCGATGGATCAGCGGATGCCAGTTATGACTTCACCAACTTGGGACAAACCATCAGCCATGGTTATCTTCCCAACACTGTGACTTGCGAAACCCAAGTTACACTTACCGCTGAAAATTATTGTAATATCATACAAGGTAGTGCTTCAGTTGCCACCTTTAATCCCATTCATCTCTGGGACAAAGACATTCCCAATATTTCAGCAGATCACACTGTTCTGTGTTATCCTGATACGGTATTTACTTTCACCAACAGCGGTAACAAAAACTGTTTTACCCAAGGCAACATTTTTCAGCGTCAATTAAAATGGACTTTTGGATTGCCTGCAGAAGTGGGTAGCAATACCGAAACGCCATGGTATCCATTTCCGCCCAATACACCGCGCACTGCTGCATTTCCTGGTATCGGCGAATACACCATTGCACTGTTGGATAGCAATTACTGCGGTATTTCTACAGATACGATGACCGTATCCATTGTTGCACCGCCAGTAGCAGCTTTTAGCATTTCACAAGACACGGTTTGCGTGGGACAAAATGTAACATTCATCCAAGAATCCACTGGTGGAAATCAATACAGTTGGAACATCAATGGCACATGGACGAACCTTGGTTCAGGCAATGTCAACTTCGCATTTACTTCACCAGGAACCAAGACCATCTTTTGCAGGGTTTTTAATTCCATCTCTGCCAACAGTTGCAGTGATACCATCAGCCACACTTTGGTGGTCCTTCCAGCACCTTCCGCAGACATCACCAGCAACATCAGTACTGCATGCGATTCAGCTGAAGTACAATTCTCGCAAACCAATGTGGGCAATCCCACGCAGTTTGTCTGGGATTTTGACAATGGGACAACTTTTATTGGTCAGAATCCTCCATCAGTGGCTTATAATACAACTGGTGTTTTTCAAGTTAGCTTATCCGTAACGGCCAACAATGGCTGCTCAGCCAATGCTGAAAAAACCATCAGCATTGTCGCTACACCTGAAGCTTCTTTCAATTTCACCAACGCCTGCATTGGGCAGCCCGCTACTTTCCAGAGCACCAGCATCGGTAATCCATCATCATTCCAATGGACATTTAACAACGCTTCACAATCAACTGGAGCCAATGCAAACTTCACATTCAACACCGCAGGTGATTTCCCTGTGCGGCTCATTGCCTTCACTGGAACCTGCAGTGACACCATTGAGCAAACAGTCACCATCCATCCATTGCCCACAGCCAACTTCACCACCAACACCACCTCAGGTTGCAATCCATTGCAAGTTCTGTTCGAAAACAATTCTATTGGAGCGGTTGATTATATCTGGAATTTTGGTGATGGAGAAACAGATACATTAAACAACACCCAACATACGTACTTCGCCACAGGCGCCAACAACCAAAACTTCACTGCCCAATTGCAAGCCATCAATGAAAATGGTTGCACAGCTTCATCAACCGTAAACTTGACTGTATTAACAGGCGCATTGGCCGCCTTTACCGCTCCCAATTACGTTCCTGGCTGCAGTCCGCAGACGGCATCATTTGAAAATCAATCAGCGAATGCGGTGTCATACGAATGGAATTTTGGCAATGGCAGTACATCCAACGAAACAGAGCCCAGCAGCACCTTTTACCATGATGGATTAAATGTCGGGTATTTCACGGTTCAACTCATTGCCTACTCCAGCGGGTTGTGTCATGATACAACCGAGAGAACGATTGTCGTATTCCCCAGTCCATCATACGACTTGGATCTAAGTTCGCTTTCCAATTGCAGTCCGTTACAAGTCACGATGCCCTTCATATTGGGCGCAACTGGCTTCTCCTGGAATTTTGGAGATGGCAACACCAGCAATCAACCAACGCCAACCCACACGTTTTTATACAATGGAATCAATCCTACGCCCTACGATGTGACCTTTATTGGAACCTCTTCTTTTGGATGTACGGATACAGTAACCAGTGTGATTGAAGCAGCGCAAGGACCCAGCTCACAATTCTCCATGGATGTTCAAGCAGCCTGTGAACCCGCCACGGTTACTTTTGTGAACCAAGGGGCAGATGCACTGAACTATCAATGGAATTTTGGTGATGGCACCATCATCAACAGCATGGAGGATACCATAGTCCATGTTTTCAGCGACCCCAACAACGTTGTACAATTGTACAACATACAACTCACTGCTCAATCCCTCAACGACTGCCAAGCTATCTACAATCAAAGTTTCACGCTACATCCTGAAGTCACGTCCGAATTCCAAATTCCGCTGCCTTTGAATAGTTGTGCACCCATTTCCATTGGCTTCCAAAACAACTCCATTGCAGGACAGCAATATCAATGGACTTTTGGTGATGGAGCCACCTCCAATGTCAATAACCCTACTCACCTTTATGCCAATCCTGTCTACAATGACACAACCTATACAGTGCGACTGATTGCTTCCAGTAATTTTGGTTGCACAGATACCAGTTTCCGCACCATTGAAGTCCTGCGCACCCCTGTAGCCTATTACACCATCACCGATACAACAGGCTGTTACCCTGTGACATTAACCTTTAACAACCAATCGGTAGGGGCAGATAGTTATTCATGGAACTATGGCACCGGCGAATCCAGCATCAATGATGAAGTTGTTCATCAACACAACTTTTTTAATTTGTCCTCGATAGCTGTGACCAACCAAGTGGTGCTCACAGCGATGACTACCGCAGGTTGCTATGACACCTACAATGAACCCGTTGTAATCCCTGCCGGACTTACGGCTTCATATACCATGGACAATGATGGATGTGCTCCATTCAATAGTCAATTGCTCAATCAATCCGTGGGTGCTATTCAGTATCTATGGGACTTTGGAGATGGTTCAACATCCAATGAAATCAACCCCAACCATGTATTTGACATAGACAACAACTTGGATACCATTTATACCGTCACACTCACATCCTTCAATGCATTTGGTTGTTCTCAACTACAAACCCAGTTGGTGCACATTTATCCAGTTCCGGAGGCTGCTTTTGATGCAACACCCAATCCTGTCATTTGGCCCAATCCTGTAAGCTTTGCAAACAACAGCAACAGTGGACTTACTACCAATTACATCTGGGATTTGGGGGATGGAACATTGATCAATGCCGAAGATGCTGGCAACCATATTTATAATACGTGGGGAAATTACAATGTGCTGTTATACGCGTCCAATGGACAATGCAGCGATACAGCTTTCCAAACAGTAGTGGTGGAAGCACCTGCGCCTGAAGCGGGTTTCATCGGTGATAGCATCGGATGCGCTCCACTATTTGTTGCATTTAAAGACACCTCGCATTATGCCCAAGGATGGTTGTGGGATTTCGGCGACGGCAGTGCATCCATCAACAGCAGCCCCATCCACATTTATGAATATCCTGGCACTTTTGATGTCCGACTAATCGTGATTGGATACGATGGACAATTTGATACCACCATCCATTATGGTGCAGTGATTGTGCATCCAAGAGCCTTGGCATCATTTACAGTCACTCCACCAGAAGTTACTGTACCCCAGCAACCGGTGTACACGGTTAACTTAAGTGAGGATGCCAATTCCTACGCATGGTACTTTGGAACTGGTGACTCCATCATGGACTTTGCTCCTTCCTATACATACACAGAAGCAGGATTATATGATGTGACGCTGATCGTAAACAACGAATTCAATTGTCCCGATACATTAACACAATATGCAGCGGTCAATGCGATTGGAGGTGGGAAATTGGAGTTTCCCTCTGCATTTACGCCCAACGTCAATGGACCAACGGATGGTAGATATGAAATACTCAGCTATGACAATGACGTCTTTTTCCCGAAATATGAAGGCATCGACACATATACATTGATCGTCTGCAACAAATGGGGAGAAATCATTTTCCAATCCAATGACGTTCAAAAAGGTTGGGATGGATATTATAAAGGAGAAATATGCCCACAAGATATGTATATTTGGAAGGCTGAAGGGGTTTACCACAATGGGCAAGCTTTTCAGCTGGTAGGGCAAATAACATTGGTTAGAAAATGAACAAGATGAAAAAAACATTTCTTTCGTTCTTGCTGATTGCAGTGAGCCTTTTGGGTATGTCCCAAGACCAGCAGTTCACTCAATTTTACGCAGTGCCCACCGCAATGAATCCGGCATTTGCTGGAGCCAATTTACAATCTCGATTTGCCATGCAATACCGCAACCAATGGTTGGGAATTCCAAAAGGTTACCGCAGCTATGTTGCCTGTTATGATTCCTACATCAACAGCATCAAAAGTGGAATTGGTATTGTATTACAACGAGAAGATGCAGGCTCTGGTAACTTGTCTAGAACCCAATTTGGCATTCAGTATGCCTATGAAACCAGAATCAAACGCAATTGGTACATGCGACCAGCATTGCAATTGAGCCTTGGTTCACGTTCGTTGAATTTCAACAACCTTACTTTCTACGATCAATTGATCCGCAACAATGCACCAACTTCGTTGGAAACCTACCCAGCCCAGTCCAAGCAATACTTTGATGCAGGTGCAGGAATCTTGGTTTATGGTCCTGATTTGTGGGTTGGATTCTCCGCGATGCATTTGAACACCCCTAATGAAGCTGTATTTGAAACCAACACCTCCCTCATTCCCACACGCTATGCCGCACACGTCGGAAAACGCTTCCGCATTAAAGGATATTCTTTAAAGCGCTTGGATCATCATTTGTTTGTGGCAGCCAACTATATGTCTCAAGGGAAGTTTGATCAATTGGACTTGGGATTCTCCTATGAAATTAAACCGCTTTTCTTTGGTGTGTGGTACCGCGGTTTACCTCTCAAGTCAAATGGTTACGATTTGCCCAATAGAGACGCGATAGCTTTCCTATTCGGTTTCACTTCAGGTCCTTTCAATATTGGATACAGTTATGATGTAACAACCTCCAGATTGGGAGTTGGAAATACTGCTGGAGCGCATGAATTGACATTGGCCTACAACATGGCAGTGAAGATTAAAACCAAGCGTAAAATTGTTCCCTGCGCGGCTTTCTAATCAGAGGATATTCACCTCTCTTTCTAAAACAATTTGAAAATATTCCTGGATGTCATCTATGATTTGTTGACTTAAATCCAAAACTTCCTGTCCCTTGGCACCGCCATAATTGACCAGGACCAAAGCTTGCTTTTCATTGACACCACAAGCGCCTGTACGTTTACCTTTCCAACCGCTTTGTTCTATCAACCAACCTGCTGGAACTTTGACATGTTCATCATCAATGGGATAAGAGGGAATGCTTGGATACTGCAACTGAAGTTGGGTATAATGCGATTTCAACACAACTGGATTCTTGAAAAAACTACCAGCATTGCCCAATACAGATGGATTGGGCAATTTGGAAGACCTAATATTGCAAATGGCTTGGCTCACTTCCCTGATGGTCAAATCATTGACATGCATGGATTCCAACTCTTTTTGTATATCACCATAACCAGTCTTTAGATTTGGCTTTAAAGACAACTTAAAAACAACATTCGTTATTACCCAATTGCCCTTCTCCTTTTGCTTGAAAATACTCTCGCGGTATCCAAATGCACATTCTTCTTTGCCAAAAGTGCGAAGTTCTCCCGTAGCAGTATGCACGGCATCCAAGGAATAAAAGACATCTTTGATTTCAACACCATAAGCCCCTATGTTCTGAATGGGACTGGCTCCGACACATCCTGGAATCAAACTTAAATTCTCCACACCGCACCAACCTTGAGCGATACAATGCAAAACAAATGAATGCCAAACCTCGCCAGAAGCTGCAGACACCAACACCTCATCATCATTCAAAACGGTATGCGATATGCCCATAAATCGGTTGAGCAACACCACGCCATCAAAATCTTGGGTCAACAAAACATTGCTTCCTCCACCCAACACCAAACGATTGGAATTCACCCAACGATCATCCGCTATTGCCTCACGCAACTCATCCAAACAAGTAACTTCCACCATCCACTTCCCTTTGACATCCATGCCAAAAGTATTGTAGGGTTTTAATGAAACATTTGAAGACCAAATCATGTTGGGAAATTAATCGTTTTGCGGAACTGTTGACCAAAAGTCATCCTCAGTTATTCGCAATACATTGTTGTGAACGTTCTCGATTAAATCGTTGACATACCAGCGCTCCGGTAAAGTCTGGGCTGTCCATTCCTGTTTGAGCCACTTGCTACCAATGCGCTGATACTCCGTAACCCGCTCAGCAGAAGCTATCCAATAAAAATTGCTTCCATTGACGGTTTTCAAGAACAAAGGAAATTTATCAACCATTGAACAAAGATGATTCAATTCGGAATAACTTGCTTGGCATGCAACCATTTTTGTACAAAATAGCTTCAGACATCTATCAACGTCATGGCAAGGACTTGAGTAAAGTACATCTTGTTCTTCCTGGCAAACGGGCTGGTCTTTTTCTAAAAAAACACTTGTATCAAATAGCCAATGAACCCCTCATTGCGCCCAAAATATTTATTCTTCCTGAGTGGTTTCAAATGATATCTGGCATGCGCAGCATTCAGGGTTTTGAAGCCACGATTCAATTGTACAAAGCCTACATCAGTGTTGTCGATCAGCCGGAAAAATTCAGCAGTTTCATTAAGTGGTCCGGTCAATTGCTCAATGACTTCAACGATGTTGACCAACACTTAATTGCCGCACCTAATCTGTACAAGAACATCCGAGACATCAAGGACATTGACGCTTGGAGTTTGCACCAAGATCCGCTTTCAGATGATCAAAAAAAATTCTTGGTTTTCTGGGAAGACCTTATCCGCATCTACCAACAGTTCACCATCAATAGCCAATCAGAGCAGAAATACAGCTACGCTCAATTGACCAAACTATTGGCACTAGATGGGGTATTTTCTAGTGATGCCCAATACACTTATTTCATTGGCCTTTCCAATTTCACACCCGCTGAAGAAAAAATCATCGAGCGATTCAAAAAAATCCATCCCCACACTTCCATTCATTGGGACATTGATCCGTACTATGTTCAAAATCCGAGTCACGAAGCAGGATATTTCTTTAGAGAAAAAATAAAAGCAGGACAAACCTTGGCAATGGAAGATTGCTTGAGCCAAGAAGAACGTTCCGTTTTTGAATACAAAACCAATACATCCCTAGGCAGTGCCGCCATCATTGGAGAGATGGTTAGTGCAATGACGGTGTCAGAGCGTGAAAACACAGCGCTAATCATGACGGATGTTCAGATGTTGCAACCACTCATCACCCACATCCAAGAAGATGTCGACATCAATGTTGCTTTGGGATGGAACATCAAGAACACTGGAATATACCAACTCTTCACCTCCTACCTCTCATTTTGCATTAAAACACAAAGTCAAAAAAGAATTTACCACAAAGATTTGATTCGTTGGATTGAGCAACCCATCATACGGCCGTTCACTGAACCTTGGAGGCAATCCTTCATTGACGACCTCATCCAAAGAAAATCAGCTTACTTCAGCATGAACCAAGTGAAGCTTTGGCTTGAAGATGATCAAATCAAATGGAAAGCCATTGCCCCACATCTTGGTCTATTGGATGTAACTGAAGTCGGTTTTGACCAAATCTTGAAAAACCTGGAGATTCTCAACCAATGGGTATTGGAGCAAAATGAATTGGATCCCTTATCCAAAGAATGTGCATGGCAATGGGAAGAAAAAATGGAAGTGGTCAAAGGCTATATCCAACAAAATGAATTCCTGCAAGACCCAGAATCATTAGATGTTCTGATTCAACAAGTGATATCAAAAGACAACATCACCTTGGAAGGAGAACCTTTGCATGGCCTTCAAATACTGGGCATGATTGAAACGCGAGCTTTGGATTTTGACCACGTCATTTTTGTCAATGCTACGGAGGACTCTATGCCTGGCCAAAGCAATATGCAAAGCCTGATACCTTTTGAGTTGCGCAAAGCGTTTGGTTTACCAATGCCAGGCGATCGTGAATCCGGCTATGCCTACAATTTCTACCGATTGCTGCATCGTTCCAAAAAAATATCGTTCTTCTATCCCTCCACGACTTCCGATTTCAGATCGGTGGAGAAAACCCGCTACATCCAACAATTGGAATGGGAATGGCAGGATTACAACAAAAACATTCATTGGCATAAAAAACAACTATCACTCCCCGCATCGCCAGGTCTGAGTTTTGAAGAGGTGGTCCAAGCAGATACACTTTCGGCGCAGCAGTTGAGAACCAAATTTGAAAATGGCATCAGCCCATCAGCCATCAACAAATACCTACAATGTCCATTGGAGTTTTATTACCGTTACGTCTTAGGGTTGGGAGAAATCAACGAAATGGAAGAGCAGATGGATGCGGCCACCATTGGATCCAACGTACATACTGTTTTGGAAAATTGGCACCAACCCAAGATTGATCAGGAGCTTACCCTACAAGACATTCAGCAATGGAGGGCAGAACTGGAAACTGCATTGCAAAATGTTTTCTTGGAACAAAACCCCAACGGGACAATCGAAGGATATAACCTATTGGCCTTTGAGGCAGCCAAAAAAATGATCGAGCGGGTGTTGGACTATGATGAAGGCTTGATTCAAAGCGGAAAAGCACCGCTCATCGTTGCCACTGAAAAGGAATTCAAGTTGCAGCTCAATCTGCCCAATGGCAATCCAGTCATGCTGCAAGGCAAGGTAGACCGCATTCACAAAAATGGAAACACTACCGTTATTTTGGATTACAAAACAGGAAAGGCGGAAAAGAAAGATCTTACATTACCTGATCCTGACATCGCCAATTTATTCAACGGTAAAAAATCCAAGCTTTTACAAATTCTCATGTACGGGTACTTGGCTCATCACACGGAGGACTTGGGATACCACCAAATGGAAGTGGGTCTTTTTCCGCTGGCCAAACCGGATGCCCAACCCTTGTTTATAGAAGACCGAGACAGCATCTTCAGTCATGACTTCATGAAAAATTTTGAATCAGGACTATTGGAGCTCCTTCAGAGCATTGAGGAGCGAGTAGAATTTAGACACCACGAGGAGTCGCAATATTGTCAATTCTGCCGAGAGGCAGGGAATTGATTGTTATATTTGTCGCATGAAGTATTCTCGAATTTTACTCAAGCTCAGCGGAGAGTCGTTAATGGGTGACAAGCAGTTTGGCATTGACAACGATCGTTTGATGCAATACGCCAAAGAAATCAAGGAGATATTCAATGAAGGAGTGGAAATAGCCATTGTGATTGGTGGAGGAAATATTTTCCGTGGCGTGCAGGCGGAGCAAGGCGGAATGGAGCGCACGCAAGGCGATTATATGGGAATGTTGGCCACGATGATCAACAGTATGGCACTTCAGAGTGCATTAGAAAGTTTGGAAGTCCCCACGCGATTGCAATCAGCCATTGAGATGAAGCAAATAGCGGAGCCATTCATCAGAAGAAAAGCAGTAAAACACTTGGAAGTTGGACGCGTAGTGATATTTGGTGCCGGAACAGGAAACCCATTCTTCACAACAGATACCGCAGCATCATTGCGTGCGATTGAAGTAGAAGCGGATGTCATTTTGAAGGGAACCCGCGTGGATGGTATTTATACTGCAGATCCAGAGAAAGATCCTACCGCTACCAAATACGAAAGAGTATCTTTTAGTGAAGTTTACGAGAAAGGATTGAACGTGATGGACATGACAGCGTTTACCCTTTGCAATGAAAATAAATTGCCCATCATTGTCTTTGACATGAACAAGAGCGGCAATTTAAAGAAATTGGTACACGGAGAAGCCGTGGGAACATTGGTTGATTTTTAATACAACAGAAGAATATGTCAGACGAAATTATCATGGCGTTAGATGAGGCTACAGCAGCCATGAACAAGGCCATAGACCATTTGGAATTTGAATTGAACAAGATACGTGCAGGCAAGGCCAGTCCTGCCATGTTGGACAGTGTCAAGGTGGATTATTACGGATCGTATACCCCATTGAAAAACATTGCCAACGTGAGCACACCAGACGCGCGCACCATCACGGTTCAAGCTTGGGAGAAGCACATGTTGGAGCCCATTGCCAAGGCCATCATGGAAGCCAATTTGGGATTGAATCCCCAGAACAATGGCGATTTGATCATCATCTCCGTTCCCATGTTAACGGAAGAGCGCCGAAAGGATTTGTCCAAGCGTGCGCATACAGAAGGAGAAAACGCTAAGGTTTCTATTAGAACAG
Source organism: Flavobacteriales bacterium (assembly GCA_947504275.1). GTDB lineage: Bacteria > Bacteroidota > Bacteroidia > Flavobacteriales_D > Sanyastnellaceae > CAMCTV01. The sequence goes on from CANNHA010000048.1 coordinate 11,522, forward strand.
GCAGAAAAGACGCCATTGACTTCATCAAGCAAGCGCAGAAAGACGGATTGCCCGAGGACGAAGCCAAAACCGGAGAAGCCAAGGTTCAAGAATTAACAGACAAGTACAACAAGAAAGTGGAAGAAGTTTTAACCGCCAAGGACAAGGACATCATGACCATTTAAGTTGAAATTGAAGATTTGAGAAACACTCCGCGAGGGGTGTTTTTTTTTACCAAAAAAAAACAGAGCATAAACTCTGTCTCTTTTCGATTCTTTTAGTACCCAGAGTGGGAATCGAACCCACACATCACGAGGATACACGATTTTGAGTCGTGCGCGTCTACCAGTTCCGCCATCCGGGCATTTCCTTCCTTTGAAGGAGTGCAAATATAATCAATCTTTTCTTTCCTCGCAAATAACCAAAGAATTTCCTCCTACCCATACCTGATATCGCCCGTCAGCATTGGTAATCGGCCACCAACGCAAATTCATTTTCAATCCTTTTTTCCATTCCTCCCTATCCAACACCGATACTTTCCAAGCCCCATCTTTTAGTTCCAAATGCCTGACCACAGTTTTACTTCCCGCCCAATTTCGTTGCTCCTCCTGCAATGGTGTATTGTACTCATGATCATTGTACTGCAATCCAATGCCGTTTGCATTTCGGAAACATACGAACGATGGTCCCTGCTCATCCATGCTTACCTCCTGCGCCTTTGGAACAACCAATACTTCCTCACATATTCCATTTGTATTAAAACGCAACAAATACATTTCCATGTAATACTCCAAATACTGCACAATCCCGGGAGACATCGTCGTCCATCTATCATTGTTGCGAACAATTTCTCTGAAAAAATAATCCTCTCCATACATCCAAAAACCATCTGACATAGGCAAATAACCCTTCAATATCCATTCTTTATTGCCCAACTTGGGATAGTCCAAAGGTGTCAACTTCTGTTGCGTCACCTCGCATTTTGTCGTGTCCAAATCATACTGAACTATTCCAGCAATCTTCTCATTACCGGCTTGACTGTAAAGACTCAAACACTGCAAACCTTCTGGGCCTTCCCTAAACATGGCCTCCCGCAAAACGCGGTCGCCCAAGACCAAATCCCATTGTTTCAATTTGGTACGTTTGATGTCAAAATAATACAACACATTCTGCGTCCAAACGGTGTTGTCTTCTTTGGGCTGCATCAGTCTATTGTTTCCAGTTAAGACAACAACATTTCCTGAAGCATCGATGGCCCATCGCTCCACCCGATTGTAATCTCCCCAACGATCCACTTTCCAATTCATTTGATGCTTCATCCTCCAATTCCCTTCCTCCTTTACGAATACCCAATGCATCAACTCTTTTGATGCATACAACACGTTCTCTGAAAACACCACCAAGGTATTCCCCCTCAATTTGCACTGCAAATGAGGCGTCCTATTTTTGTAAGAATATCCTGTTGAAAAAATCAATTGGGGAGTAGACCATCCTTTGACCGAATCCAAAGTTGTATTCCACAACAACAGACTATCGGAATTTTCCTTAAACTCGTAGTAAAACAATTCCAAATCGCCTTGAACTACTTCTGTTCCGAGATAATGGCTTTGATCATTCCAAACATGGGCAAAGTGCTTTCCATTTTTCATCGACATTCCACGTACATGCTTGATGTCATGCGAACGATTCGCAAAAGTGGACACAAAATAAGTTGCCGTACTGTCCTCAAGAAAAAAATAAGATTCGGCGCGATTTTCACCTGCCTGAACGCCCACTACCCGTTGTCCCCAAGTACAAACAGGGAGGAATAGAAGACTTAATAGAAGATAAAACCTAGTGGGACGTAAACCACCTAAAGATATCCATGCCATTGCCATAAAGCATTAAACCCAACAACAACACCATTCCTATCATTTGTGCCACTTCCATGATGCGCTGTGACGCTGGGCGACCCGTAATCATTTCCCACAACAAGAACATCACGTGACCTCCATCCAATGCAGGAATGGGCAGGATATTCATAAACGCTAAAATCAAAGAGATGAAAGCGGTTCGCTCCCAAAACATAGCCCAATTCCATTCCTCAGGAAAGAGTTTGGCAAAAGTGGCAAATCCACCCACTTGCTTTGCGCCAGAAGCTGAGAAAATAAATTTCAGTTGAGATGCATAATCCTTGACCGTTTCCCAAGCTTGCTCCACACCGCCGGGTATGGCTTCCAAGAAACCATATTCGCGGTTGACATAACTAAAATAAGCGCTGGGAGATTTTGGCGCAAAACCAATGGTTCCCTCTGCCGTAACTTTTGGTGCAATGGTCATCCATTGCCCTCCGCGGTACAAGCCAACCTCCACTTTTTGATCAGGATGTCCTTGCAAAAACTTTTGAATCGATTGAAAATAAACCAGAGTATCTCCATTGATGCTCACCAAAGAATCTCCCTTCATTAAGCCTGCCTCAGCAGCTGGTGTTCCCGCAATCACCGTATCCACCACACAAGGAATGCGCGGCGTGAAAGGCATCTTAACACCTTTGTCTACCATCATCTGTCCCAACTCTGTGGGCAAAGGAATTTGCACTTCATTACCACCACGAATCACCGTTGCCGTTGTTGGTTTATTTAACAACATCCATTTGGGAATGTCCGTATAACTAGAAGGTGTCTGTCCATCCAATGCAATGATGCGATCTCCTTCCTGAAATCCAATAGACATCATCAATGAATCACAATGCACGCCGTAGGTGATATTCTGAACGGGCAATTCATCCTTTCCCCAATTGGCCAAAACAACAGCGTACAAAATCATCCCTACGATAACGTTGACCACAACGCCACCCACCATCACAATCAAACGCTGCCATGCTGGTTTGCTGCGAAACTCCCAATCTTCTGCTGGCTTGGACATTTGCTCCTTGTCCATGCTCTCATCAATCATTCCCGCAATCTTCACATATCCGCCCAATGGCAACCAACCTATACCATACTCTGTACCGCCAATTTTCTTTTTAAAAATAGAGAACCATGGATCAAAAAACAAGTAGAATTTCTCCACTCGTATCTTGAACAATTTGGCCGGAATAAAATGACCTCCTTCATGGAGAATGATCAATAAAGACAAACTCAAAAACAACTGCAATGCTAACATCATGATTTTCTACGATTGAGGGGTAAAGGTACGTTGATATGCCTTTGTGTAACGCAAAACATATTTTCCAAAAACATCAAATTCCAAATTAACTGTACTTCCAACCTGTATAAATTGAATGTTGGTATGTTCATGGGTATAAGGAATAATACAAACTGAAAAATGATTGACCTGGCTGTTCACTACCGTCAAACTAATTCCATTGACCGTAATGCTCCCTTTCTCAATGGTCATTCCATCTTCAGACGGCAGATGTTCAAAAGTATAAGTCCAACTGCCTCCTGCCTCACTCACTGCAATACAAGTTGCTGTTTGGTCCACATGTCCTTGAACAATGTGCCCATCCAATCGTCCATCCATCTTCATGGCTCTTTCCAAATTCACTGCATGGCCCAACTTCCAAGTGGAGAGGTTGGTCTTATTCAAAGTCTCTTGAATAGCTGTAACCACATAATGATCCGCTTCTATGGCCACAACTGTCAGACAAACGCCATCATGAGCGATGGACTGATCAATCTTTATTTCTTGTAAAAAATGACAACTTACTGAAAAATGCACGTTGGTCCCTTCTTCTCGAATGCCAACAATTTTACCCAACTCTTCAACTATTCCTGTAAACATCTTTATGGTTTTATGGTATCTACCTTTCCATCCAACAAATGAATGAATCCATTTCTATTGTAGGGGACCAACCCTTGAAGGGTAATCGGATAAATGGTGATGGTGTAATAAAAGACTCCGTCTTGACACAGCTCGCCTGTTTGTTGATCTATGCCTGTCCAATCAATGGAAGGGTTTTCTGTTTCATAGACCATAGTACCCCATCGGTTAAATATTTTCATTTCGACATGATCAATGGATCGGTATGGATAAGCTTGGTACCAATCATTGGATGCATCACCATTTGGGGTATAGACATTGGGCAAATCATAGAAAGGACAATTGTCCACACAAATGGAATCTGAAAACGCACTCTCATTTTGCTGGTATTGACCATTGGGCCATAAATTGAGGGAGTCCAATGCCGTTACAACATAGCAACCTGCAATGGTGTTTCCAGAGCTGTCGGTATTGATATACCAGACCGTATCGGTGGGATCATTCAAAGTTGTCAAGAGCTCAAACTCACCTCCCATCACAGGCGTATAGTAAACCTTGTACCCCGTAACATCATCCGCGCAAGTGGGTCTATTCCAATGCAGACTCAAAGTAGGCACCAAACAATCCGATTCAACCGTCAAGGTGGGTGGACAAGGAGGTTCTTGATCATAGGGCTGCGCACATGCTTCTTGTGACCAATTGACCAAAGGGTCTTTGATGGTAGGATTGGCGTAGGTTCCAATCAACCTAACCTTGTAACAATAGGGTTGATTGTTCACCAAACCTGTATCGATGACAGAACTCACTGTTGTATCCAAGAACAACACAAAATCCAAATCCGTTTCGCTCTTTCGGTAATACTGATAACGGTAATTGTCCCAAGGAACATCCTCAACAACGCTAACCTGAACTGCGTTATCCAAAGGAGTGAGACTCAACCAAGGGCTCATGGCATCATTGGAAAATCCAACCGAAAAACCATTCGACAACAATTCCACCCGGTATCGATTGCTCACGCCTATGGTATTGATGTTCTGATGAACATAAATAGTATCCAACAACATAAAGTCATCAGCAGTTGATCCACTCCAAATTAAATTCTCAGACGCTGACCCTGCAATGCGGTGATACAATTGGTATTGATAAGGTCCAGGATATTGCACAACATCTAATTCTGAAGGAGGCGACCAAGTAACAGTGTCAACACCCAAGTCAAAAGAGGTTTCCACTACCGAAACTTGTGTAACCACGGGCACCTCTTTGGACAATTGCGCACAAACCTCATCACTGGCGTAACTCAATGCACCATCTGGCCAACGCGCTACGATCATGTAGCAATAATTGGCCCCAAAATTCACATTCTCATCCAAGAAAACATCACTATTGACATTGGGAATCGTTGCAATCAATTCGTATCCCGTATAATCGGGAACACCTAATTCACAATTGGCTGGATCAAAACCGTACAAGCCATTTCTGCGGTAAATCAAATAATCCACCTCAGTAGCTTGATAGTCTGTAAAAATCGGTGAACAAGCATGCGGACTCCAAGAAACCTCAATGGTATTGTTGATAGGGTTGGCCGCAGGATTCAAGACTTCTGGAGCCACGACTGTAATGGCCATGGTTTCGATAAAAGACAAATTCACATAACCATCGTCAGTAGCCTGAAAAGTCATTTGATAGGGTTGATAACGAATCTCCTCGCAAAGCGGTTCCCAAGTGAAAATGTAAGAGCTGGGATTAAAAGTTGCAGGATGAGAAACATTGGTCAATGGCCCACCAAAGGCCTGCATCGTGATGTTGTCACC
>CANNHA010000049.1 GCA_947504275.1 Flavobacteriales bacterium
AGTCGGCATTGCCCAAATCCTATCGTGGGGTTAGCAATAACTTTTCCTTGTTCATTTTTGCCATCAAAAAATTGTAGGTCTTCTGTACTCATCTCCCCATGAATCAACTGATACAGCCTTGAAAGCTCTGCTGATTTTTCAAGGGATAGTGTGGCCAAATGATGTGATATTTTTTCTGCTGTTGTCATGAGCTTGTTGTAACAAATATAAACTTCTAGCGCATTCAAATGCATTGGAGTTGTTACTGAATGTCCTATCTTCCCCAAATGTGTTTCTCTTCAACCGTTAGTTTTTCTGCGGGCATTGCCCTAACCGCAGTGGGTGCCTATACCCTGAAAAAGTCAGAGACCAATGATGAGCGTCCTTTTGCCGCCATCCCTTTGCTTTTTGGTATTCAACAAATATTAGAAGGCTTTGTTTGGCTCAGCCTGCAGGATAAAATCGGAGGTCCACAAGAGGCTCAGGCCTTTATCTATTTGTTCTTGTTCATAGCCCAAGTGCTTTGGCCCTTTTGGGTTCCTCTTTCGATCATTCAAATGGAGAAAAAGGGAAAGGTCAATGCCTTTGAAAGAACGTTGCTCATGCTGGGCTTTTCATTGTCTTTGTATTTGGGCTATTGCCTTTGGCATTATCCGGTTTCCGCCAAGATTGAAGAGCACCACATTTTGTACATTCAACATTATCCCAAAAGTATCGCCTGGTTTTCTGGTATTCTGTATACGGTAGTGACTATCCTTCCTCCTTTCTTTTCTAAAATGAAATACATGTGGACCCTTGGCTCTCTGATATTCGTATCCTATGGGGTTACCGCTTTGTTCTATGAAGGTTTTGTGGTCTCTGTTTGGTGCTTCTTTGCATCCATCATCAGTGTGGCTGTTTGGTTTATCCTACAACAATACCACAAGAATTTAAGCCGAATCTAAGTATGGACTGATTGGATTCTATTTCTATTGTTTTTTATGACAATAGAATACGACCTCTTTGGGATTCAATCCAGATCTTAATAGTGAACGGGTAGGAGTAAATTCTTCCACCTCAAATCCTGCTGATTCAAGTCGTTTGGGATAGTCATTGCCATAAACGCGGACATGATCGTTTTGTCCAAAATGCTTCTCTCTTTCTTCAGGTGATTGGATTGTCCTATCCTCGTAAGTCTTGTCTATTTTTCGAGAGATGGGAACTTGTAGTATGGCACTACCGCCTGGTTTCAGAACACGATGCAACTCCCTCATGGCGATTGAATCTTCCTCGATGTGTTCTAGCACATGATTGCAAATGATCCAATCAAATTGCCCTTCCGGAAATGAAAGCGCTGTAATGTCCATATTTTGCACGGAATCATCATATTGATATCCTTCCATGTGCCGATCTCCCTGTACATAAGTTTTCGTTTGCTGATTGGCAATCCATTGCGATAAATTCCATTCAGGAGCAATGTGTAAAATGTTTAACTGAGTCCATGTCGACGTCGGAATTCTCTCTTGTAGAAAAACATAAACCAACCGTTCTCGGTCATTGCCACCACAACTAACACAGATGTTTTTTCTTCTTCCTGCACCAATAATCTCCAATTCTTTATTCACCTCTACATCAACCCCAGAATAGGCCCAATCCCTGCATCTGTATTGACAAAGGGGACATTGGTAGGTTGTGCCCTTGTACAATATAAGTTTCAGTTTTCTCTTCAGATTATTCAACATCGAAAACAATCATTAAGAAATACTGTCATAGATCTCCCTCATATTTCTCCATGCACTTTCTTCAGAATAATATGTTTTGAAATGTTGTTGAATGGTTTGAGGAGAGAAATTTTCTTTTTGATCAAATGCTTGTTGCAAAGCTTGGCTCAAGGAGGTGATATTATCTTTCTCGCAAAGTATGCCTACTGACGGATTGATGATCGTTTCCGGCCCTCCGCATTTAGTGGATAACACAGGTATCCCATAAGCCATGGCTTCAATACAGGTCATTCCAAATGTTTCATAACTAGAAGCAATGACTAAGAAATCACTTTTTTTGAGTTGTTCTATTACAGAGGATCTAGGAATAAATCCTGTGATCGTGACATTGCTTTTTAATTCAAACTTTTCAATAAGCTCTTTGGCTTTATTGAGATAAGGGCCAGACCCGCAAAATGTCAAATGACACTTTTGTCTTTGAGGGATTTTTGAGAATGCCTCTATCAACCGCAAAGTTCCTTTTCGGTCATCCAATGTTCCTATACAAAGGAAGTTGAATGGTTTTTGATCGGTTGATTCTTCTGTACCGCTCTCATTTTGTAAAAGGTAATCTGGTAAGAAGCCATCAAAGGGTTTAAAGCTTTGTCCGTAGTAACCAGATAGTGTTTCTATTTGAACTTTATACGCAAATCTTCCATGTGCATTTTTAATAAACGCTTGAAAATCTTCTTTTGAAAAATAGGGTTGGCAAAAGGTTTTGTACTTCGTTTCAAAATGCTGAGGACTATATACCGGCGAGTGTTCAAACAGTACATATGGAATTTTGAATTTTGTCGCAATGAGATTTGTGATGTACGGCATGGAGTGGAAAATGTAATGTTGTTGAAGTAAGTCTGGTTTTCCAATTTTTTTCATGAGGGACTTCATGCGAAACACAACCTGCCAAAACATTATTTTTTTTCTGATTAAAGTGGATACAAATGGAATATTGTAGAGCGGAATGGATATGATGTTTTCACCTCTTTTTGAAGTATAGGTCAAGTGTTTTTTGTACGGGACAAAGAACTCTAAGATGTTTTTAAATTGAAATATAATTACAGTAGTAAAAACTCCATTTTCATGTGCCATGTGAACAGCATCCTCCACAAATGGATTGCCTTTGGTTTGATTGCTTGGGTATCCCCAAGAAAAGATGAATATGCGTTTAGTCATTTTGTTGATTAACGATTGGTGGACTTTCAATTTCTGTTAATTGGGAATTGTAAAACAATTCATTCAGGTTGTGTTAGTGTTTCTTGTGAAAAGTTTGAAACGAATATACGGATTGAATTTTAGTTTTTGATTTTTGGGAGTATATTAAACATAAAACCCGCCGAAGCGGGTTTTATGTTGTAAAAAAAGATTATTTCTTTTTCTTAGGATCTTTCTTAGGTGCAGGAGCTGGTTGAGGTTCTGGCTCAATCTTAATTGGCATTTCAAGCATTTTCTCCTCTACTACCGGAGTGTGGTAGTAGGTCAATTCATCCACGATGTTTTTTCCTCCCATCAACTTCTCCACAACAAACAAAACATAACGGATGTCAACGCAAATGGTTCTTTGCAAATCTTTCTCGTAAGCAATGTCACCACTCATGGCTTCCCAGTTGCCGTCAAAGGCCAATCCAATCCAATTGCCATTGGCATCCATCACTGGACTTCCTGAATTACCACCAGTAATGTCTAAATCACCAATAAAGCATGTTACCAATTCACCTTTCTCGTTGGCATATTGACCAAAATCTTTGTTCTTGATTAACTGTACCAATTTGTCAGGAACAACAAATTCTGGATTGCTGTTGTCCCATTTCTCTAGGATTCCATTGGTGGTGGTATAGTAATCATAAATCAACGCATCTGCAGCTTTATAATTTTTAATTTTACCATAAGTCACACGCATGGTGCTGTTGGCATCAGGAGCCAATTGACGGGTTTCCATTTTGCGGTATCCTGCCACAAACTCACGGTAACCTTTGTTGAATTTGCCAATTGGATTCTTGGCTCTAATGCCATCTGCATATTCAGCAGAAGCCGCCGCGATTTGCATGCCCAAATCTTTGCTTAGTGTTTTTTCTGAAGGATCAGCCAAGAATGCTTTCAAATAGGCATCATTCATCACCATGCTGGTTTTAAAGATTTGAGCAGCCAACTTAGCGGTATTGTTCTTGAACTTCTTAGCCAAAATGGTTTTCATCCATTCTGGGTGTTGTTCCGCATCGATATTTTTTCTGAACAAATCTACAAGCGCAACAAATACAGCTTCGTCAACTTTAGCGTTGTATTCCTTTTTAAAAGCTTCTTGTCCTGACAAAATCTCTTTCTCCATTTCAATGCGCTTGGAACGATCAGTCTCTTTTAAATAAGCGCTCAAAGCTCCTTTCATTTCTACTGCATGACCCATGAATTCAGCTCCACCAGCCAAACACAAACCTGCATAGGTGGATAAAACAACTTGTCCGTCCCATTCACTGTGATACTCTTTAATCAATCCCAATGCATTGCCATATTGTTTTTTACGATCTGCATCGCCGGCATCAACCCAATTGTGAAATTGATTTTCAATTCTCAACTTCTTGGACTTAACATCCAGTTTCTTCAAACCTTGTGTCTGTCCGATGTAATATTTCCAGGTGTTCGCAATACTCGCATATTTAGCAGCATACATCAAACGAATGGCAGGATCCTCATCCATAAATGTTTTCCACGTTTCCAACTTGGTTCCAAAACCATTGATGATGGCAGGATTGCGGCCGTTGATAGCTTGCTCTATCCCGAATGAAGTAAGGTAACGACTGGTTCTTCCAGGGTATCCCATGATCATGGCATAATCACCTTCTTTAATTCCCTCAATATTTGTTTTCAAGTGATACTTGGGTTGGTAAGGTTTGTTGTTCACAGAGTAGGGCGCAGGTTCATTTTTCTCATTGGCATAGATACGGATCATGCTAAAATCACCGGTGTGTCTTGGCCACATCCAGTTGTCCGTGTCACCACCAAATTTTCCAACGCTCTCGGGAGGATTACCTACCAAACGGATGTCATTGTAGGTCTGGTAAACAAAGAGGTAAAATTCATTGCCATAGAAGAATGATTTGACTTCAGGCTCATACTTGCCATCCATCTTGTTGCGTCCTGCAATTTCTTTTGATTTGGCAGCAATGGCTTTGTCACGCTCTTGTTCTGTCATCTCAGGTTTAACAACACCTAAAACCTCTGCGGTAACATCCTCAACGCGGATCAAAAAGCTAATGGCGAAATTGGGAATGGGCAATTCTTCTTCAAATGACTTGGCACAAAATCCATCTTGCAAATAGTTCTTGTCCACGGTAGACAATGTTTGGATACCATCATAGGCGCAGTGGTGGTTGGTGAAAACCAATCCTTGTGCACTCACTACCTCACCGGTACAACCGCCATAGTTCAAGCGAACGATAGCGTCTTTTAAGCAAGCTTGGTTAATGCTGTAAATTTCTTCCTGCGTTAGATTAAGTCCCATGTTGGTCATTTCAGCATGTTGAATGCGATTCAACAGGGCCACAACCCACATGCCTTCCGTGGCACTGGCCAGCATGGTCAACGATACAGCGATCGTTGTCATCCATAATTTTAATTTATTCATGATTGTTATTCGGATTAATTAAGTTCCATTGTGTTTTGGCTATTTCTTGGTCCAACCAGATGGCCAAGTTTTTTAGATTCTGTGGGGTCTGGTAACGGCATTTGACGGTGTACAAGTTATTTCCACGGGTGTATCCCAGATACATAGATGGTAGGTCTGTCACTTGCGGATTGTCGAAGTTTTTAGGCAAATTGTAAAAGTCTACCGTTTGCATCTTATCCTCCAACGTCTGCAATATGTCCGTAGACCAAGTTGATTTATAATCGCCGAGCATCGGGACATTTTGACGACCGTTGTAATATAGTTCACCATCCATTTTTACCACCAAAGTGAATGTGGGGCATACGCCAAAGCAAGGTGTCTTTTTGTACAACAAAAGGGTGTCATGCAAATCATAAGAAGGTACCAAATAATTGTCCATGGCTTTGGGAGCATGCTGCCCTTCATTTCGTGGCAATCGCCCGCTTCTTAGACATCCAGAGCAAGCTGCCAATAAGATGAAACTCACTAAAAAAAGAGAGGCGTTTCTCATCACTTCAATTTCTTCTTTTGATCTTCCAACTTTTTCTTCTGTGCATTTTGCATCTCCTCCAATCTTTGTTGGAAACTGGATTTCTTCACAGGCTTTTTCTTGTTGTCCTCAATGGAAGCGCGAATAGCATCTTCATCAATGAAATATTTTTTAATGGCCCACATCTGTCCAATAGACATCATGTTGGCAACAAAGTAATACATGGTTAAGCCAGAGGGCATGCTGTTGAAGAAGAAGAGCATCATAAAGGTGAAGATGTTCATCATCACATTCATATTGGGCATGCCAGGTTGTGTCATGGCTGGCTGAGAACTCATGTTCATCTTGGTATACAAGAATGTTGAGGCTGTCATCAATAAGGTAAACAAACTTACATGCGCACCATAGAATGGAATATCAAAAGGAAGGTTGAGGATGCTATCATAAGCGGCCAAATCCTCAGCCCACAAAAAGCTTTTGCCGCGCAAAACAATTTCCGCAGGGAAGAAGCGGAACATGGCGTAGAGCACAGGCATTTGAATCAATACCGGAATGCAACCTGCAAATGGACTTACCCCCAATTGTTTGTACAAGGCCATCTGCGCTTGTTGCTTTTCCATGGGGTCTTTGTTCTCATACTTTTTGTTGAGCTCATCCAATTCGGGCTTGATGGAACGCATCTTGGCGCCGTTCAATAAATTCTTCCAAGTGATTGGGAACAACACCATCTTGATGACCAAGGTGACAATCAAAATGATAACACCAAAGCTGCCAATCCAAGAGGATAAAAACCAAAACAAGGGTCTTACTGCATATTTATTTACCCATCCAATGATCCCCCAACCGTAATCAATGATGCGATCAAATTCAGCAACATTGGTGGCATCCAAAAGTCCTTGCTCATTGGGACCAAAGAAAAATTGCAACTGGGCTTGTCCACTGCTCAAGTCCACTGGTAGCTGTGCGTTGAAAATTTTGGTGTGTATGGTGTCATTTTCAGGTGTCATCACGCGCAACAAAGCATTTTCTCCAAAACCGTTGTTGGAGATGACTGCAGCACTGAAATAGTTTTGTTTGAATGCCACCCAGTTTATTTTTTCTTCAATAATCTTTTCATCACCCGCCGTCTCACTCAGGTAGTCGCGGTCCATACCCATTGGGGTGAAGAAGATAGAACTTCTACTTCTTTCACTTTGAATCCCCTTTTCATTGTGCATGCCTGCTGCTTGCCAATGCAATTGAAACTTTCCGGGTGCATTGTCCCAAGTATTGTCTAGGTTGGTTTTCTTTACATCGCATTGAACCAAGTGAGAACCCTTGGCCAAGGAATAGGTAACGGAAAATTGCTTTCCTGTGCTGTCAGCCAAAGTCAAGGTCAATGATTGATTGCCTTGATTGTCAGTTACAACTTCATTGGCTTTAAATACAAAACGCCAAGATCCTTGTTCTCCTTTCATCTTGTCTTTCCAAATCCAATTCATTTGGTTTTGAGCAGGATCAAACAATTGAATGTCTTTTTTACCCCAATAGGTTTTGTATTCTTCTGATTTCAATGTTACACCATAGATGTTGGCTCCTTTGTGGTTGATGACAACTTTAATCTTGTCATTCTCCAATACGGATTGTCCTGGTTTTTCAAAAACCTGAGCACCAAAAACGCCATACTTTTCAGTGGCATCTGTGGGCAATATGCTTGGAGAAGCCTGTGCAGGTTCATTGAAGGTGGAGTTTGGCTTTGGGGATGTCGTCTTGACTTCCTTGGGCTGATTGGCCAGAGCCAGGGCCTGTTGCTCAGCATCTTCTTGTGCTGTTTTGGCATTGTACCAAGAAACACCAAAAGCCAAGGCCAACATGAGGACCAGACCAATGATGGAGTTTTTATTGAATTCCATTTAATCTTTTAAAATATGAATAGTGCGCAAAAGTCGTAATCTTCTAGCCTTTGAACAACTTTTTTAATCAACTTTGTCACCTCAATGCAAAACATTTCTTCCAGAATCATTTTTATTAGGCTACTGGCCTCAAGCTTGGTGGTTATGCTTTTGTTTGTATTATCCCTTCTCTATGGCTCTGCAGGGTGGTCTTGGGAGTTAGAGAACTGGTCATCGGCTATATTTTGGGAGTTGAGATTGCCCCGCAGCTTGATGGCCATACTGGCAGGCACTGGCCTTGCCTTGGCTGGTTTTTGGATGCAGTTGCTTTTTAAGAATCCGCTCGCTAGTCCTTCCGTTTTGGGGGTGACCAATGGGGCATCTTTGGGTGTTGCTTTTGTTACCATGGCCGCGCAAAGTATCTGGGGTTATAATTTCCCTGAACTGACCCTTCTTGCCGCTTTTGCAGGTTCTATGGCGGTTCTATTGATTTTAGCAGTGGTTCGATTGAGGTTAAACAATTTGACTTCATTGCTCATCTTTGGGGTGATGCTGGGACACTTGGCGGGAGCATTGGAGACTATTTTTCAGCGGGCCGCCGCCAGAAATGATTTGCCCAATTTGATTTATTGGTCCATGGGGAGTTTTTCTAAAGTCACTATGATACAGGTGCTTTGGTTGGGTTTGTCTTTGGCTATTGTCATTTTTATCGTTGTCAGAAATCATCGGTCGATTGATATTTTCTCATTTGGGGAGCACATCGCAGTGTCGATGTCTATATCACCCAGTAAGGTATCCAATGTGTTGATTTTTTGCTCTGGTTTGTTGACCGCTGTGATTACCGCTTTCTGCGGTCCCATTGCATTTATCGGTTTGGCAGCACCTCATTTGGCCAAATTGTGGTGGCCGTTCCGTACGCAGTTAAAGTTAATTCCTGCTGTTGCCATCACGGGTATGGTCATTGCCTTGTTTTGTGATGTGCTTGCCCGGTTCTTGGATTTGCCCATCAATGCCATTACATCCCTGATTGGTGCGCCTTGGGTCATGTGGTGGTTGTATCAAAATAAAACACAGCGTCATGGATGAAGTAATTAAAATACCAGCCATTCATCGCAGTGCTTTTGAGGGAGCCATGGAATTTGCTGGCGCGATGATTCAGCATGGAGCTTCGGTAGCCATCGCAGGACGCAATGGGGCGGGAAAATCTGTTCTGCTCAAAGCACTGCTTCAAAAAATGAACGGGAATGTGGGCTGGGTGAGCAATTACCGTGAACCTTTTTTGGACATGCGGGTACAGGAGGTCATTGAAATCGCACAAATGAACCGCACAAATGAAATGACAGAAAATATCTTGAAAACTTTTTCTCTGGATGCAATTCGTCATCATGGCCTCAATGTGCTGAGTGATGGGGAGTTTATGCGGTTGATGTTGGCAAGGGTTACTGCCCAAGATCCAGATGTATTTTTGATGGATGAGCCAGATGCCCATTTGGATTTTTACTACAAACAAGAATTGAAATCCATCGTTCAGGATTGGCAGAATAAGGGCAAGGTGGTTATTTATTCAACCCATGATGAACAATGGGTGAATAAGGCCAATCAGCTCTGGTGGGTTGAGAATGGGAAAGTTACTTTTAAAGATGCAGCTCAATTTGAATTCCAAAAAATTGGTAATAGATAAAAACAACGGATACGAACAACTATTTTAGAAGAATGAAAAGATTATTGATGAGTATCTCCTTGGTCGCTTTAACTGCGTATTCTTGGGGACAAAAGAATGAGAAAACCATCTCGGCCAACATTGAAGAAGTGGTGGTGTTCACTGCTGGGGCGCAAATAACCCATATCGGACAGGTTTCTCTAAAAGCAGGTGAAAACATAATCAGGATCAAAGGCCTTCCCGCTAGCTTGGACCCTCAGTCCATTCAAGTGAAGGGTAACAATGCTTACACCATCATGTCCACCAAACACCAGATCGTATACGGTGATGAGTTGATGTCCCCAAAAGTGAAAGAATTGAGAGATAGTTTGGAAGAGATGCAGTTTAAGTTGGCTGAGATCCAAATGCAGCGTGATAACCTCCACCAAGAGAGAGCGCTTTTAACCAACAATTATTCAATCAAGGGAGCTAACTCTGTGATTACTGCGGAGGATATCGTTGAAGTCGCTGATATGTTGAAGGAACGCCTCAAAGTAATAGGTTACAAGGGAATTGAATTAAATGGCAAAGAATCTAAGGCCCAAGAAACCATTGCAGCCATTCAGAATCGCTTGGCTGTATTGCAATCCAATTCCAGTAACAATCCCAGTGTGATTGATTTGGTTTTGATTGCCAAGAATGAAACGCGCGGTGAAGTGAAATTTCAGTATTTCGTAGCCAATGCTGGTTGGGTTCCCAGTTATGATTTGCGTGCGGATGATGTGAGTTCACCCATTGACTTTTCTTACAAAGCACGTGTTTATCAAAGTACAGGATTGGATTGGGAAGATGTGAAGTTGACTATCTCAACAGGCAATCCCTCCGTTAGTGGACAATTACCAGTCCTCAATCCATGGTGGTTAAACATGTATGATCCAGCGGCAATGGCATACAGAACTGGAAGAAAAATGAAGGCTGATGCCTACGCCCCATCCGCGGCCCCTGCCATGCAGCGTGAAATGTCCTTAGAGGATAGCAAAGGAGCCTCATACAATGAGTTTAAAACCAGTGCCAGTTATACCCAAGTGAATAACAATGCGGTAAACACTGAATTTTCTATTTCCATTCCGTATGATATTCCTTCGGACAATGATGGGGTAGAAGTGGTGATGCAGCATGATGCAGTAAAGGCAGACTACCGTTATGTGGCAGTTCCCAAACAAGATCCGAGTGCCTATTTGATGGCATTCATGACCAATTGGGCACAATATGGATTGTTACCAGGAGAAAGCAATATTTATTTCAGAGGAACATTTGTTGGACAAGGATACATTGATCCTGCCATGGCCAATGACACTTTGATGTTGAATATGGGAAGAGATATGTCTGTGGTGGTTAAGCGAGATATGGTCAAAGACTTTTGTAAAACAGGAACATGGGCAGGAAAGAAATGGGTGACCAAAGCTTATGAGATTACCGTGAAAAATCAAAAGACTGTACCCATTAAAATTGAAATTGTAGATCAATTACCCAAGAGTAATAACAGTGAATTGGAAATCGTTACAGAGGAGACCAGCGGTGCCAAGTTGAATGAAGAAACAGGGGAGTTGCGCTGGCTGATGGAGTTGACACCCAATCAAATTGAGAAGAAGACCATCAGATTTACAGTGAAGTACCCAAGGAAAATGATGGTGAATTTATAAAATTTGTCATGTTGTATTAAAAGCCCATTCTTTGAGTGGGCTTTTTCTTTGCATTTTTGCTATGAATATCAAGAGCGATATTCAAGATTAAGACAACCAACGCATTTAATATGGAAATGAGCAAAGATTGAGCAAATCGACTGAGAGAAGTACTACTTGACGGACATTGGATTGCCAATACCAATTTCAAGGAACAAATTACCAATACAAATTGGAAGGAAGCCATTGAAAAGGTGGAAGGCTTGAATTCCATTGCATCTTTGACTTTCCACATCAACTACTACCTAAAAGGAGTGTTGAATGTGTTTCAAGGAGGTGACCTTGTTATCAAGAATGAAAAAGCCCACTCCGTTGAGTGGGCTTTTTTAACCAAACAAACTAAGAAATTACTTACTCACTACAAACTTTACAGTTGAAGTCTCAGAACCATTTGAAACTTTCACATGATACATTCCATTAGAAAGCTCATTGTTGAATTCAATCATTTTGTTGATTGAACCTTCAGCAACGATGTTCTCTTTTTGGATCATTCTGCCTGTGGCATCCAAAATCTCAACGCTCAAGTTACCTTCGAAGTTGGAAACAGCTAACTGAACCATTTCGCCGTTACTTGGGTTAGGATAAAGAGCAATGCTAGCATTGTTCAAAGCAGTTGTAGAGATGGTACCTTCATTTTCCAATGTAGGCATTCCAGCTGCGGCTACTGTGCGCGCACAAGCAGGAGTTGCAGTGAAAGCAGTGAAAGAGTTATCAGCATGCTTAGCACGGATTCTAACGTCATAAGTTTGACCCAAAGCAACACCAGAAATAGCAGACATAGCCAAAATTCTTGATCCACCTACAGCACCATTAACAGATGAAGCAATACCAGCTGATGGTAATACTTGAGTGAACTCCCAGTTGTATTGAGAAGCTCCACAAATTGAACGGTTTGTAGCCAAAGAAGAAGTCAAACGTTTGTAGGCAGGACATTGGTCAGAAGCACGAACAGTCAAAGCAGCTTCAGGAGCCAAGGTCATAGGACCTACAATTGTTCCGTAAGCAGTGATTGGAGTCAATGTACCGAAAGCATCTGCAAGATTGTAATGGGCATCAACAGTAACAAAATAAGTGATGCTTGATGATCCTAAGTTAGGAGCAACAATTTTACCCAATTGACAAACTGTAGAAGCTACAGTGGTACTTGCACCTGCAGGGATAGCAAATGACCAATCAGCAACTGAACCGTTTGAAGCATTGGCCTCAACGTTGAAACGCTTAACAGTGTAACCAGAAGCACCTGAACGGAACTTCGCTTTAAAGTTTTGACAAGTGTTGGCGAAGATTCCAGTGTTGTTGGTGTATACACCGATATCCGTTTGGCTACCACGCAAGAAGGCAATGCGCATTGAAACTGTTCCAGGTGAGCTGTTGTTGTTGCGAACGCAAACAGAGTAGTTAACACCCACTGTCAAACCATCAAACAAAAGAGTTTCATTTCCACCATCGGCTGCAGCACCTTGAGCGCCAGGATGAACATCATTTTCAACTGCCAAAGGAATCAATTGAGAACCACTAGATGCTGGTGTTTCAAAGATGCTTAAGTCATTGTCATCAGCTACTGAAGAAGATCCAGTCAATTGGATACGTACAGCATTTGATTGAGCAACGAAGTTGTACCAAAGTTCCAAACCGATACCTGGATTTTCAACAGTGTTGGTTCCATTGGCCAAGTTTACAGAAACGTTAGATTGAGAGCCAGTGTTGTAAGTTCCGATATTCAATACAGCTACGCTAGCATCGAATCCAGAAGAAGAACAACTCAAATCAGCACCAGAACAATCTTCGTCAATACCATTACCACAAACCTCTGTAGCACCTGGTTTGATAGCGCTAGACGCGTCGTTACAATCACCATTGGCAGTAGCATATCCAGCACCTGGGTTAGCACACAATGATTGTGCAGTTCCAGTTCCGTAGTTGTCACCATCAGCATCAGTGTAGTAGTTGTTGAAAGTTAATCCATTGTCTATTCCACCTGTACAGTTGTCATCAACACCATTACAAATTTCGTTTGCACTTGGGTTGATGGCTGAATTGGTATCATCACAATCTGTGTTATTGGTAACGAAACCAGCACCTGGATTAGAACAAGAGTTGTTCGCTGTTCCAGCACCAAAACCGTCACCATCAGTATCAGCAAAATAATCTACAGCTGTTGATACAACGGTAGTAATGCTGTTGCTTGTAGCGGAACCAGAAGCATCGCAACCCCCAGCAGTCATTACAACAGAAACAACATCGTTATTGGCCAAAACAGCGTTTGTATAAGTCGCTGCATCAGTACCAACGTTAGAACCATTCAACTTCCATTGGTAAGAAGGAGTGCCACCATTTGTTGGATTAGCAGTGAAAGTTACTGAAGTTCCAGCGCAGATGCTATTGTCAGCATCACTAGAAGCGATAACCACAGATGGAGTAGCTCCAGCTGTTCTTGTCAAAGTAGGATGTGTCAATTGACCAGATCCAGGAGTTCCATGAACATAGTTCAATGCAGTACCTGTTGGGCTCAACAATTGAATGTTCAATGTGAATGTGAAAGTTCCATCCGTAGTGAATTGACCAACCAATACTTTATTGCTAGAAGTAGCACCAACGATACCACCCAAAGCAGCAATAGAACCGTTGTTAACTGTGATAGACCCCAAAGCATTTCCTGCAGTCAAGGCATCAAGAATAGAACCGTTCATTCCTAAAACGTTAGGAGTAGTATAAGTTGTACCTGAAGAGGCCAACATTCCATCTTTACCTGTGGCTCCGGTGATTTGTGTACCGAAACATCCACCAAGGGTGTTACCTAAGATAGCATGTGTGTGTGGATTGGCAATACTTCCGTCCGTATCTTCATCCTTTGGAACGCCAACTTTAGATGCAGCGGCTCCACCAGCAGTAATCCATGAATCAAGCATGGCTGTGTGCTTCTTGGTATTTAAAACAGATGTTGTAGGGGCTGATTGAGAATCGTAGTTTTCATCATTGTAAAACGATGTGGTTGTTCCAAAAGTCAAATTCTTGGAAGCATTTCCAAACATTTGAACAAATTTGTAACCGGCAGCCATGTCAACATAGACACGGTAAGTAACTGCACCTTCTGTCAAAGGAATGGAGTATCCATTACTAACAGTATAAGCAGCATCTGCAGCATTGGCTTGATAGTATCTCTCTACGATGATACCTTCCAAACCTTGGGCCTGGGCTGAAGTAATTCCAGCCATCATTCCCAATCCTAGGATGTATTTTTTTAAGTTCATTTTGAATAGTTTTTTAGAAGGGGAGGGTTGCCCCTCCCCATTTTTTTTTAGTTACAAGTTGTTCCGAATGCTGGAGCAAAGATCAAGAAGTCATCAACATCAGTGTCACCATCAGTATCCAAGTCAGTAGGACAAGCAGTGATACCTTGGATGTGACCCAATACTTGAGAGTAAGTCCAATCAGACAACCAGTTTTGACCTGGGTTTGAAGAGAAAGCACCACGGTATGGGGCTGAAGTAAAGAAACCATCTACTGGAGCTGTTGGGCAGCCAGATACAGACAAAGCAGGATTTGGAATTACATCAGGCTTAACAGTGTAGGCATTTGTAGTTGTATTTAAAGTAAACGCATAGCTAAATCCAGGAAGCGTGTTACCAGTTACCAATTCGTTCATGTCAGTAGTGTTGAATTGAGTGTAATCAGCAGTACCAGAAGCAATAATTGTAGCTCCCAAAGAACCTTGAGTCAAAGGATTGGTGATACCAACGAATGTGTTACACTTGATTTTCAATGATTGAGAACCGTTACCATTTGTAGCTGAAGCAGGACCAGCAATGTTGGTCCAGTTGTGCCATGACTCACCACCAGCAGCAAAAGAACGCGTTCCGCTCAAAGACTTCACCAAGTTTAAACCACTCTTGAAGTTAGCAAATACTGAATTGTAGATTTCACCTTCAGTCAATTCTTTTGCGTTGATAGCAGACAATGATGAGTTGTCAACGGTTTGTGTTGTTTTTCCATTACCGATGATGGTTGCATTGTAAACCACAGGATGTGTACGTGGCAATACGTTTGACTTTTGGTCATCAGCGTCAATCTCAAAACCGTTGTCGTTATCAGGACTAGACGTAGCATCTGACTTCATACCAAACAAGAACTGAGCTTTACCAGTCCAACCCAAGTCAAAGTCAAACATGTCATCGTTACCGAAGATGGTTGAGCAATACTTCAAGTTAACGGTACCACCAAAAACCTCAATGTTGTCATCGGCGTTAGAAACAATCTCAACGTGCTCGATGGTAGTACCACGACCAACTGAACCCAATGTCAAACCGTTCATTTCTCCACCTACAGTCAAGATAGCACCTGCATGACGGATAGAAACATAACGGAAGATACCTGAGTTGTCGTTGTCATTGAAAGTTTCACCAGCAGTCAAGTTAACACCGAATTGGTCTTGAACGTTAGTAGTTTGGAAACCTTCCAAGGTACCCAATCCATCAGCAAAAGCCAATTTACCGTTGGCTGCACCAACAACGAATGGACCGTTAGCAGCCAATGTCAAGTTGTTGGTAGCTTTACCATTGATGGCAATACCACCCCATTTACCAACGTTAGAAATAGCATAAGTTCCATCCATAGGATCAGCTTGAGCAGTGAAAACAATTGGACAAGACTCAGTACCATTGGCGATGATGCGACCACCTCTAGAAATAACCAAAGCTGTAGCTTCTGCAGCAACTGCGTTTGGCGCTCCTTTGATAACTGTTCCTGGCTCAATGGTTAAAACTTGGCCAGAAGGAATGTAAATTTTCTTGTCCAAAATGTAAGTGTTTTGGCAAGTGAAAGCTGCACCAGTAGTCATGTCTCCACCATAGGTTCCGCTGATTGCAGTGTAACCGGGCATAGAAGAAACAATAACTTCTGGACGAGAAGCTACGGGTGGACATCCACACTCAGCTCCCAAATTCGATTGTGCAACTGAAGCAGTTGCGACAAATGACAAAGCCATCGCGATGACTTTGTTCAAATTGTTTAATTTTTTCATTTTTTTTGGTTAATTAATTAGTGTTGCGAATATTCAAACATCAAACATCATTTATGATAAAAGTGGTTTTACCATTGCATTAAGCAATGAGGTCGTTTCTAACCAAATTGTTAAGGTTTTGTTGGGTTAATGGTATAAAAAAAACACTGACTTAACATCAGTGTTTGAAAAAGAAGGGGTAAAATACCCAAGTAGAATGATTTAGATAAAAGTCAAACCCAGTCGTATGCCCAAGTTCATAAAACCAAACTGCCCATTGTCGCTTTTGATGATGTGAGGGAACCGTTGTCCCACTATACCAAGGGAGAGTATGTGCTTTTCATCAGGCTGAAATTGTTTGGCCAATTCCACTTGATAACCCCATCCTTTGGTAGCTGATTTCTCATTTGCAATCTGCGTTTGGTTGTTGTTTAATAATTGATAATTTACTTGCTCTCGGAGTCCATAGAAATATTGGCCACCCAAACCCAATGTCCAACCGTTTTCGCTGAATCTGTAATTCAACATAACGGGTACTTCAATGCCTCTGAATGATTTTGAAATCAAGTTGACAGCATCAATACCAATACTATCATTCTTGTAAGACATACTTTTGAAATGCCCCCCCAGCTGAATATTCAAATCTTTGCCAATTGGATATCCAAAACCCAAACCATAAGATTGACCCAATCCCGCAGAACTGGTGTTTTCCATTTTATCGTTAAAGGTCTCAGATTCATTTGAAAAACGTGGATCATTGAATTGGAGTGAATATGCCAAATACCAGTTCCATTTTTTAGTTTGTCCAAATACATTAGATACGCTGAAGAGAAGCAGTAGTAATGGAAAGAAATACCTTATTTTCATGACTTTATTCTTTTATACAACGGATACTCATTCCGTAAAGTTTAGATATCTTGGATCTTAAGATA
>CANNHA010000050.1 GCA_947504275.1 Flavobacteriales bacterium
ACTTCAACGATTAAAGTTGAAAACCCAGATGGAACTACTACGTCTACAACTACGGATTCTGAAAGTGGTTCAACGTTTTCCATTGATACTGATAACGCTGCATTTGGAATGTCTCCAGCTGCGGTGATGATCAATTTCCATTTCTAATTAGAAAGTTCAGATACAAAAAGGGCGATCCATTATGGGTCGCCCTTTTTAATTTATGGCCTGCCATCATTTAACCCATTCAAAATCAATTAGCCACATTTTGATTTGAAGATTTTTTAATTATCTTTGGGTTACCTTAATTGTATAACCTATGAGATTTTTGCGCATTTTACCGTGCGTAATCATGTCGTTTCTTTTTTCAATGAGCTGCAAAGCCCAATTCGAAACGAGAAATGATGATTATGTGCCTCACATTGCAACTAATAGTGTGTACTATGGCAATGGAATTAGCATGTATGATTTTAATAATGATTTTGTAGACGATCTCACCATTTCATATCCTTTTGAAGGAATAAAGGGATATTCCTTTGGTTTGGATTCTCTGACTCAAGAGTTTGAATTGTCTTTGAATGCCAACATTAAACAGGTTCTTTGGGCTGATTTTGACAATGATGGTGACGCTGAGTTGTTTGTTTCAACCTATGAGTCAGGGTTGTTTTTATACGAGTACAACAATGGAGAGTTGTTTCTCGTAGATAATGTTTTTGCAGAGCATTATTTTGGTTTTCATTATGGGGCTTCATTAGCAGATTTCGATAATGATGGTGATTTGGATATTTACGTTACCCAATATTGGAACAGCTCATGGGGTCCAGCTTTCCCTAATCTACTTTTCAGAAATGAGGGCAATTTGCAATTTGCCGAGGTGGCATCCGAGAAAGGCGTTGATGCGGCCACCAACAATGCGTTTCAGTCCATTTGGGTTGATTTTAATTTTGATGGTTGGCATGATTTATATGTTGTTCATGACAAAAATGTTCCCAATCTGTTTTACCAGAATATGCAAGGAGAGTATTTCAATGAAATTTCAGCGGAGAACCATTCAGATCTTGCAATATCCTCGATGAGTAATTCAGTGTGCGATTATAACCACGATGGTTTTTTTGATATCCTCGTCACGGACGGAGGTAGTCCTAAGTTGCTAAGAGGCGCAGCCAATGAAACCTTTATTGAGGTGGCCTCTGAAGTTGGATTTTTATCATTCATTACTGGTTGGGGAGCTTTGTGGATTGATGATGATAATGATGGTTGGGATGATGTACATATTTGTCAAGGAGGAACAACAGATACTCCTATTGAAAATCATTACTATAAAAATGTAGAGGGTAGTTTTTTTCAGCAAAATACTTTTGATCTAGAAGTCAAAGCCTCTTTTGTCAATGCAAAAGGCGATTTTAACAATGATGGTTCTGCAGATTTTGTGGTTATGAATGGCTATCCCAATTCGTATGATTTTTGGCAAGGACTGAATTCGGGGAATCACTTCATGAAACTGGGCTTACAAGGCACCGAATCCAATAGAAATGCTGCAGGTACTATCGTTGATGTCTATGCCAACAATATCATGAATAGAAAAGTACTGACTTTAGGTGATAACTACATTTCACAAAACTCAAGTTATCTTCTTTTTGGCTTAGAAAAGGACACTGCCGTTGATTCGGTAGTTATTCATTGGCCAAGAGGGTTGATTGAAAAGTACTTTGATTTATCGGTTGATACCTTTTTTCATTTTATTGAAGGGAATACGATGGATGTCAGTTTGGATACGGTTTTTCTGTTTCAGAATTTTTGCGCCAACGCAACGGATTCTTTGATTTTTCTTGGCGATGAATGGTTAGAATGGGAGTGGCAAAATGTGAGTGAAGGGCAAGGTTTGGGTATTTTTTCAGATACGGTTGTTTGGGCTCAAGCACTAAACATTGATGGTCAATGGTACATTGTTCAGTTGAATGCGGATTGGATCGATGATTGGCCATCATATTCCGTTACAGAGGCTGTTTGTCCGGGTGAGTCAGCGCTTTTGCATTGGAACAATGAAGGCAATTGGTATTTGTTTAATCAAGATAGCATTTATACTGAAGGGGATGTCATGCTAAATGCAGGTGAAAATGACATTGTGTTTTATAACAATGTTGGATGCTCTGTTAATCAAACCATTTTGGTTGAGGCCGTTGAAAATTGGATTGATAGCATAGAAGTTGGAGTAGTATGTCCGTTGTCACCAGTGCACTATAACGTTCACTTAATGGAGGGACAATCATCAACTGAATTGGAACTGCAGGGCATTAACGATTGGACTGGAAATCTGATGGAAGGAACCTATCCCTTTAGCATCATGAATATGCAGGGTTGCGTTGTGCAAGATACCATACGGATTCCCGGAGCAGAAATCCCCGAGATGGTTATTGTTCATGATACAATTTGTTACAACCATTGGGCTCCTGTAGAATTTGAAGGCAATACTTTGGGGTATGTCCTCTTGGATGAATCGTTTTCTTTTGTGCCCCCAGGCCAATACTTTTTTACTTTTATCAATGATAATGATTGCCTGCATGAGTTGGAAGTTACCATTTTTGAAAGCACTGAATTGTTTTGCACAGAATGGGTGGAAATAGATGAGCAAGGATTTGCTTCGGTTTATCTGCAAATTGAAGGAGGTATGCCGCCTTATCAGATTTTTTGGCAAGAGGAAATGGCAGATGAAAATTGGACAGGCATCATTGAGGATTCCATAAGTTATCAGGTGATTGATGAATTGGGCTGCCAAATTAGCGGATTTGTTGGCGTTCCGATGGAAAATGACATAAAAGACAAAGAAAAATACCCTTTCTACTTTCGTGACAATCATTTGTTTTGTCCCAATTGCATTGATCATACATTCACCTTGTATGACGCACTTGGCAAGATGGTCTACCGGGATAACTTTGCGAATGATGTTGTAGATCTCAGTTTTCTGAGAGATGGCTTTTATCTGTTCGTCTCAGGTTCACATTCAATGAAGATTTTGATACAGAATTAAAAAGGCGATCCCTTTTGGACCGCCTTTTTTAGGTTATTATAAGTTGTACTATGCTTCAACTTTCTTATTCAATCTGTTCTTCAATTGCATCTTCCACGTCTCACTCATCATGTACATCACAGGCACCACAATCAATGTAATGAAGGTGGCAAAGCTCAATCCAAATACAATTGTCCAAGACAAGGGTTTCCAGAAGGCCACACTGTCCCCTCCAAAGTGAATCTTAGGATTCAGTTCAGTGAATAAGGTGACAAAGTCAATGTTTAAACCTATTGCCAAAGGAATCATTCCCAAGATTGTAGCGGTGGCAGTCAACAATACTGGAGTCATTCTCACACGTCCAGCTTCAATCACTGCCTCGCGCAATTCCATGCCTTGTTCACGCAAGATGTCAGTGAACTCCACCAATAATATTCCGTTTCTTACTACAATTCCAGCCAATGCCACAATTCCAACACCGGTCATCACAATCACGATGTCCATGTTGAAAATAGCCAATCCCAATAAGACGCCAATGACAGAGAAGATAATCTCAGATAAGATGATTACCGTACGTCCAATGGAGTTGAATTGCATAATGAGAATCAATACTATCAATGCCAATGAAATCATCAATGCTGATCCCAAGAAAGCAGCTGTTTCTTTTTGTTCTTCTTGCTCGCCTGCAAGGTTCACGGTTACGCCATTGGGTAAGTCGGTGAATTGAGCTGCTTTGGATTGAATTTTACCTACTACTTCGTTGGGATTATATCCTGTCAAAACGTTTGATTCCAAGGTGACCACTCGCTTTTGGTTTTTGCGCTTGATTCCGGCATAAGTACTCGTGTATTCTACATCAGCAAAGGCTGACAAAGGAACCTGTCTAATCATTCCGCCCATGTTCATGTCGCGATAAGTGATGATCAAGTTGCGCAAGGCTTCGATGTCATTGCGTTGATCCTTCTTGTAACGCACTTGTATGGGATATTCATCAGAACCATCTCTGAACTTGGATGGATTGTCCAATCCAAAAACAGCCTTCCTTATTTCACTACCTATTTGTCCCATGGAGATGCCTTCACGGTTGGCACGTTCACGATCGATTTTAATCTTGATCTCAGGCTTGTTCAATTGCAAGTCTGTTTTCAACTCCTCAACACCCGGTATCTGCGCTTCGTCAAGAAAATCTTTCATGCGCATGCTAGCAACAATCAAATCATCAAACTCTTCACCACTGATTTCAATGCTGATGGGCTTGGCCGTGGGTGGGCCATTCTGTTCTTGGTCAACAGCAATTTGCACGCCTGGTATTCCTTTTACTTCTGCACGAACTTGGTCCAAAATAGCGGTGGTGGATTGTCCATTGCGCTTGGCAAATTCTACAAATCCAATTCCAACTTTGGCTTTGTGTGAGTAGGGAGCACGATCCTCTTGGCTTTCATTGGCTCCAATGGCCACGTTGGTAATAATGCTTTCCACCAAAGGATTGTTCTCTCCAATGACTTTGTAAATTTTTTCCTCAATGATGTGAGCCACGCTATCGGTTGCTTTAGCGCTGGTACCAACAGGAAGTGTTGCATATACATACACAAAATTGGGGTCAGCCTTTGGGAAGAAAACCACTTTGGGTTGACGCAATCCGGTTACCATAAAAGACAACACCAATAAGCCCAATGTGCTAAACAAAATTGTCTTTGGTCTAGCCAGCGCCCAATTCAAGAAATTGGCATAACGCGTTTGTACCTTAGGCCAAGTTTTTCCTTGGAAAACGAGAATGGCATTTTCCAATACAAATTTGAAAAGCAAATAGACAAGCAATAAGGTAATGGTGAAATTACCCATTCCAAAACTGCCACTGATGTAGAAAAGTGTAGCCAAGGCTAAAAATACCACTGAGGTGATTTTGGTTCCTCTGTTCCACTTGGGTTTGTTGTGATCCTCATCATGCGGTTTCATGAAATCCACTGCAAATACTGGATTAATGATGTAGGCCACAACCAAAGATGCAGTCAAGGTAATGATCAAAGTAATGGGCAAATAGTGCATAAACTTTCCTATCACACCGCCCCAAAAAGCCAATGGTACAAATGGTGCTAGTGTAGTAGCTGTTCCGCTTAATACAGGAAGGAAAATTTCTCCTGCCGCCTTTTTAGCTGCCACCTTAATGGGAACTTTGCCATTGTCAAAAATGCGATGGGTGTTTTCTATGACAACAATGGCGTCATCTACCACAATTCCTAGTCCCAACAAGAAACTGAACAATACAATCATGTTCATGGTAAAGTCAATTCCCGGAAGAATTAAGAATGCAATAAACATGGAAAGGGGTACAGAAAGGCCAACAAAAATGGCGTTCGTAACACCCATAAAGAACATCAAAATGATGGTCACCAAAATGAATCCAATGATGATGGTGTTGATCAAGTCATGAAGAGTAACGCGAGTAGTTCGGCTTTGATCTCCTGTAATGACTACAGACAAATCTTTTGGCAACTTGCTCTCTTTCATTTCAGCTAGAATGTCGTTGATTTTATCCGATGCATCAATCAAATTCTCACCGCCGCGCTTGATAACATTCAATGTGATGACGTTCTTTTTGTCCAATCTACCATAACTCTCCTGCTCTTTGAATCCATCACGTACATCTGCTATGTCTTTCAGGTAAACTTTGGATCCTGATTGAGAACTAACAACCAAATTTCTGATTTCATCCACGTTTTTAAATTCGCCGCTGACAGACAATGAGCGCTTTACATTGCCCATATTGACACCGCCACCGGAGATGGTCATGTTCTCATACATGATGGCACGTTCAATATCACCCATGGTGAATTTAGAAGCCTGCATTTTGTAAATGTCCACATCAATTTGGATCTCTCTATCCAATGCACCTACAATGTCTACACGTGTAATCTCTCTTAGACCTTCAATTTTTTCTTGTAGATCTTCTGCGTAGGTTTTTAAATCGGCGAGGCTATAATTCCCTGCGATGTTCACAAAAAGAATGGGCATTTCAGAGAACTCAACCTCCATCACGTTCGGATCTGCTGGTAGGTTATTAGGCAAGTCTTTCTTTGCCTTGTCTACAGCGTCTTTTACCTTTTGCTTGGCAATGGGTACATCAACACTTGTATTGAATTCTATGATAACATTGCTGAAATCTTGAATGGAATTGCTGGTAACTTTTTTGACACCAGCGATGCTCTTCATTTGTTTTTCCAATGGCTTGGTGACCAAGTTTTCCATGTCTTCAGGTGAAGTTCCTGGATAAACTGTAGAGACGTAAATCGTTGGAATAACGATGTCAGGAAATTGTTCTTTGGGAATACTTTGGTAGGATAAAATACCAGCCAACGTAATGAAAATCGTTAGCAAGTAAATGGTCGTTTTGTTGTCAATCGCCCAACTAGAGGGTTTGAATTCTTTGAATTTTTCTAACATAATTCTTCCTAATTATTTGATGACAGAGCCATCTACAATGTTGAATTGGCCTGTAGTGATTACCTCGTCACCGGAAGAAAGTCCTGATGTAATTTCTGCCATGCCACTGTAGGTTTTTCCTGTTGTGATAACGGTTTTAACAGCAATTTTTTTGTTGTCTTTTTTGCCTACTTTGTAAACGTATGTTTCATTGCCTGAGCTTAACAAAGCATTGATGGGCAATACAAATGCAGTGTCATTTTTGTAATCCACCACTTTCAAAACAGCCACCATGTTGGGACGGTATTTATTGCCATCACCAGAGATATTGGATTCTACAATGAAGGTACGTGTCATTGGGTTGATGAAACGCGCAACGTAAGAAGTTCTACTTTGAATGGTCTCATTGATGTCAGGAAAGTAAAGTTCTACTTCATCTCCACTCTTGACGGTGGGAGCATACGATTCTGCGAATTCA
Organism: Flavobacteriales bacterium; assembly: GCA_947504275.1. Classification (GTDB taxonomy): domain Bacteria; phylum Bacteroidota; class Bacteroidia; order Flavobacteriales_D; family Sanyastnellaceae; genus CAMCTV01. The sequence continues at coordinate 6,885 of CANNHA010000050.1, forward strand.
GCCTTGACTTTCATCTTGCTTGAGTTGATGACGCGGAATGCAGGGTCTGGCATTCCTGGCGCTGCATATTGGCCAATCTTAGCACCGACGTGGTCAATGACACCAGCGATGGGGGCTGTGATTTTGGTCATGTTGATTTGCTCCTGTATGGCGCTGATTTGTTTTTCTATGGCCTCCTTATTGGTCTTGGCCTGCAAGAATTGCAATTCAGATCCAATCTTTTGATCCCATAATCTCTTTTGACGATTAAAAACATCTGTTGCCAAAGTCAATTGTGGTTGAAGCGCATTCAATTGCGCACTCATTACACTGTTGTCTGTTTCTCCCAACAATTGGCCTTTGCTAACGGTTTGACCTTCCGCCACATAAATTTTGGTAACTACACCAGGCATTTGTGGTTGAACTGCGGCTTGAGATTCTGCATCTACAACTCCTTGAACATCGATATAATGTCTAAAAACGGTTGGTGACATGGTTGTGGTAAGCACCTCTTTGGATTTGACTTCAATTCCGCCGTTTTGAGCCAATTGAGCCTCCAATTCTTGAATCTTGACATCCAGGGCTGAACGTTCAGCTTTAAGAGCTTCTAATTGCGCTTGTGGGTCTTTGGTGCCACATGCAGCTAGGATGATGGTTGATATAACAACCAAAGAAAAATACTTTTTCATGATATTATTGATTGAGGGCTTTTTGAAGTTCGTCTTTTGTGTTTAATAATTGAAGCAAGGATTGAACATAGTTTCCTTGAGCTTGCAATACTTGGTTGTTGGCTTGTGTCAATTCAAAACTAGATACCAAACCTTCTTTGTATTTCTCATTGGTTTTGGTGAATATTTTTTCCGCAAGTACCAAACTCGCTTTGTTGTTTTTTGTAGTTGCTAAAGCCGATAAATAATTGGTTTTAGCACTATTAAAGGAAAGCAGTGCGCCCTCCCTAGCCAAGGTAGCAATAGACTTTGATTTTTCTACCTCAACTTGGGCATATTGAATCGCCTTGTAACGTTGTCCTCCAGCTACAAGTGGGATATTCATTTGAACGCCCCAAAGTTGAATCGGGTACCATTGCCTTTTGGTATCGGCAAAATTGAATTCATAGCGCAAAGCTTGCGTTTGCAAATTGTAGAAGGCTGCTAAATTGGGTAACGTTGCTGCCTTCTTGTTTTTTAGATTCAAGGTTTGAAGTCCCAATGCTTGGTTGGTCAATTGAACGTCCAAATTTGCTTCAATGCTCATGGGAGAGGATAGGAGCGCTTCATTGGCAGACATAGCCAAGTTTTCACTGTTGTCTTCTAATTCAATTTCTGTTTGAATGGTCATTCCCATTTTGAATTTCAATAAATCCAATGTGAGCTTGGCATTGGCTTCTGCGACAACAATTCTAGAGATCCAATCATTCAATGTCAATTGCAATTGATCAACGTTTTGCTCCTCTAAAAAACCTTCCTTGTACAATGCCTTGGTGTCATCCAAAGATTTTTCAATCAGTGTTTTTCCGTTGTTCAATAATACAATGGTTTCTTTGGCAATAACAGCCAGATGATATGCCTGAGCTACCTCATGTTTGATTAGAAATGCCGATTTTTTAACTTGTGTATTGGTTAACTTGGCGTATTCTCTTGAGGCTTGCAAACCAACCAACCATGAGCCATCAAAGAGCAATTGTGATCCACTCAAACCTGCCGTCATTTGATGCGGAACACCAAATTTTATTTTGGTTTCAGTTGGTCCAAAAATTCCTGCTGGAATGACGGAAGTGGGAAGGTCAATAAAGTTTTGATACTGCACGGACCCATTCAATTGAGGCAATCCAATGGCGAGTAGTTGATCCGCTTGCAATTTAGCCAATTGCTCATCATAAAGAGCTTGAGTGACACTATTGGCATTTTTTGTTGCGAACTCTTGCGCTTTGATCAGCGATAGTTTTTGCTGACCTGATAGGTTGTTGTAAATGACAACAAGTACCATCAAGAGTAGTTTTACTTTGGTGCTCATGAATTGTTTTTTCTTTTCTGCTTAATTTTTGTTTTCGGTTGTTCTAATATTTTCAGGCCCTTCTCGCTGGCAATCCCTCTGATGTGGTAATGAAATGACTCCAGGTAAACATCTGACATAAGGAATTGTTGCGGCGGAAACACATTGGGATCCAATAGCATTTCCATGCGGCCAATGTAAATACGGGAGATAATTTCTGGACTGATGTCTTTGCGGTAAAGACCTTCCTTTTGTCCTTTGATAATGTTGTTGTGGATGCTTTTGTAAACTACTTTCCTGCGGTTCTCTTGCATTTTTCTTGACACAGCAGGATAGTATTTCTCCAAATCAAAGGCAACGGCGGGATGTACATTTTCTAAAATGGATAATACCCATTTTTTGATAAGCAAACTCTCGTCAATGGCATTTACTTTTTGAGCGGAGATTTCTTTGATAGCCTCTATCTCTCTTTGACCAAACAGATCAGTGGCTTTTTCTACCAATTCCTCCTTGTCTTTGACAAACAAGTAGAGTGTTTTCTTGGAGATCCCCAATGCCTTGGACATATCGTCCATATTGACACTTTTAATGCCTTGACGCATGAAAACACGAAGTGCTTTTTCAATGATATCTTGTTCCTTGGTTTCCATTTGGCCGCGCGAAGATAATTGAAAAAAACACAATGGAAACGAAAAACTGTTAAAAACGTTTCCTTTGTGTATTGGTTGGGTTAAGTACAAAAAAAAGGGTGCGAAGAACGCACCCTTTTACAGTCGGAAAAAGTCGATTATTTTTTCTTTCCTTTAGCTGGAGCCTCTTCTGCTTGAGAAGCAGCGATAGAAGCACGAGTAGCTTGAATAGCAAGGATAGCAGAAGCATCTGCTTCCAAGAATTCAACACCAGGGATTTGTACTTCACGCACACGAATCATATCGCCAATGTTCAATTTGGTGATGTCCAAAGTGATGTCATTTGGAAGATCTTCAGGCTTGGCAAATACACGAACTTTTCTGTAGTTGATGGCCAAACGACCACCCGCCTTAACACCTTCAGAGTTTCCAGTTACACGAACAGGCAAAGAAGTCTTTACAGCCTTTCCGGGAACCAACTCTAAAAAGTCAAGATGTACAATTTTGTCAGATACTGGGTGACGTTGTACTTCTTGAATGATGGAAGCATATTTGGTACCGTTGATATCCAAGTTGATTTGCAAGGTGTCAGACATGGCCATGATTTTGTCCATCTCAATTTTACCTACTGAAAAATGCACTTGGTTTCCACCACCGTACATAACGGCTGGGATACGGTTAGCAAGGCGCAATGCGCTTGCATCTTGTCTTCCTACGTTCTCTCTTGGAGAACCGCTCAATTCAAATTGCTTCATTTTGTTATTTTATTTGGTTTTTATTTAATTTCTTTTTTCTCATTGTGGCGAATATCAATTCGCCCCTACATTCCCTCATCCTTTCATCTCTACAGGGCGAATATCAATTCGCCCCTACATCCCTTCATCCCCCTTAGATGCTGATAAAATGATCGCTAATACTTTTATTCTCGATCAAATTATGCAACACATCACCGAAAAGTTGAGCGGTTGAAATCACTTTAATCTTGTTCTTTTCAACGCCATCTTTCAATGGGATGCTATCGCTAACAATTACCTCAGTCAATTGAGATTTTTCAATTCTCTCATAAGCTTGACCACTTAAAACGGCGTGTGTACATATCGCGCGAACGCTCAATGCTCCATTCTCCAACATCATTTCCGCAGCTTTGCAAAGTGTTCCAGCCGTATCTATCATGTCATCTACAATGACAACGTTTTTGCCTTTCACATCACCGATAACGGTCATGCTTTCGATTTGATTGGCAACTTTTCTTTGTTTGTAACAAATGGCCAAATCAACACCCAACAATTTGGCATAAGCATTGGCGCGTTTTGTTCCGCCAGTATCGGGTGCGGCAATCACCAAGTTGTCGATGTTCAATTCTTGAAGCATCGGAACAAATAAAGTGCTGGCATACAAATGATCTACAGGAACCTCAAAAAATCCTTGAATTTGCTCTGCGTGTAAATCCATTGTTATTACGCGGTTTACACCAGCAGCTGTCAATAGATTGGCCACCAACTTGGCCCCAATTGGAACCCGGGGTTTATCCTTTCTGTCTTGACGGGCAAAACCGAAGTAGGGCATAACGGCGATGATTCTTTTGGCTGATGCGCGTTTGGCGGCATCAATCAAAAGCAATAATTCCATTAGGTGGTCTGACGGTGGAAAGGTGGATTGGACAATGACAACATCTTTTCCCCTTACTGTTTCTTCAATAGAAGGAGAAAATTCTCCATCACTGAAACGTTGGATAATGACTTTACCCAATTTATTCCCAAAAGCTTTGGCAATGCCCTCTCCCAATGTTTGAGAGCCGGAACCTGCTATGATTTTTACCATGTCATTCATTAGTATACTGCTTATGGGGCGGCTAAGATAATTCAAAACCTTTTATGGTTTGTTCAAAACTTGGGTTTTTCGGTAAAACATAACACAGAAGACCACCCAAAGTGCAATGCTAAATGTCCAGAAAAAAGGCTGAGTGGACCAGTGATGAGCAGGCGTGCTAAGGGATTGAAAATAATGGAATAGCACAATGCTCATCAAGTTGTTGCCGACATGGGCTAAAATGGGATACCACAAGTTACCGGTGAATTGGTACAAGTAACCCAGTCCGGCCCCAAGAATCCATCGTGGAATGAATCCTTCCCATTCAAAATGGATGATGGAAAACAATAGCCCGACAAGCCAGATGGCGACATGCACATTTATTTTTTTTCGTAGGGTATGGAGGAGGATACCTCTAAAAAAAATCTCTTCCAATATTCCCGGAAAAACGGACATGATTAGCACGCTTTGTATCACGCCACTGATTGTTTTTTGCGACAATATTTTTTCTTGAATGATCAACGCCGTGTTGTCTTTTGACACCAATAGATTATTCAATGCTGGCAGGGCATCAAGGATGTATTGGTTGATCCAGCTAAGGAATTCAATCAACCCAAATGATGTTAAGGTTAAGGAAATGGTGAGGAGAAAAAAGGAAATGTGAAATGATTGCAAAGATTGCAGTTGTTCTGTCTTAAATTTTTTGGACCGGAGAAGGAGCCACAGCCAAGGAGCCAAAAAGAAAAAAGATTGTTGAATAACGTTGGCCCATCCCAATAGGAGTGATTGATTTTCAGTTAGATAAGGGATGGAATCACTCGAAAAAGGAACTTCAAATGCTGCAAGCCATCCAGCGCTCAGGGTTGTCCCAAGCCCAAAGCTGATGAGCATAATTGCAAAAAGTTCGGAAATATTGATTTTCATAGGGTTTAAGTCCTTTTCCATGGTGCAAAATTAGGCCAAGGTTAAATTTTTTTTAAAAGTTTTTGGGAATTCCAAAAAGTAATTTCTACATTAGCAATGACGCAAAAGGCGTCACTTAACCTAAATAACTTAATTATTAATCTATGAAGTACTTGGATTCTATTCCAATTGGAGCCTCGCCTGGGATGGTGAGAAGTTCCTTGAAAACGTGGCTTGTACGCGTTTTTACACTAATTACGATGTTGTGTTTTAACGCAACGCTCTTTGCTCAGGTAGGTCCACCCAACAGCGGTACTGCGACCGCAGGAACTACGGCCTATACCTTCGCATCAACAAGTGGTACGTACACAGCGATCACAGGTGGTACGGTGTACCAGTCTGGAACAACGCTTAATACGGATGCCGTTGCTTCAGCGGTGAGCATCGGTTTTAACTTCATGTTCAACAACCGTGTATACTCTACTGTGAGTGTTTCAAATAACGGTTTTATTACGTTCGGAGCTCAAGTGCCGGCAGGAACCGTTACTACCCCGCTAAGCTTCGCCCCGTTCTCTATTGCAACTTCTCACTATGACGGAGCTATTGCCGGATTTGGAGCAAATCTCCGTGCGAGTGCAGTATCAGGGGCAGCACCAGAAATTCGTTACGAGACATTGGGCGCCTCACCTAACCGCACTTTCGTTGTTCAGTATAGGGACGTGGCAATCTTGTCAACTGGAACCGCTCAGCGACTTACTTTTCAGATACGCCTGAACGAGACCAGCAACACTGTGAGCGTTGTTTACGGCACATGTGCTCAAGGGTTAACGTCCAGTACAGGTCAGGTTGGTCTTCGCGGAGCGGCTGCGTCCGATGTAAATAATCGTACAGGAACAACAACATGGTCAACCCACACTGCTGGAACCTCGTCTACTAGTTCCGCCTCCTTAGGGTCTACTGCAGCAAACATTCCAACCAGTGGTCTCACTTACACTTGGACACCGGGTGTTACATGGTCAGCTGCGAGTTATGCTACCCTTCCTTATTCTAATAATTTCGGTACATGGTCTAACGTATTGAATACAGCTGACAACCCAGGTTCAAATGTGCGCACTTGGCCAAGCCGTGGTGATAACTCATGGAGAGCAGAAACCAACGTGATTACGGGTTTTACGTCTTCGGTAGCATGGAGTGGTACTACTCAAGGCACAGCAACAACTGTAGGTTCCCCTGCAGTTACGCCAGTAGCGCGCTTCCACACATATGATACGCGCGCTGGGCATTACGGTTACATGGATTTTTATTTGGACATGAGTTCAAGTCCGATAGGATTGTATAATGTCTCTTTTAACTACAACAATGCTGATGGAACGGATGCCTTGCAGGTGTTTTATTCTGGCGATGGTGGCTCAACATTTACTCAATTAGGAGCTAACATTGGCAACTCAGCAAATGCATGGCTTTCTGCAGCACGCCAAACAACAGGTACTGCTACATCGGTCATTCGTATCCAAGCGACAAGCGACTATGGTAATAGTGATATCTTCATCGATAACCTTTCTGTAACCGCATTGACTTGCGCCCCTCCAACGGCGTTGGCTTTTGTTCCTTCTAGTGCCACTGCTGGTACTTTGTCTTGGACCAACCCAACTGCAGGTACACCTACCAACTACAACTACGAAATTCGTACAACTGGTGCCGCAGGTTCAGGCGCTACTGGCTTGGTTACTTCAGGTACAGTAGCTAATCCTTCTAGCTCTGTGGTATTGGCTTCAGGTACTTTGGCTGCCAATACATCTTATTCTTATTATGTGCGCACAGATTGCGGTGGTGGTGACTTGAGCGGCTGGTCTTCAGCATTTGCCTTTACTACTCCTTGTACTCCTGCTACCACTCCGTTCTCACAAACGTTTGCAACGGCATACTCGCTTAATCCAACAGGAAACCCCTCTTGTTGGAGAGAGGCAACAGGAACGATAAACTTGTCTGGTAACTCTACGGTTACTACTGGTACCAATAACTGGGGAGGCTCAAACTTTGCCAACGTGGCAGGAAACACTGGTTTCAAAATTAATTTGTATGGAACAAATAATGCTTGGGTAATTACTGAGCCCATCACATTGGGAGCTGGAAACTGGTCATTGGCTTATGATATGGCTGTAACTACCTATAATGGCACAGGTTCTGTAGCGGATTTGGGTACACACGCTGTACGTGTTATTGTTTCTACCGACTTTGGTGCTACTTGGAACAGTGCCAACATCATCAAGACCTATACCGGTGCAGCTTCATACAGCACAGCTGGTGCGACTGAATATGTAAGTTTGGCTGCTTATGCAGGTCAAACCATCCAAATTGGTTTTGTTGCGACTACCTCTGTAAATACGCCAGATATTGATTTCCATTTGGATAATATAGCGGTGATTACTCCATGTTCAGGTACGCCTGTGATTGGAGCTACCGCAGCAGCTACGCCAACTTTGTTGGGTTGCAATGGATCAGTGGTCAACTTGACCATGGATACGGGAGCTCAGGTAGGACAAGGTGTAACTTATCAATGGCAGTCCTCTTCAGACGGCATTACTTTTGCCAATATTGCAGGTGCAACAGGTTCTACCTATGCAACTCCAGCTGCGGTGATCAATACAACTTACTACCGCGGTACGGCCACTTGTGTGTTCTCTACCTTGACCAACACGACGAGTGACTTTGCTGTTAATGCTGGTTTCCCAACTCCTGTTGTTAGTTCTAATATTCCTAACTTCTGCGGAACGGGTGGTTCAGCCAACTTGACAGCTACCATCACTGGTGCTAATCCTTATGATACGTTTGTATGGGGAAGTCCAGAGACAGGAGTTCTGTCCAATGAGACCAATACTTCAGCTACTTTTACAGTTACCAACAGCGCTGCCTACACTTATACTGTAACAGACACGGAAACAGGATGCAGCCGTTCAGTTGCACAATCATTAAACGTATTGGCAACAGTTGCTCCAGAATTGACAGCCACTCCACAAGTGGTTTGTGAAGGTGGAACTTCTGTCATCAATTCAGGTTTGAGTGCAGGTAACTTCTCTTCAGGTTCTATTGCCCACAACCCAAACACATTGGGTGCAGGTGCAACAACCTTGGTGAATGCCGGTACTGTTGCAGTTGCTCAAGCTTCTGGATCTTTGGATGATGGAGGTTGGAGCAACGTTCCCATTGGATTTACTTTCAATTTCTTTGGAACTCCTTATACAACGTGTAACGTTAGTACCAATGGAACGGTAACTTTTGGTACCTATGTTGCATCAGCAATGTCAGATTTCACATTCACTACTTTGCCCAGTGCATTCGAGCCCAACCCTATGATTGCCATCTTGGCCATGGACAATAATTTGGCTGGTGCTACGGGTGGTGCGATCAAGTATCAAACCCTAGGTTATCCTGGAAACAGAACTTTCATCGTTTCTTACGAGGCGGTTCAGGAGTACGCAGACACCAAATTTAGTACTGCTCAAATGAAGATTTTTGAATCTACTGGAATCATTGAGGTTCACGTGACTTCTTCTACCAACGTGGACAGGGTTAAATTGATTGGAGTAAATGGACCTGCTGGTGCCATTGGTGCTTTGGCTTACAATTCTGGTACAACAGCCTCTGCCATCAATCCTATATCTTCTCCCATTGCTTACCGTTTTATCCCGCCAACCAACTACACTTGTCAGTGGAAAGCTTGGGAAGGAACGGATACCAATCCTGCTACAGGAACTGAAATTACATCAACTGTATTTGCAGCTCCAAACGCAGGAAACAATATCTTCTCTAAGACAACCAATGCCTTGAACGCAACGGGTACAAAAACCATCGTATTGAATACCATCAATCAGGTGAATTTCTGTCCTGCTACTTCTAGCATCGCATTGTCTGTTGTTTCTGCTCCTGCAGCTATCACCAATGCAGGTGTTACTGCTTATGGTGCTAACTTGGGATTAGGCAGCGCAGCTGTGTCTCCTTTGACCATTTGCGGAGCCCAAACTGTTACTTTGAACTATATCGCTACTTTGGGACCTAATGAGGTAGTAAGTTGGTTTGATGTTGCAACGGGCGGAACAGCCTTGGCGACAGGATTGACCTATACTACAGCAGAATTGACAGCCAACAAGTCCATTTGGATTGAAATTTCCAATGGTGCTTGTCCTCCAACGGCTCGTTACGAGTATGTGATTACTTACAACACTCCAACTACCGTTACGGTGAGCTTGGGTGCAGGTGAGCAAAGCACATATTGTGGATTGGGAAGTTATACCAACAATTACACAGCAACAAGTACAGCGTCATATTCCTACACTTGGACCAATGATGGACAAGCCTCAAGCTTCACTACTTCTGGTGCTTCAGCTACTGTTGGTTCTTCAGTTTCAACATCATCAACAGTAACAGCTTATGACGCTGTGACAGGATGCGGAATTGTAACCAATGTCGTGATGGGTATCTATGAGTTCCCTGTGATTACACCTACAAGTTTGAATGACTCGTTGTGTGTGAATGGAACAATGACTGTATCTTCTGGTGTTGCACCTGGTAACTTTAGCGTACAGTGCATTGGCCACAATTGGAGAACAGCTCCAGCAGAAGCTTTCTATTTGGCCAACAACGGAGTGAAGAATACACCTCCTGGTGGACAATCAGATTTCTCTTTGGACGATGGTAAGTGGGGTGGAATCCCAATTGGATTCAGCTTCGATTACTTTGGAACAGATTACACAGTAATGAATGCTGGTACCAATGGAGTTGCTAATTTTGGAGATTACAATGCATTCAATGGTTTCCAATATTCATTC
>CANNHA010000051.1 GCA_947504275.1 Flavobacteriales bacterium
ATTAAAGGTCATGTATTAGCGGGTCGACCAGGCCATTTTGGAAATGTCGAGTTTGCCAAATTGATCAAACAATTAATCAAGAAAGAAAAGTCAGATGGTCCTCAGTTTGATTTGTCCAAACCAGCATTGTATGACATAAACGATATATCAAAGATGTTGCCCCATCGGTATCCTTTTTTATTGGTCGACAAAATTTTGGAAATGGATAATGAGTCCATTGTAGGAGTCAAGAATGTGACGATGAATGAACATTTTTTTCAAGGCCATTTTCCTAATAACCCTGTAATGCCTGGGGTACTTCAGATTGAAGCCATGGCTCAAGTAGGAGGCATATTTGCGTTGAGTCAAGTAGAAGATCCAGAGAATTACAGCACCTATTTCATGAAGATTGATGAAGTAAAATTCAAACAAAAAGTAATTCCAGGAGACACTGTTGTATTTAGATTGGTGTTGAAGTCGCCTATTAGAAGAGGATTAGTGAACATGGCAGGAACGGCTTATGTCAATGGAAAGGTTGTTTCAGAGGCTTCCATGTTGGCGCAGGTGGTAAAAGATAAAGTTGTACAAGAAATCAAAACGGTATGATCCATCCATATAGTGTAGTCAGTGAAAAGGCTAAGATTGGCCGGAATGTGACCATAAGTGCTTTCTCTACCATTGAGGATGATGTTGTAATTGGAGACAACACATGGATTGGCCCCAATGTTACCATTATGAATGGCGCAAGGATTGGTGAACACTGCAGAATATTTCCAGGAGCAGTGATCTCTGCAATTCCCCAGGATTTGAAGTTTGATGGTGAGCCGTCTACAGCTGAAGTGGGTGATTACTCAACCATTAGGGAGTGCGTTACAATCAATCGCGGAACCAAAGACCGCATGACAACCAAGGTGGGAAAGCATTGCTTGCTGATGGCTTATGTTCACATTGCCCATGATGCTTTTGTAGGAGATCATTGCATTATAGCCAATTCCGGAAATATTGCGGGACACGTTACCATTGAAGATTGGGTGATAATTGAGGGGGTGGTGGCTGTACAACAATTTGTGCGTATTGGTCAACATTCCTTCATTGCAGGTGGATCTTTGGTGAGAAAAAATGTTCCTCCTTATATCAAAGTTGCAAGGGAACCTTTGAATTTTATTGGCGTCAACGCCATAGGATTAAGACGCCGTGGATACGATGATGCATCTGTTCAGCACATTGAAGATATCTATCGCGCGCTGTTTGTGCAATCTCCCACCGTAGGTAAGGGGGTAGAGGCTGTTTCTGCAATGGAACCGACACCATTTACTGAGGAAATTTTGTCATTCATCAGCAGTTCAGAAAAAGGAATTGTAAAAGGGTTGAATGGTTGAGGAAATTGTTCTGACTGATATTGGAAAGCGCTTCAACGGAAGATGGCTTTTTCGCCGTTTGGATATTTCTTGGCAAAAAGGAGATAGAGTAGCCATTATCGGAGCGAATGGTTCAGGGAAAAGTTCATTGACCAGCATCATCTCAGGTTATTTAACGCCAACTGAAGGTGGTGTTGTTATTAAAAGCAACCAATTGATTGTTGCGGAATCAGATCATTGGAAGTACATTTCATGGACATCTCCAGCTTTACTTCTTCCTGAGCAACTAACTTATTTGGAGTTATTCACTCAAATAGAAAAAATGAGGGGCTTCCATCATCATTGGTCGATTGCAAAAATGGAAGCAATGATGGGGTTGGAAAAATATCAAAATCAACCTTTGAAATCCTTTTCTTCAGGAATGCGGCAAAGGGTTAAATTGATTTTAGCTTTTGCTATGCATGCAGATATACTTATACTTGATGAGCCTACAGCCCACTTGGATAAGAGTGGAGTAGCTTGGTTTTCAAATCTTGTTCAAGACGCACAGCACGATATCATTGTTGTGGCCTCTAATAGCAATGTCGATGAAATGTTTTTTTGTAATAAAATATTAGACGTTGTTACTTGTGTCCCGGTCTCAATAGGTCATTGACCGTTTTTACAGGATGAAAAGTTTGAGATGGCACCTCAATAAACACACTGTTCCATCCCGACATCGATCCATTCCAAAGGCCTGGTAATTCAAGGGCTTTTACAATTTGGCCATCTTGAAATTTATCACTGATAAAGGATGTGGAATGATCGATAAATTTTTCCAGATCATATTTTTTTCCGTTGTGGTCTTTGATACAACAAACAATATCTACAGGATTAAAGTGTGTTGAAGCGCTGATGTGGGTGGATTGAAGTGGATCAGCAACATCAATTTGATTTTTCTCTACAATCTGCTTGCTGATTTGTCCGTTGTGGTGTAAAACCCAGAATGGACCGCCACCAGGTTCTCCTTCATTTCTTACCATCCCACAAACGCGAATGGGCTTGTTGAGCGCAGTGTAAACTTGCCCCACAGTTGGCTCTTCAATGCTGCGATAGCCATATTGCTTGTACAAAAACTCAATGGCATTGGGAAGGGCTAGTTTTCCTTCTGATTCTAGATCAAAGAGCAGTTGATGGGTTTTGTTTTTTAAGTCAATGAGTAGACCTCCTAAAACTTTTTTGTAAAAAGTTATTTGATCAATCCATTTTTCATGGGCGATATTATCAATGTTTTTGATGAAAATAAGATCACTGTTAATATGCTGCAGATTATTGATTAAGGCACCATGACCCGCTGGTCTGAAAATAATCTCATTGTTTTTATCTCGGGCAAAATTGTGTTCACCTTTCAAAGCTGGGGTATCGGTTTTGGGGTCTTGGTAACTGAACTCAATATTGATAGCGGAAGAACCGTAAAATTCAATAAGTGATGTTTTGGCCTTGTTAAACAAGTCTGCTATATCAGGAGAAATGGTGAAATGAAAATCAAAAGACCCGTCTGCGTTTTCCACGTAGGTTAGACCTTCTCTCACCTGCTCTTCAAATGCAGTGCGCTGGCCGTTTGCTGTCTGGTGAAATGGGATTAAAGCTTTAGGTAGGTTGGTAAACTTAATTTCTTCAGAAATGAAAGAAAGTATCTCAGACCATTGATCGTTACCTACCATGCCCTCCAAGTCCTTTCCATTTTCTTTGAATAGTTTCAAAAGATTCTCATAAAAGGGAAATTCTTTGAATCGAATGATGAATTCTTCCGCGAGTGTGTCTGTATCGAATGCTTGAATAGCGCTGAGATGTTTGAACATTCTCGTGGCCGCTCCAGATGCGGGGATGAAAAGTGATTTGTGAACTGATTTATTTTTAAGAAATAGATCTGTGAAATAATTGCACTCAATAGGTGATAATGATTCAATACCGTCACCAAGAATACAAGGTTTTTCAATTTTGGTGGCGGAAATAGAATGTAAAATGCGTTGTAAATTTTGAACAAATCTCGAGGGATCCAATTCTCGTTGTTCTAATTTTTTAATGTCTTCAGCACTCAATTGCATAGGTTTCAAATGTACAATAAAACCGCCGGGAAGAACTAGGTTCATTCACCGGCGGCCTCCACCATCTTCATCTCACCAAAGTTTTTTATCGCTGTATTAAACCCAAATACAATGATTGTACGAGAGCAGAAATTAAAAGGTTTCAAAAAAAAATTATTTTTTTGCAAAATTCCACGAATCCTTCAGCGCATCCGTTGTGGAACGTTTGGTTTCCCAGCCCAAAATATTTTTGGCTTTGCTCGCGTTGGCCCATATTTGCTCAACATCTCCTGGTCTTCTATCACTCCATTCAAATGGAATTGCAACCCCATTGATGGATTCAAAATTTTGAATAATATCCAGAACTGAGTCTCCTTTACCTTGTCCCAAATTAAAGGCTTCACAAACTCCATTTTGTTCCAATAACCAACGCAGGGCGGCTACATGGGCCTCTGCCAAATCCATAACGTGAATATAGTCCCGCAGACATGTCCCGTCGGGCGTGTTGTAATCTTTGCCAAATATTTTTAGAACTCTCTCGGCTTTTGCAGCTTGATTTACAAGTGGCAGGAGGTTATTGGGGATGCCCAATGGCAATTCACCAATATTTCCAGAGGGATGGGCTCCTATGGGGTTGAAATAGCGCAACAATGCTGCATTGAAATGGATGTTTTCTGAGCAATGGGATTGAATACATTTTTCCCCCAACTGCTTGGTCTCACCATAAGGTGATGCCGCTTTTTTAAAAGGAGTGTCTTCTGTTACTGGGTTGGTATCTGGCTCTCCGTATACCGTTGCGCTGCTTGAAAAAACTAGGTTGTTGACCCCTGCATCTTTCATACAATCCAGCATCACTTCAAGTGAACCCATGTTGTTCTTCATGTATTTTTGAGGTTCAAGCACTGATTCAGCTACTGATTTAAAAGCAGCAAAATGGATGACGCCATGAATAGGGTATTGTTCAAAGACTGATTTGATTTGAATTTTATTGCAACAATCGTAAGGATGGAAAACAACTTTTTCTTGTATGATACTTTCAATGCCATGGACCATTTCCATGCTGGTGTTACTCAAGTTGTCTACAACAATAGGTGTTAGCCCAGCTTGGCGCAATGCAACAGCTGTGTGGGATCCAATAAATCCAGCGCCTCCAGTTATCAATATGTTTTTCTCCATACTCATATCGCCCAGTGGTTAGCGATGATTACCCAATTGATAATGGTGCCTAATGCAAAACCGGCATAGACTTGCGCATGTGTATGAGCATCTAATTTTACTCTGCTGTATCCAGTTAAGGCAGCCATTAATATAGTGAAAATGGCAATCATGGTAACATCTGCCATGTGTACTGATTTCAGCGCAAGTAGGCTACCAAACACACCTCCTTGTCCCAACATGTGCACGCTTATTTTCCAGTATTGATTAATCAGTAAAGAAATTATGAGAGAAATAATAACAGCCAAAACAAATGAAAATACTTCTTTGGGAAGGATTGGGCCTTGCCATCTCAGCAATGTGTATGATATGCAATAATAGAATATTACGAGTAGATATGGTCCAAAGCGTTCTTTTCGCTCCCTGAGTTCAATGCCGCTGACCATCCCATATTTGATCATAAATAGAATACTCACAGCTGGGGCAATGATGTTGATGATAAGCAAAGCCAAAACAAAAGCATCAGCATTGGTGGGAGCAATAAAGTAAGGATCCATCCATCGGACAATCACATATATCAGCAAAGGCATCCATAACGGGTGGAACAAAATTGATAAAAACTGGGCTAACCGATAAATAAATGTCATAGTTCTTTTCTTAGTCTAGCTACGGGAATACCCAATTGTTCACGGTATTTCGCTACCGTTCGGCGTGCTATGTTGTACCCTTTTTGATTCAATATCTCCATAAGTTTCTCATCTGGTAATGGCTTTCTTTTTGGCTCCTGTTCAATGGCATCTTTTAAGATCTGCTTGATCTCTCTAGAGCTTGCTTCCTCACCATCATCTGTAGTTAGTCCCTCAGAAAAGAAATATTTCAACAGGTATGTGCCAAATGGTGTTTGAATGTACTTGCTATTGGCCATTCTGCTAATGGTTGAAATATCCATGTTTACCCTGTCAGCGATGTCTTTCAGAATCATGGGTTTCAATTTGGATTCATCGCCATCCAGGAAAAAGGCACGCTGGTGCTCAATGATGGCTTCCATGCAAACCAACAAGGTCTGGTTGCGCTGATGAATGGCATCAATGAACCATTTTGCGGCATCAATTTTCTGCTTCACAAATTGAACGGCTTCCTTTTGTGTTTTGTCTTTTTTACCAACTTTTGCATAATGGCTTAACATGTCTTTATACTGCGGACTGATTCTCAAATCCGGAGCATTCTTTCCGTTCAAGCTGAGCTTTAATTCCTCGTTATCATTGGCAAGTAGAAAGTCAGGAGTGATGTGAGGAACTTCTTTATTGGTGTCTGAACCAGCGTTGCCAGGTTTAGGATTGAGGTGCAGAATCAAATCAATGGCAGGTTTAATATCATCCAATGTTTGGTTCAATCTAATCGCGATTTTCTCAAAATGTTTCTTTGTAAATTCCTCAAAATATTTGGCGACGATAATTCTTGCGGTAGCATTGGCCTCATCTTTTTTCTCTGCTCTCTTTAATTGAATCGAAAGGCATTCCTGAAGGTTACGCGCGCCTATTCCAGGAGGGTCTAAGGATTGAATTTGGTTCAATGCATTCTCTAACTGTTTTATCTCTGTGTTGATGTTTTGAGAGAAGAGCAAATCGTTGCCGATTGACGCTAAATCCCTTCGCAAATAACCATCATCATCCAAATTGCCGATTAAATAATCTGCAATCATCATTTCCTCTTCGGTCAATTCTAGAAAATGCAATTGCTGATACAACAAATCCTGAAACGAGTTGCCTTGACCTATGGGTGTTTGGCGCTCTTCAATATCCTTTCCTTGGTTATTGACTTGTGTTTTGTAATCAGGTGTGTCTTCATCAAAATAATCTTCGAGATTGATTTCAATATCATCATTGTCATTTTCGATATTGTCATCCTGATCCATCTCATCTTGGTCATCTCTCTCCATTTCTTCATCCCCTTCTTCCAATGCTGGATTGTCTTGCAATTCATCTTTGATGCGTTGTTCCAAGTCCATGGTAGAAACTTGCAACAGCTTCATCAATTGAATCTGCTGAGGGGATAGTTTTTGCTGTAATTTAAGTTGTAGATTTTGCTTTAACATGTCCTTCCAAAGGTAGGGATAAATAAAAAAAACCGCATCAGCGGTTTTTAAGAAATAGGTTTTTGAACTTTTAGTCTTTTACCCAATGGTCATTGACTTTCTTCAATTTTATTATGGCCATTGCACCTTGTTGGAAATTGCCTGAAATATCCGTATTGGCGATGATGTCATTTCCTGCACTGTCTTTGATGCTGTAGGATAGTTTGGTCAACCTGCGTTGATTATCAAACTCAGGATTGTAAATAAAATTTAGACCCTGAACTTTTAGATCTTCATGTATCTGCCATAGCGCACCGCGATCTGTTTGACCATTGATGGTAATTTGAATAGGATTGCTGCTTTGTGCAAAAGCGTTGAATGTAATTAAAGCGAGAACTAAAGAGAATAAATTTTTCACTTGAATGTTTTTATTGATTCATACAATATTAGAAGATTTCCTAGGGAATTGCAATTATTTTCGCAAAAAAATATTACGATGGCAAAAGTGAATAAAGAATGGGAAAGTAAAGTCATGGACGATTTGTTTTCCAAAGATGATGACAAAGTGAGAAAGGCGATAGAGGCATTGCAGGAGCATCCTCAAGTACATTTTATTTCACCGCTCATTTCTGTTTTTATTCATTCGAGTGAAGGCGATTTGAAAAACGAATTGCGTGATATTTTGAATACGGTTAAAGTTTCAGGATTTGAAGAGGAGTTCATGAAGGCTCTGCGCAATACTGAATGGAAAGCGCATTATGGTCAAATCATGGCATTCATGTGGAACTGCGGGGGTAATCCAAAGGATCACGTCAAAGAGTTGATTCAAATTGGAATCAATGGAGGTATGGAGACAATTCTAGAATGCTACTCAATCATTGAAGTTATGGATGGTCCTTTGTCAGAAGAACAGTTGATTGAATCTCAAACTTTTTTACATGAGCAATTCAAGCAAATGCCCGATGGTCATCCCAAACAAATCGTGGCTATGATTTCCAATCTTTTGGCAGAGAAGGAAATTGAGGATTAACGCATGATGGTAATGTTGCCATGAATTGTTTTGGCCTCTTTGTTTTTCCCTTTGAATCTTAGGCTATAAGAGTACACACCATTGGGCGCGTAATATTGTCCTGATTGATTCACATCACCCAACCAAGGCTGATCAGGGTCATTGCTATAATGTACAACTTGCCCCCATCGGTTAAAGATGGTAAGTTCATACAACTCAACATTTTCCATGACCAAACCAAAGCCATCATTGATTCCATCACCATTTGGCGTAAATCCTGAAGGAATGTAATAATAAGCTGGGGCTGTTACCGTGAACTCTTGATGATCTGAGCATCCGGCATCGTTCACCACAGTAAGTTCAACTGTATAGGCATCCAAACCGTCAAACTCGTGCGTGAACAAGGTGTCTTGAGTGGTATAACCATCTCCCAAATCCCAATCGTATACACAGCTATCACATGGAATACTGGCAAATTCGTAGATGTTTTCATCCAACATGGTAGCTTCAAAATTGGCTGATACAGGGGCCATGTGAATATGGATGGTGTCATAAGCAACAGATCCGCACACGTCCTCAGCTTGAACAATTTGGGTAATGTCTCCTAGGATATTGTATACAGTAGCATTGGCACCCATGATATTCAGTTGAGGCCATTCAATCACGTAACCGCCGCCGCCGCCTGTTATTTCGGCAGAGAATGAAGCGTTACCATAGAGACAAACACTTGTATCAGGGATATTGGTAATGTCTAAAGGTGCGTCCGGGATGAAGAATATCATTGTATCAGAATAAGTCTGTGCGCAAAGGTCGATACCATTAACAGCCACATAGGTGGTATCATTGAAAGTCAATGTCTCGCTGATGGCCGTGTTATTGGGTTGATTGTTGGAGAACATTAGAACGCCGTCGGCATACCATTGGAAATTGATACCAGGAGTTCCAGAAGTAACATCAGGGGATACGGTATGGGGGTCTTGGCAATTGCCAACAAAATCATTGCCCACAGAGAATTCCAAACGAGGGAACTCAACTTGAAGGACATCTGTGGTCACTTGATTGCATCCATCAGCTACGGTCAACGAAATATTTCCTTCTCCAAGGACAGCTCCATCGTACACCATCGTACTGTTGGTAATGATTTCTCCTGTTTCGTCTTGCCATGAATACGTGTAATTGGCATCACCACCTGTGAGATCGTAAGGTAGGGGAGTCTGATTGTTGCATGCTAAGTACAAGGTATCAAAATCAATGGTATGCATGATGGCCAAGGAGTCAAAGGCCAAATCCAAGGGAGGAAGATCATTGATGATTATTTGTTGCATTTGAGAGTTGAATAGACCAGCACACCCGGAAACGGGAGTTTGAATTTCCAGGATTATATATTCTAAAGGCTCATCAAGGTTGTCATTGATTGCGTCTAAGGTAATGTCTATATACGGATTAACTGCATCCAATGTTATGGAGGTTGGTAAAGCTTCGTTGCTACCATTATTTAAGCCAGCGTAGTCATAGGCGCCATTATTCGTTCCATTGAATGCAACAGCATCTCCACCCCAAATGACGTTTGCTGTTGCGGATGTTGGAGCCAAAGGAGCTGTTGGATCATACTCAAGGTGAAGAACTGGATTTCCGCACTCCTCAAAAATGAGGTTGTTTGTTACGGAAGATCCATTGATGTTTAAATCAACAGTAATGTCTGGAATGCTTTGCAATGAGTTTTCTCTGAGCACAACATAAGTGTCTAAAATCCCGTCCTGACAATCAGAGACGGTAAGAATAATGTGGTAAGTTGAGCAAGGAATAACATCTAAACTTGCTGTCATCATATCGGTGAATCCATTTCCGTTAATACCATAGGCGCCAGTTGTGTTGTCATTGTAGTATTGACTGAACATGGGCGGAGTATCGTTATTTATGGTGGATATTGTGATGGGAAGTTCCTCAAATCCTGGGTCAGGAATGTGTGCAATATTCACATTTTCGTAATTGGCAGCAGTCAAATCTGGATTAGGTCCGGACACATAAAAACCGAAGATGTCATTATAGCTTGAATATTCATAAGTTCCATACTCTTGAGATCCAAAAATATAATCGAAAGACATCGTAGGTCCTGTTGGAATAAAGTCAAATTCAAGGATCACTTCGTCGTGAATACTAGTGGGGGTAAATGCAAAACCATTGTACAGTCCCAATGCAGTCAATTGGCCATAGACCCCGCTTGCATCGTCTAAAAGGAGATTAACAATATCGGGGTAAGCGGTATTGGGCATTGGTGAAGGGCAAGGAGATGGATAACAAACAGGAGTGGGTGGTGGTGTGAGTGGGGCAGCCGTCCAATTGGGAATAACGTCAGTGCTCATCCCCGCAGCTATGTTAGCGACATCCGCGGCATTGCCGGAAGAAAGAATAATTCCACTTTCGAACGGAATTCCAGCAGCTATACCTCCTGATATAAAATGCCTGATTTGTTCTGGTTGTCCCATAAACGAAATGAAATCAGAACTCACTCCTGAGCTGATGAGTACATCGTTAATGTAATAGTTCAATCCATTGGCATTTATGGGAATGGCTGGTGCCAATAGCATTTGACACCTTCCTACTGCGGTAGAAATGACAATGAAAACAAAGGCGGAAAAATATTTCATAGGTAGGGTTCTTCAGTAGTAATGACCTTACAATCATTATATAGGTTGCACAAACTTACAAAATCCGCAGCAAACATTCAACCCCGTATGAAAAGTACTATTGAAAATCCACCAAAAGTTTGGATAATTTCTGACGGGCGTGAAAAATACGGCTTTTTACAGTTCCCATGGGGATACCCATTTCTTCAGCAATCTCGTCATAGTGAAATCCATCTACAAACATTTGAAAAGGTTTGCGGTAATCATCACTTAATGTGTTAACCGCTTTTAGAATCTCTTGGTGATTGAGCGTTGATGAAATGGTGTCTTCTTTTAGTTTACTTCCATTGATCATCACATTGTGCGCAGATTCTGCCAAAAGATTTTGTTGCAATTTCTTGCGCTTGTAACCATTGATGAAAATATTGCGCATGATGGTAAACAACCAACCTTTGAAGTTGGTGCCTTCTTGGAAATAATCTTTGTAGCGCAACGCTTTGAATAAAGTATCCTGAATCAAATCCTCCGCGTCATCCCAGTTTTTGGTGTAGTTGAAAGCAAAGCCTCTCAATTGAGTGCTGTTGCTGGCTACCAAATGATTGAATTCTAACGTGCTCATTGTTTAATGTTTTGTTTTATTTGTTCAACAAATGTAGTTGGAATTTTCATTTTTGTTTAATTAAAATGTTAAAATATTAAACAAATTTCATTTTATGCTGATTTCAGGGGCTTGAGCTTGTTTAAAATGTATTTTTGAATATGCGCCTCAGAGTATTGGTTTTGGTCTTTTCCTTTTTCACTTGTGCTGTTTTAGCCCAAGATGGTGATGCATTGAAAGATCTAAAGCGCCAATGGCAGCAGCAAAAGCGGGATACATCAGGTTTGCGCTTGGCCCTGGAGATTGCCAAGGCTTACAAGCTGAACCAGCCAGATTCCCTCACCAAGTATGCCCAATGGGTGATGAAGCAGTTGGGTGATCACCCGCGTGAGGATTACATGCGCTTTGCAGCAGAAGCCTCTTATGATTTGAGCATTGCTGAGGATAGACGCTCCAATTTTGACAATGCCATTGCGTTGCTCAATAAATCCAAAAACTTTTATGATGAAATAGATGACGAGTTGGGTGTTTTGTATGCTGAAGTTTTTCAGGCTTGGGTGTATTATGACAAAGGGGAGGTAATCAAAGCTCTTGAAATTGCCGAAGAAGCCAAGAAAGAATTAGAGGAAATGGAGGGTGAATTAGAAGACAACAAACGGTTTTTGAAGGTGTATGGGAATGTGTTGAGTGATTTGGGAACTTATTACAAACGAATAGGGGAGAGTGAGAAGGCGGTTTTGAGTTTGGATATATCTCTGAATTTAAGAGAAAGATTGGGAGATCAGGATGATATTGCCGAGGTGACGATGAATTTGGGGAGTATTTATCATGAACTTAAAGATTACGTAAATGCGCTTGACTGTTACAATAAAAGTTTAATAATGGTTTTGAAGGGAGATAATCCACAGGCTGTTTCAGTTATTTTGAATAATAGAGGGCAATTGTATTTTGATACCAAGGAATTTGTTTTAGCAGAGAAAGATTTTAATGAAAGCCTTGCCATTCGTAAAAAAAGTAAGGACAAAAAGGGAGAAGCTATCGTTTTAAGAAAGCTTGGAGATCTTATGTTGGAGAAAGGAGAATTGAATAGATCAATTGAGTTGTTCAAGAACTCAGCGAAAATATTTAAAAGTATAAAAAGTCAAATAGGACTTGTTTCTGCCGTCTTTGGCCAAGCGTTAGTTTTCGAGAAAATGGGGAATTTTGCATCAGCTTTTGAATTGGGAGACAGCGCTTTTTTTTATGTGCGCACATTAAAAGTGGCAAAGACTTTATTAAAAGTTGCCTCATTTATGCAACCCAAGTATAAACTGAAGGGAGATTTGAATAAAGCTCTTTTGGCTGCAGAAGATGTCCAATGGGCACAGACCCAAATCAAAGAGGAGGAAGCCAAAGATTTGTTGTTGAAACAAGAATACCAAGAGAAAGAAGCGTCGGCCAATAGAAGTGTTTATTTTGCCATAGCTGGCGCAGCAGTGCTTTTGATCATTGCTCTGCTGTTGCTCCGCGCCTATCGTTTGCGCAAGAAGGCCCAAGGTTTGGCTGAACAGCAAAAAGAATTGGTGGAGGAACGCAATAAGAACATGGTGGATAGCATTCAGTATGCCCAACAATTGCAATCCGCCATCCTTCCATCGCCGCAGTTGTTTGAAAAGAACTTTTCCGATCATTTTTTGATTTATCTGCCCAAGGACATCGTTGCTGGAGATTTCTATTGGTTCTATGAGAATGATCAATACCGTCTGTGGGCTTTAGCGGATTGCACAGGCCACGGTGTTCCTGGGGCCATGGTCAGTGTGGTGTGCTCCAACGCACTGAATCGTGTTGTAAAAGAATACAATCTGTTTGATCCGGGTCAAGTTTTGACCAAAACCAGAGAATTGGTGGTAGCCACATTTCAAGAGAGCCAGAGGGAGGTGAAAGACGGAATGGACATTGCGCTTTGTTGTCTTGAAAAGCAATCGGGTCAAATCACTTTTTCGGGGGCCAATCGTCCTTGCTGGGTGGTGGCAGAGGATGGGGAATTGCAAGAGGTAAAGGGGCAAAAGCAACACATTGGTTTGCAACAATACATGATGGCTTTTGAAAGTGTATCCATCCAGAATAAATCGGGTTGGATTGTATTGACTTCAGATGGTATGGCTGATCAATTTGGTGGACCTCAAGGTAAAAAATGGATGACCAAAACCCTTAAGCAAAAGGTATCCGAAATGGCGCAACAGCCAGGTCATTTGCAAAAAATGAATTTGGAATGGGCTTTTCAACAATGGAAGGGAAATACGGAACAAGTAGATGACGTTTGTGTCTTGGGTGTAAAAATTTAATTGTTTGTTTTTTTAAAGAAAGTTTTTATATTTGCACCCCGCTTGGGTACCATAGCTCAGTCGGTAGAGCAAAGGACTGAAAATCCTTGTGTCGTTGGTTCGATTCCAACTGGTACCACAGAAAAAAGCCTTCCAAATTTGGAAGGTTTTTTTTATTGTTTTTCGTACACCCTAATCTCATACCAATAGTGGTTAAGGGTGATAAAAGGCTTGTCCGGTTTTACCACAAATGCAAATAGGAATGTGGAATCTTTTTCAATGTCTTCTTTGAATACTTGCTCCTCATTGGGCCCAAAGTGTCCATCCCAAACCACTAAGTCGCCTTTTTGAGCTTTATGCCAATTGTGCAAACGGTCGTTGGTGATGGTGTCAAAAGGATCGATGTCCAACAATAAGTTGATGTAAGGGTGGGCGGTGAAAGTTTTTTTGGTCGACATGTCATAACGGGCCTCCAATTCATCAAACAATTTGCGGTTGACTTTTTCTTCGGTTCCCAACTTTGGGAAAACCTGAATCTCTTGAAAAGGGAAAAGTCTCACGATGAAAGGCGTAACCGCCACCAAGGAAAGAAAAACAACCTGGTTTCTTTTGATGGACCAAAAAGTGTAACGGTCTTCGAGGTATTCCCAAGCCCGCACTGTGATGACGGCCATGGGCACTGCTACAACGAACAATACACGGACCAAACCCAGGGAGGCCCACATCCCTTGCCACCAAAGGACTGTGTGGGCTAAGAAGTAACCCCAGAAGGATGCAAGAATCAACCAAAAATCAATCTGGTCATTGTTGCTCCACTTGGACAGGGAAAAGGTGTCTTTTAATTTGTACAACTGGGTAGTTGTGTAATAGAACAACAAAAGGAAGGGCAATCCAAATACAGGAACAGCCATGATGAAGAAATGAAAGAAGCTTCCGCTGCCGTATACCTTGATGCCAGTGTTGATGTAGGGATTGTTGTCAAAAATCCACAAGGCTTTTCCCGTTACCCAGAAACCGAGTGAATTGAAGATGAGGGTACCGATGAGCAAGAACGGAATGGCTTTCCATCTTTTAGTCAATGTAAAAAAAATCAGAGCCAAGGCCACCATCACAAATCCTTCGCTGCGTGCAAAGGGCATGAAACCAAGCAAGAAGGCGGCGAGATACCAACGTTCTTTGGTGGCATAGAAAATAAAGGCAATTAAGAACAGTGAGCAGATGGGTTCAGTCAATCCGGAAATGGCATTGCCCAACACAATAGGGGTTAATAGCACAATGTAACCGATCCATAAAGGACGTTTGATATTCAGGTTTTGAGCAATCTTTATTGATAGATAGGCTCCCCAAAAGATGAGCAAGATATTGACCACATTGACCACCTTGAAACCCAACTGCGCAAAAGGGGAGAAAAGAATGGTGAAGAGAGGTTTGCCCCATTGATCCATCAACAAGTAATGGTGGTTCCAAGAGAATTTGGAAATCTGATAATGGGTTATGCTATCCGCCCCACCATTGAATCCGGGGCTTAACAGAAAGTCAATGATGTAAATGAAAACAATTCCAATAAAAATCCAAAGTTGCTTGCGGTTGAGTTGAGAAATCATGCCGCGAATTTAATTCAAGTGTGCTAGAGTTGGAAAGTAAAAGAATTGTGAGTAATTTTATACAAATTCTCTGAAAATGAATCGAATAGTTTTAGGTTTTTGTTTTTTGATTTCCGCATTGTTTTGTGGTAATACAAAATTTTATGCGCAGCCTTTTAATCGACCCGCTTTGCCCGGTATAGCAGTTCCGGGAATTGTTTCCCCGAAGATAAATGGTGGTTACCTTCCAGGTTGGGGAGTTCACTACAGTGCCTGCGAAATGCCTTCCAACTTGTATGCTGGATCAGCTGTAAATTCAATCACATTTGAATTGAATTCTCCAATGCCCGCAAGCGCTCCTTTTCAGGTGCAATTAAAAATCCGTAATGCTTTCGATGTCAATCCTTTGTGTCAATTGCAGTATCCAAAGAGTTGGGAAGAGACATGGAATGCAGGCGATAATCCCATTTTGTGCACAGGTTCCTTTGATCCGACGCAATCAACTGTAAAACTAACATTGCCTCCAGGTGTTTTTATATACCAGGGCGGGGGATTGGAGATATTAAGAGATAGTTCATCGGCGGATTATTTCTTTTCAATGAAAGGATATTATGATCAACAGAATATGGCAATGTGGGATAACAACAACATGCGGTATTTATTGAATTATAAGCCCATTGTCAAAATTAATGCAGTGCCTCCAGCTTCTGCCCCAGCTCCGTCTGCTGTTTCGATTCAAAATTGTTCAGGAGCCTCATCTTTTACCAGAAGACAGAATGTTTGCTTTTACTTGGACAATTGGAGATTGACCCAATCTCAAGTTCTTAGTTCAAATAATCAATACCAATGGCGTATCTATTCAGCTAGTAATCTGGTAACCAGTCTTTTTGATGTAACCACCTCCAATAGTTACTTGGAACTTACACCAACGGTATTATCAGGCCTTCCTCTGACAGTTACAGACTTTGTATTGAAATGTACAGCACAGATCAATACCAATATTGCCATTGCTTCCTATTTCTTTCAAATTTCAAATGATGTTTCAACAAGCCCTGCATCCCTACCTGGGGAGGCAGGTTCTGTTATTTCGCGCATGAAGATTGGGAAAAAAACACCAGAAATGTCTGTTTATGACGATATGTTGGAGAGTGAATCATTTCCATCCAATTCGTTGATTTCACGAAGTCAACTGAGTTTACCATTTCAGAACGTTGAGATAGGTAATGTGCCTACTGATGCGTCTCCAATAATTTACGCCAACGCATTGCAAAATAATATACCTGAGTTTGAGCCTGGTGATATGATGCGTTTGGAGTTGACCATGAATAAGGCTATGAAACCAATGCTCAACCACAGGGCATATATCAATTTTGATTGGGATGCGGATCAACGGTTCGATAGTCTTTTGATTTTTACATTGGCTAACACCAATGGCAGTTATCAGTTACCATCCGGAGCTTCAGGATCTTCCATTGTGAATTTGATTGGTGGAACGAGCAATGAGATTGTTTACTCCACTGATGTTTTCATACCCTGTGATAGGGTAAAAGACATCCCCGTCAAGTTTAGAAGTGGACTGCAGCGCTTACCAACAGGTTGGGATGAAAGAGAAGAATACACGATTAAAACGCTGTGTCCAGTTCCAAACATTAACTCAACGGCCATTAATCCGCTTTGTTATGGACAGACAGCTTTATTGACAGCAAGTACCACAGGTTGCGTCGGTGATTTTACTTGGTATAAGATGCCCGATTTGACCAACTCAATCGGCACGGGCACAACTTACATCGCAACTGAATCGGGAGATTATGTTGTTAAGTTTACCATACCCGGTGAGTGTTCAAAGTATAGCGCAGAGTATCCCGTTATTTTTAGTGTTCCCATACCTGCACCTATCACTGTTGGGAACTCACGCTGTGGGGTAGGAACAGTTAATCTCAGCGCTTCAGTATCATCGGGGTCTGCGGCAGATTGGTTCAACAGTCTTTCTGGCGGGACTTCTATCAATACAGGAACAAGTTTTACAACACCCATTTTGTCTAGCAATACAACTTATTATGTTGAGGCGAGAAATACAACTACAGGATGTTTATCATCAACAAGGACAGCAGTGACAGCAACAATCAACCCCGTTCCTGCAGTTCCAACGGTCACCAATGGATCCCGCTGCGGAACTGGAACAGTTAATCTCAGCGCTTCAGTATCATCGGGGGCTGCTGCAGATTGGTA
>CANNHA010000052.1 GCA_947504275.1 Flavobacteriales bacterium
GGAATTCCGACCCAGGCGTCGGAACCGAACCGCTTTTTTTGAATCAAGTCTCAGGAAACTGAGACTTTTTTATTTATGGCCAATTGTGTTTATATCCTTTACAGTGAAAAGTTTGATCGGTATTATATCGGTCAAACACAGGATTTTAATGAACGCCTAATCAGGCACAATTCCGGGTATGTACCATCCACTCAGGAATCTGCGGCATGATTCGTTTAATCCTTTAATGTTTGTTTATGTAACAAAAAATATTCATAGCTCCTTTAGCGTTGTTCCATTAAATTTGAAGCATGATGAAACGGATGAATTTCTTTTTTTTGTTTTTGGTTTTAATTCAGACTCAAGTGGCAATGGGTCAATTTAGCAAGTACCGCCAGTTTGGGGTAAAGGCCGGAATGAATATTAGCAATGTTCAATCAGACTTATCTACTTATAGCACCAAAGATTTGGTGGGAAGCAGTCTTGGCTTCACCTATGATCGCGTCAGAATGCGTTTTTTGACCATTGGTACTGAAGTGAATTTTATTCAAAAAGGATATGGCAAAGAAGTAACCATGGTGGATTCAATGTACCAACCATTGGGTAGTTTTATAAGTCAAAACAAAATCAGTTATATCTCCATTCCATTGAAAATAGGAGTTCAGTTGGGAAATCGGTTTTACATTTTTGGTACCGCCTCCATTATTCCGGGTTTGGTTTACAAGGCAGTTTCAGAGATTCCCGTTATTGACAGCAATGGAAATGTAATTTCAACTTATACTGAGGATATTAAGAACGAAGTTTCCACATTGGATTTAGCCTCTCAGGTTGAATTGGGATTTGGTATTACCAGAGGTCGATTTAAGTTTTATTTGTCTGGAGCCAAAATGGATTCGTTCGTTAATTTATGGGATACCCCTTATTCAGTTTTTAATATTAAAAGCAAGGGATTGATTGCAGCTGCGGGAATGAAACTGGAATTTGGAAAAGGAGTACTAAAGTAAGAACTTTTTTAATTTCAAAATGAGTTTTTTGTTTTCAAATATTACAATTGAATGGTTTTGTTCAATGATTACCCATCCGCGGATTCATTAACAATGACATCTGTGAAAATCATTTGATTTTAATTCTACCCTGCTTCTTGATGGCTTAAGTTTGTGCAAAAATACGATTATGGCATTGATTGAAGAAATGGACAAATCAGGAAACTGGTTGTTCAAGGGGCGCTCTTATTTTCCTTTGGCATTGTATGCAATGGCCGCATTGGTCATAGGAATGGGTTGGGATGATCATCTAACAGACTTCAATCCCATCACAGCCTGGGCTTGTTTGCTTATCTCTTTGCTGGGTCAATTTATTAGGGCCATTGCCATTGGATATGTACCAAGAGGAACATCAGGAAGAAATACAAAGGAAGGTCAAGTAGCGGAAGTATTGAATAGCACTGGAATTTACAGCTTGGTTCGTCACCCCCTGTATTTGGGTAATTTCTTCATGTGGTTGGGCATCATCATTTACGTCGGCAATTGGTGGTTTACTGTTGTATGTTGTCTTTTGTATTGGGTCTATTATGAGAGAATTATGTTTGCTGAAGAATTTTTCTTGAGAAACAAATTCGGACAAACCTATTTGAATTGGGCCAATCAAACTCCTGCTTTTTGGCCAAGATTTTCTGGTTGGAAAACGCCAACATGGGAATTCTCTTTAAAGAATGTTTTGAAACGTGAGTACAATGGTTTCTTTGCCATCTTCCTCAGCTTTGCTTTGTTGGATGTTTTCAAAAATTATTTGCATTTTGGTTATACTGATATTGCACACGCCAATACTCCTTTTTGGCATACGGCCTTGTTCTTCTCATTCATCATTTTTATAACCTTGCGCTCCATGAAAAAATACACGCGTATTTTGCATGTAGAGGGCAGATAATTATTTTGTAGAATAAAGATTCGATTTATTTTTGCCACGCTATGCAAGAAATCACAGTTACATCGACTCTTAAAGAACAATTGTTGCATCATCCACTTTATGAAATGATGCAAAGCAAAGAAGATATTCATACTTTTATGGAGTCTCATATTTTTGCTGTTTGGGATTTCATGTCTCTTCTCAAATCTTTGCAAAGAGATTTGACTTGCACCACCACTCCATGGGTTCCTCAATCCAATCCCACTACTCGATTCTTCATCAATGAGATTGTTTTGGGTGAGGAGAGCGATGTTGACCCTGATGGAGGTTACATCAGTCATTTTGAGTTGTACTTAAAGGCAATGAAAGAAAGCGGAGCCAATACCCAAGCCATGGATGTTTTTATGGACAGTTTGCTATCTGGTAAAACCGTTGCAGAGTCTTTGGAGTTCGCTCATGCGCCTCAAGAAGCAAAGGATTTTGTCTTGGCTACTTTTGATAAGATTGATCACAAAAGTTTACATGAACGGGCTGCTCTTTTTACTTACGGTCGTGAGGATTTGATACCAGGAATGTTTATCACTATGGTTGAAGCACTTAGAAATGATGGTGTTCAATTGGATACTTTTATTTATTATTTGAAAAGGCATATTGAATTAGATGGTGATCATCATGGAGCGCTCTCCAGTCAAATGACCAATGCCTTAATCAATGGAGATTCACAGAAGCAAAAGGAAGTGGATGACATCATTGCTTGGGGATACCAGCAGCGCATAGATTTATGGAACGGAATAGCCAAAAGAATTCAGCAGAAGAGAGCTGAATTGAATTAAATTTGTCCTTTAACTTTAATCTTTGATCGCTTGGAAAACTTAGCTTATGCCGCCATTGCCCTTTATGGGGTTTGTTTGATTTTCATTTTTTTGTACAGTTTGGTTCAATTGAATTTGGCCATACAATTTACCAGAAGCTTCAAGCGCAAATTAAAGAAACCAGAGATTGCCGAGGATAAGTGGCCATATGTTACCATTCAGTTGCCGGTTTACAATGAGTTGTATGTGATAGAACGATTGATTGACGCTGTATGTGCTTTTGATTATCCCAAAGACAAATTGGAAATTCAGTTATTGGACGATAGCACGGATGAATCGTTGGAGGTGGGAAGAAAAAAGGTGGAGGAATGGAGAGCCAAAGGAATAGACATTACTCAGATTAAAAGAGAGAAGAATACTGGTTTCAAAGCAGGAGCTTTGGCCTATGGGTTAGAATTTTGTAAAGGAGAATTTGTCGCCATTTTTGATGCTGATTTCGTACCTCGTGTGGATTTTTTAAAACAAACCATCCCCTTCTTTTATTTGCACGACAAAGTGGGTGTAGTTCAAACCCGTTGGGAACATTTGAATGAGGATTACTCACTATTAACCCGATTACAAGCTTTTGGTTTGGATGCTCACTTTACGGTTGAGCAAATGGGGCGCAATATGGATCATCACTTCATCAACTTCAATGGAACAGCTGGGGTATGGAGAAAGTCCACTATTGCGGATGCTGGCGGTTGGGAAAGTGATACCATTACTGAGGATTTGGATTTGAGTTACCGTGCGCAATTGAAAGGATGGGAGTTTGTTTATCTGCCAGAAATTGGTTCTCCTGCTGAGTTACCTGCAGAGATGAATGCATTAAAGGCACAGCAGTTCCGTTGGACCAAAGGTGCCGCAGAATGCACCATGAAGAATATGGGTAAGGTGGTTAAATCCAAAGACATTTCTTTTGGAACAAAAGTTCATGGTGCTTTTCACTTATTGAACTCTGTTGTTTTCTTGTCAATCCTTGGATGCTCTTTGTTGAGTTTACCCATGTTGATTATCAAGAATGAATTTGAAGAAAATCAATTGATTCAGAACTTGTTCATTGCAGCAACAGCCTTCTTGTCGAGCTTCTTTATATTGGCATACTTCTATTGGGTTAGTAGACCCCCTGCCCCATTCTTCCAGAAATTTGGAAAGTTTGTTATGGATTTTCCGATGTTCCTATCTGTATCCATGGGATTGAGCTTGCACAATGCCGTTGCGGTGATTGAAGGATTGACAGGCAAAAAATCTGCTTTTGTTAGGACGCCAAAATTTGCAATATCTACCGGACAAAAAGGAACTTGGACCGATAAAAAATACCGCGCAGTGAAGATTGCACCTTTAACATTCTTAGAAGCCTTCATGGTTTTGTATTTCACAACTGGTTTAGTATTGGCATTTTATTATGTTGATTTTGGATTGTTTCCTTTCCATTTTATGCTCACTTTGGGTTACATCTTTGTGACTTACTACAGCTTTAAGCACGCCAATCAAGGATAAAAATCTCACCATTCGGTGAATAGTTTGATCTCATTTCATAAGCGACTCCCCTGGTGGTTATCGGGGGTTTCTCTTTTTATGATAGCCCAAAGTCTGCAAATGGGACAATTGTATTTTGGTATTCTTTCGGATAAAGGTTGGTCAGGTATGTGGGTAATGTGGTGTGGTGGTTTGGTATCTTTTGTTGTTCCATTGGTGTTTGCCCCACTTTGGCAAAAATTACAACTCCAAACAGATAATCAGTTTTACTTGATCCGCTATCCCGGTTTTTGGGGAAAGTTCTTGCATGTCTTTCGTATTGGGTATGTTGGAATCTTGGTTAGTGCTTTTTTAGTTTCATTTAATCTTTTGGCGTTTTCTCGAATTGTTGCATTCTTCTTTGCCATTCCTTTCAATGTTGCGTTGTTCGGTTCTTGGCTGCTAATGCTGATGTATGCCCTATTCAATTTGAATGAAAAAAGAAAAAAAGTCAATGTAATCATGTTGTCTTTTGTCATGGCCTGTGTTGTAATCATGATTTGGAAGTTGTTGCAAGTTTGGCCTGCAACAAGGAATTCCAATTTGATTTGGCGAGATTTATTTCCTGGTGATCAATCAGGTTGGATGCTCTTTTGGACGTACATTGGAGTGCAATGGTGGAGTGCTTTGATGTTTGATGGAGGGGGCAAAGAAACAGCTCGTTTTGTTGCCAATGCGACAAGATTGGAAACCATCAAGGCGGCAATGATTCCTGTCATTGGTCATGCAATAGTTGCCAATGTCGTATTGTTACTTTGTTGGTTTTTATTGCAAAGCAACCCCCAACAAAACCAAAATGAATGGACTTTCATTCCTTTGCTGATGCAAGAAATGCCTATGATATTTCAATGGTTGATTTTGATAGGATTCGGCGCAATGTTCTTATCGGTTTGCGCTTCTCAAATTCAGTGGGGTGGCTCTTTGGTAATGATAGATGGGTTGGAAACTTATAAGTCACAAAAGTTTAATGCCAAAATCCTGCATCGCATTGAATGGTTGGTTGTTCTTGCATTGTCGCTTTTATCGTGGTTCTTTGCTTTTTATGCCAACAGCCTTATGCAGTTGACTCAAATTGTTTTTTCCATTTCGGCTGGGGTTGCTCCATTCTATATTGGTCGTTGGTTTTGGTGGAGGATTTCGGCATTTAGTCAATGGATGGTGATGATGATCTCAGCTTTGATAACGTTATTTTATTCAAAGCTCATCATCTTTTTCCCGATTTTTCATTTGAAATTCTTACCTATGGAGGAGAGTCGACTCATTGTGGTCACTTTAATCTCTTTGTTCTTGGGGGTGATGATTACCCTACTTTTTCCATCTTCCCATCCACATTTAGACTTTATTCAATCCTTAGGGTCAAGAAAGAAATTAGCTAGTCAATTGCTTTTAGCAATTGTATTGGGTGTCATCTTTCTAATGGTTCAATTGGCTTTTTTGATTGGCTTGGTATAAAAAAATCCTGGAACTGCGTCCAGGATCTTTTACATCATATTATTTGAAAGTTTTAAGGCATAAAAGGAAAATTCTTTCCCGGATAATAAGCCATTTTTCCCAATTGCTCTTCGATGCGCAATAGTTGATTGTACTTGGCAATCCTATCACTGCGAGAAGCTGAACCTGTTTTGATTTGACCAGTGTTTAAAGCTACGGCCAAATCAGCAATTGTGGTATCTTCTGTTTCACCGGAGCGGTGGCTCATAATGCTTGTATATCCTGAGCGATGCGCCATGTTTACGGCATCGATGGTTTCAGTTAATGTTCCAATTTGATTGACTTTAACCAAAATAGAATTGGCAATTCCATCATTGATTCCTTTGGCCAAACGATTGACATTGGTAACAAACAAATCATCTCCTACCAATTGGACTTTCTCTCCCAAGGCCTCTGTCATCAATTTCCAACCCTCCCAATCATCTTCAGCACAGCCATCTTCGATGCTGACAATTGGATAACGTTTGCACCAATCGGCCCAAACACCAACCATCTCAGCACTGGTCAATGATTCACCGGTACTTTCTAGTTGATAAAGTTTTTTTTCAGCATTGTAAAATTCTGTAGAGGCACAATCCAAGGCGATACAAATATCTTCACCTGGTTTGTAACCAGCTGCTTCAATAGCTTGCATCACTACCTTCAATGCATCTTCGTTGCTGGCTAGATTGGGTGCAAATCCTCCTTCATCGCCAACATTGGTCATGTGACCTTGACTCTTTAATACTGACTTTAAGTGATGAAAAACTTCAGCTCCCATGCGGAGTGCCTCAGAGAAACGTTCAGCACCAACGGGAACGATCATAAACTCTTGAACATCTACTTTATTGTCAGCATGAGCTCCACCGTTGATAATGTTCATCAAAGGAATGGGCAAAGTATTGGCGTTGACACCACCAACATAGCGGTACAAAGGCAACCCAACGGAATTAGCAGCGGCATGTGAAACGGCCAATGAAACACCGAGTATAGCGTTGGCGCCCAAGTTGGCTTTGTTTTCAGATCCGTCAATGCTGCACATCGCGCGATCTATTAAATTCTGATCAAATATGGAAGCGCCTTGTAAAGTTTCGTTCAATGTTGAAACAACATTTTGAACTGCTCGCTCAACACCTTTTCCCAAGTAGCGAGACTTATCTCCATCACGCAATTCTACTGCTTCGTGCATTCCTGTTGAAGCTCCTGAAGGAACTGCTGCCCTTCCCATCACGCCCTCCGCTGTGATAACTTCTACTTCTACTGTTGGATTGCCCCTGGAATCCAAAATTTGACGGGCGTGAACATTGGCTATGGTACTCATCGTTTTAAATTAATTCAGAATAAATAGTCAGCCAAAGTAGCATTGAAATCGGCGCAGACAAAAAAAATCTATACAAACATTGCAGAGCAATACTTCTCGACAAATATAAATCATAAATGCGTCAAATTGAACAGTTTTAATGACGATTGAAATGAGATTTTTGGGTGATATCTTTTGAACTCGAAATTTTATCTCTTGTTTCAGTTATCAAACCAGAGAATTCAATTGATATTATTCATTTTGAGAAAAAACCGGAGTGCGATTTTATTTTGAATTGAAAAATTAAAACTTTCATCAGAGATATAAAGTTACTTCTGATGAAACCATCCTGTTATTGAGTATCGCGGCAATTGAGAAATAGTTACTTCATGCTCTAGATCAGAAAGAAAAACAATACAATGACCGATTAAGGGGATTATGGTTGCCTTGGTTTCATCTTCATCGAAAATTTTTAATAAACCACCATTTCGCTCAATCCAATTTTCATTGAGATAATAAACAAAGCTCACTTTGCGAGTTGAACCATTTTTGTGTTGATCACTGTGTCGCTTGTAAAAAGTTCCCTCTGGATAGCATGCCATGTGAGATTCAAAAAAATTCAATCCTAAATAAAAATGACGGTTCAGAGTCAACTGAATTTGAGCCAATAGTCGCCAATATGGTTGAATGGCAATGTTTGAATTTTCTGGATCTAACCATTCGATGAAATCTCCCCTTTGCTCCCAATTGACCATTGAATCCGCTCCTTTTCCAATTTGAGCTTTTGACCATTGTCCTTTTTCATGCTGTTTCTTTACAAACGAAGCTATCGCAAGGTTTTCATCGTCATTTAAGACGTTTTTAAATAACATAAAACCATCCTGCTCAAACTGAAGCAAATGGTCCTCAGTGATGGCATGATTTAATTGTTCCAATCTGCAATGAATATATTGGTATCTCTTGTCCTTCCATTGTTACGGTTTGAGCACCAAACCAACTTTGTTCCATCTGGTGAGAACATTGGAAATGAATCAAATTCTGAATCGTATGTTATTTGGTTCACTTTTAAGGTTTCAATGTTTACTAGGAATAAATTGAACGGAAATCCGATGTTACTTTCATAATTGCTACAAAAAAGAATGCCTTTTCCATCAGGTGTAAAAGTAGGTGACCAATTGGCATTGCCCAATTGCGTCAATTGTTTGACATCACTTCCATCCGCATTGGCGATGAAAATTTCTAGGTTGGAAGGTTCAACCAAATCTTGATTCAGCAAATCACGGTACTTGTTAATGTCTTCCAAAGCCTGAGGTCTAGAGGCTCTCCAAACGATTTTAGTTCCATCAGGAGAAAAGGTGGCTCCGCCATCATATCCTAAAGTGCTCGTGATTTGTTTTACATTGGATCCATCAATATTCATGGTGTATAAATCCAAATCACCATTGCGCAAACTTGTGAAAACAATTTTATCTCCTTTAGGACTTATGGTAGCCTCAGCATCGTATCTTGTACTATTTGTCAATTGCTGAATGATTTTTCCATCCTCCAATTGTGCGACATATATTTCAAATGAATCGTACAATGGCCATACGTAATGACCTGGTTTCTTTTCAGGGACAGGGGGACAATTCAAATCCCCTTGATGTGTGGAGGCATAAAGAAAATCTTTACCATTGGGCATGAACCAAGAACAAGTAGTTCGACCATTGCCCGTTGAAATCATTTTTTTTCGGGTGGAATCTCCTGGCGCATCCACTTTCAAAGTAAAAATTTGATCACAACCTACTCCCCACTTGGCATTATCACTTTGAAAAATGAGTAACTCTCCATTGGGTGACCAATACGCTTCAGCATTGTTTCCGCCAAAAGTCAACTGACGAACATTGGCAATTTTTTTTTCTTTCTTGTAATGGATGGGCTCTGTTTCCTGCTTTTGCGACTTTCCTACAAATGCTGTTAGGGCCATAAAGCTCAACACCAATAATTTCTTCATGGTGCAAAGTTAATCCGATACCATTCAAGACACAATGCGTTTCAGTGTCAAAAAAATGATTTTTATATCCTCCAAAACATTTGCGTTGGGAATGTATTTCAAGTTAATCTGAATTTTAGCAGGCATTATTTCATCAATGTAGGTTCTTTCAGGGTCAATGCTCTGGGCCAATAGGTCACTTTCCTCAAAGTACTCTAAAGAAGCATAGTCTGTTATACCTGGTTTGACTTGTAACACAACTTTTTGCTCTTCTGAATAGAGGTTGACATACTTTACAACCTCTGGACGGGGGCCAACTAAACTCATGTCTCCTTTTAATACATTGATTAATTGTGGCAATTCATCAATTTTGTATTTTCTAATAAAATGTCCAACTCTTGTAATGCGTGGATCTCTTCCAATGGTCAACTGAACTTTTTGAGATGAGTGAACACGCATTGATCTAAACTTGAGCAACCAAAATAATTTTCCATTCTTCCCTACTCTCTCTTGCTTGTAAAATGGCGAATGAAAATCATCCATAAAAATCCAAACTCCAATGATCAGGAAAAAAGGCAATAGCAATATTATTCCGATCAAAGAGCAAAAAAAATCGAACAGTCGTTTCATCGACTCATGTATTGAATGATACTAGTGGCAATTAAATCCACTTGCTCATCTGTTAAATCAAAATAAATGGGCAGAGAAATTTCATTTTGGAATTGCCCCATGGCATTTGGATAATCGGATTCTTTCCAACCTAAGTTTTTATAATAGGACAACCTTGGCAAAGGCTGAAAATGAACATTGGTTGAAATCCCCAATTCAGCCAAATGAGTAATCAAGGTATTTCTTTGTTCTTCAGAAAATCCTCTGACCCGCAAAGCATATAGGTGATAACTTGATTCAGCTGATCCGTATTGAAATACAGGTTTAATTGCCCAATCATAACTATCAAAATGTTGATTGTACCTTAACGCTATGGCCTTTCTTCTTGGTAAATGGTCCAATTCATACCTGTCCATTTCAACCCAACCAATGGCGGCTTGTAAATCAGTCATGTTGCATTTGTAACCTGCTTCTACGATATCATACTGCCATTGACCTGCTTGAGTTTTGGATAAGGCGTCTTTTGTTTGACCATGCAGAGCGAGGCGGTTGATGCTCTTCCAAATGGAATCGTTGTCAAAAGGCAATGGGAGATTAAATACCAAAGCACCACCTTCTGCTGTAGTAAAATTTTTTACCGCATGAAAACTAAATGCTGCAACATCAACTTCTCTTCCTACAGGATTGCCGTTGTATTTGGCACCAAATGAATGTGCGGCATCTGAAATGACCAATATTCTACCCAACATTTCTTGGTTTTCATTTTTGGGAGAAAACACATTTCGGTGTTTTTCAGCCAAAGTCATCACTGCGTTGTAATTAACAGGAAGTCCAGAAAAATCAACAGGCATGATGACTTTGGTACTTCCGTTTATTGCATTTTCCAGCAATTGAAGATCTATTAAAAATCCCCCATCTTCACAATCAATCATGACTGGCGTTGCTCCAACGTGCATGACAATATTGGCAGTAGCTGCGTAAGTATAGGCAGGAATGATGACTTCATCTCCTGGTCCAACACCCCACCATCTTAACACCAACTCTACCGCGTTGGTCCATGCATTGAGACACAGAACAGGACCACCACCAATATAGTTTTGGATCTTAGATTCAAGACCTCTTGTTTTTGGTCCGGTTGTGATCCAACCAGATTTAAGCACCTCAACAACCGCTTCGATTGTTTTTTCATCAATTCTGGGTGGGGAAAAAGGAATAGGTTTCATTGGTTCAAAAATAAGTGTTCGAGGTCGTTTGCCACTATCTTTGTCTTATGACATTTTTACAATTGATTGTTAAAGGAAAATCACATTTATTGCTTGCAATGATGTTGGGTTGGATGAGTATCTTGAGTTATGCTCAACCAAGGCAAGGGGATCGCGGAGGAGACAGAAAGGAAGCAATGACAGGCCGGGTTTATGGAAAAATTTTGGATAGTATCTCCAATAAACCATTGGAATACGTTGTTATTCGTGTGGTTAGTCCATCAGGACAATTGATTAGTGGTGGATTAAGTGAGCACAATGGTGATTTTAGCGTGGATAAAATTCCAGTTTCAAAACCTTTGGTTATCGAGATAGGTCTGGTGGGTTACCACACGCAAAAGGTAAATTTTCAATTGATTCCTGGCGGTTTTCCTATTGAAAAAGATTTGGGGAATATTAAGCTTGGCATAAAAAATCAGAAGATTTTGGAGGTCAGAGATGATGCCAATGGTTTCAGAAAAGAATTTGATAAAAGCATTTATGAAGTAGATAAAAACGCCATCAATGCCGGAGGGACGGCAGAAGACGTACTACGCAATATTCCAGTTGTTCAAGTAGATCAAGATGGAAATGTTAGTGTCAGGAATACAGCGCCACAGATTTTTGTGGATGGCCGACCCACTACACTTTCCATTGATCAGATTCCCGCAGATGCCATTGATAAAGTTGAGATCATCACCAATCCATCCGCTAAATATGATGCTTCGGGCGGTGGCGGTGGCATATTGAACATTGTCATGAAAAAGGACAGAGGTCGTGGGTACAATGGTTCTGTGAGAACAGGTTTCAATACAGTGCCGCCTAGAATGGAAACCCGTTTTCAAGACAAATACAGAATGAACGGAGGAATAGACTTTAATATTAGGAAGAAGAAAGTTAATTTCTTTGTCAATGGCAATCTCAATCAAAGAAGAAGTTTGTCTGAAGCTTTTACAGACAGACAGGATTTATTGACTTTGCCATTGCAATCTGATCAGTATCAAATTAGCCGAAACAATGGATATTTTGCCAGGGGAAATGTGGGATTGGATTGGTTCATTGACAATAGAAATACAGTTACATTTTCTCAAAATTTGAACAAGGGTCAATTTAATCCAGATGATAGCATGCATGTTGATGTAGATACTTTGGATGTCAACTCGTTGACCAATGGAGAATATTATCGCAGAAGCAATACGGACAGGGTATTTCAGAATTTGGGTAGTAGTGTTTTGTACAAACATTTATTTGCCAAGGAAGGAACTGAATTGACGGCTGATTTCAATTACAACGCCATCCAATCTACATTCAATGGTGATTACAAAAATATTTACAGTGATTCAGATCCATCGATTTGGAGACAGCAGGGAAACGTAAGACAATCGTTGTATACCTTTCAAATGGATTATGTCACAAAGATAAACGACCGGTTAAAATTGGAAATGGGAAGAAGATTCTCCTTGCGCAACTACACCAGTGAGTATGATAACTTCCGATTTGATTTGGATTCCCAAGTTTATACTGTAAATCCTTCATTGTTGGTGGACTATGCTTTTTCTGATCGTGTTGATGCCATGTATACAACACTTTCTGTTAATGGTGATAAATGGAAGTACCAGATGGGATTGCGCGCTGAAAGCAGCTCTTATACGGGAGAGTTGAAGTCTACAGGAAATCGTTTTAAAATCGATTACCCCATGAGTTTTTTTCCATCAGTTTATTTGACTCGAGTCATTGACGAAACACAAGATGTTCAACTATCATTCAACAGAAGAATCAACCGTCCAAGTTTCATGCAACTTTCGCCTTTTACGGATTACAGTGATTCATTGAATGTTTCTCGTGGTAATCCCAATTTAAAGCCTGAATTTACGCATGGAGTTGAGTTTTCCTATCTCAAAAATTTCAGTAAAAAGAATACCTTGGTTGCTAGTTTGTACAGCAGATATACGACCAATGTTACGGTTAAACAGCAGATAGCTGAATACAGTGATGTGCTCAACGACAATATCATCGTTACCACCTCAATGAATGCCTTTTATGGTTGGGCCTCTGGTATGGAGGTTGTTTCAAGAAATGCCATTACGGAATGGTTTGACTTAACCACAACGTTGAACATCTATAACTCTACCATTGATGGAACCAACATAACGCCTAATTTAACCAATTCCATCAATAGTTTTTGGGTGAAGATGAATACGAGTTTTAAATTGCCCAAAGGTTTTGTTATTCAGGTCAACGGCGATTATGCCAGTAAAAAAGCCTTAGAAGTTGGCAGCAGTGAGCGCGGCGGTGGTATGGGTGGAGGTGGATTTGGTGGCGGTCATGGAGGTGGAATGTGGGGAGGAACACTCAACACGGCGCAAGGATTTGTTAGACCCAATTACGGTTTGGATTGCAGCATCAAAAAGGAATTTTTAAAAGATAGAAGTTTGGTTGTTTCCATCGCTGCTCAGGATATTCTCCATACGCGAGTTACCAGTGTATATAGTACAACACCGTATTTTATCCAAGATGCTCAAAGGTACAGAGATTGGCAAACTTATCGTGTGAATGTGTCATGGCGCTTTGGAAAAATGGATGCATCACAATTTAAGCGTAAAAACAATAGGACAAACTCAGAAGGAATGGAGGGTTGATTATTTGGTTAGAATGTAATAGTTCTGATCGATTTTAATTTTTCCTTTCTTGCATTTACCATTTATTGGATTCCACTCGGTTGTAACCTTTGTTCTGTAATTCTTTCCATTGATGATCAAATCCAGAGGCATTTCAAAATCATTGATGCAATTTTGCCATCGGAAATAATGTTTTCCTCTTTGTTTTTTGATTTCCAATTTGGGTATGAACTTGGTTCTAAGGTATTGATCAAAAATGGGCTTTAAGTTCAATTTTAAATAATCAGTCATGAACAACTCAACATCACTCG
The DNA here is from genome assembly GCA_947504275.1 of Flavobacteriales bacterium. GTDB lineage: Bacteria > Bacteroidota > Bacteroidia > Flavobacteriales_D > Sanyastnellaceae > CAMCTV01. Next base: position 13,775 of record CANNHA010000052.1, read on the forward strand.
TGGTGACTGTCTTGTGGTAAAAATAAAATTGATTCATCTCTCTCAACATCTCTCGCCAAAGTGAATCGTTGTTGTTGATTTGCCGAATCATATTGAGCAGATTGGCCCCCTTGTAGTACATATCACCGCTACCCTCATTGTTGACATCATATTGCCCTATGATTGGCGCTTCATTGCGGATGTTTTTTCTTTGACCAATTACATAGGCCTGTCCAGCTTCTTTTCCATAATGGAATTCAGTAAACAAGGCCTCTGAGTATGTTGTGAAACCCTCATGGATCCACATGTCAGCAATGTCCTTGTAGGTAATATTGTTGGCAAACCACTCATGACCACTTTCATGAATGATGATGTAATCCCATTTTAAACCCCAACCCGTTCCTGATAAATCAGATCCCAAATAGCCATTTTTAAATTGATTCCCATACGCTACTGCGCTTTGGTGCTCCATGCCCAAATAAGGAACTTGAACCAATTGATAACCATCTTCATAAAACGGATAAGGACCAAACCAGTATTCAAAGGCATTCAACATTTGAGTTACCTGCTTGAATTGATTTTTTGCTTGAACTTGGTTCTCTGGTAGGACATAATAAGTCAAGTCCAATTGTCCTTTTTGTCCGTTGTAAACTTCGTGCATTGAAGCATAGGGTGCGATGTTCAGACTCACGCAATAGTTATTGATGGGATTGTTGACCGACCATGTAAATTTTCTCTTTGTTCCTAAATCTTCCTCTTTGATCAAGCGACCATTGCTCACATTCATCAGCGGTTTAGGAACTGTCACGGCAATGGTCATGCTGTCGGGTTCATCATACATGTGATCCTTGCAAGGCCACCAAACACTGGACCCCAAGTTCTGGCAGGATGTTGCAATAAAAGGTAATCCTTCCTTATTGGTACTCCAACTGAAACCACCATCCCAAGGGGCATTAACAGCCTTCTTGGGGTATCCTTCATAGCTCAGATGCACCCTACCCTTTTGTCCTTTGGTCATTGGTTCTTTCAACTGAATATGATAGACATGAGGAGAAATTTTCTCAATTTTCAATGTCATACCATTCATATCAGCTCCTGTCAGCTTCATGGGGTGTTGCAAATCAATTTGCATCACTTGCCCTGTTTCAATGGCGGTAAAGAAGACGTCATTGCTTCCCCCAATCCATTTCTTTTCAGGGTCTACTTCAATGTCGAGTGCATATGCATTCAAATCCCACCAAGCCCTTTCAGGGGTTATACTCCCGCGCAAAGTATCAGCCAAGGTGAATTGACCATTGGCATGCCAAAACACAATGATGAGCAATAGGGTTGAAAACAATTTCTTCATAGAACGAAGATAAAATGTTTCATTTAATCCGATATTTAAAAAATGAAAACCATCACGTCACAATGTTTGAAGGCTATTAGGGATTCACTAATGTTAGTGGCTACTGCTGAGAAAAGAAAGTCCATTGCGCAGTTCTTTAAACATGAGATAAAATGTTTAGGAGTGGGAAATCCGCAGACGCAAACCATTGGTCGTCAAATCATACAAAGGTTAAAAGATGAGGATAAATCAGTTGTTTTTGATTTAGCAGATTCCCTCTTTCAAACGGGTTTTATTGAAGAAGCACTCCTAGCCGCTCAATTGGTATTTTCTCGGAAGAAGGAATTTGAGCCTAGTGATTTCAAAATTTTTGAAAACTGGATATCCAAATACGTTTCCAACTGGGCGGTATGTGATACGTTCTGCAATCAAACCATAGGAACATTTATCATGGCATATCCTGAGTTTGTTTTGGACGTCAAGCAATGGAGCGTAAATGAAAATCTTTGGATGAGGAGAGCATGTGCAGTTTCATTTATTTATCCAGCTAAGAAGGAATTGTATACTGAAGATCAATTGGAAATAGCACTTGCTCTTTTAGAAGACGATGAAGACATGGTTCAAAAGGGTTATGGATGGATGTTGAAGGTCCTGAGTCAAAAACAAACACTTTTGGTTTTTGAATTTGTCGAGCGATACAAGGATAGAATGCCCCGAACTGCTCTTCGTTATGCAATAGAGAAAATGCCAAAAAACTTGAAGGAGCAGGCTATGAGAAAGTCCTTTCCTTTATCTTAGTAGCGAAATGCGGTTACTATTATTCTCTCTTATTTTCCTGACACAACATTTGATTTGTATGTCTCAAAATGCATTGCCCGAGACAGCTGAGCAATGGATAAGCAGAATGGATAGTGTGCTAACATTGACAGAAGATCAGAAAATAAAATTGGAAGGTATCTATTTATTCTATGAGGTAGAAAGAAGTTCCATTGAATTGTCGTTAGCTGAGTTGCAAACGGAACCCATGGATCCTATCGAATGGGAAATCAAAGACAATTCTTTGCGAATGAGAAGAAAATCCATGAGTAAAGAAAGAGAAGAGCGGATATTGCAGGAATTGAGTTCTGAGCAGCAAAAGGTCTATTTGGAAAGAATAGCGCCCAACAAACCCCAAGTGTTGCACATGGGATTAAAACACGACAAAATAAATTGTAACATATGCGTAAAACCTTCAACACCATAATTTTCATGTTTGTGCTCCATTGTATTTGGGCACAACCAGGAGAACATTTTTATATTGAGCAAAGGATCGCTGATCTTGAGCGGAGCTTTAATGTAGCTGAGCCTTTTGGCAAATGCAAAATGGTGAATCCTTTTATCGGTACTGGTGGTCATGGGCACACCTACCCTGGTGCTACAGCTCCTTTTGGATTGGTTCAATTGAGTCCCGATACCCGCATTGATGGTTGGGATGGTTGCGGTGGTTATCATTACACGGACTCTGTTGTTTATGGATTTTCACACACCCATTTGCAAGGTACAGGTATCAGTGATTACGGAGATATCCTCTTTACGCCCAGTATTGGTGAGCACCGAAAAAGTGTCAAGTGGTTGGATGCACTGGCTCAAGGATTTGACCATGAAAATGAAATAGCTATTCCTGGATATTATAGCGTTTTACTCAATGAGAGTCAAATTAAAGTAGAGCTTACAGCTACGCAGCGCACGGGTGTTCATCGCTACACTTTTCCCAAAGAGAAAAATGCGCAGTTGTTTGTAAACATGGCCTATAGAGATGATTTGAAGTATTATGATTTACAGACCATTGGGGATACTGTATTATGCGGCTATCGGGTTTCCAAGGGATGGGCAGATGAACAACATACATAC
>CANNHA010000053.1 GCA_947504275.1 Flavobacteriales bacterium
AAAGATGTGGCCAACGCCATTGCTCAGAATCATCCTGAAGTTTACTTGATGGTTTTGTTGATCGATGAGCGACCTGAAGAGGTGACCGATATGAAGCGAAGTGTCAAAGGCGAAGTGGTTGCATCTACTTTTGATGAACCCGCAGAGCGCCACGTTAAAATCGCCAATATCGTCCTTGAAAAAGCAAAACGTTTGGTGGAATGCGGTCATGATGTGTGCATCCTTTTGGATTCAATCACCCGTCTCGCAAGGGCTTACAACACAGTTGCTCCTTCAAGCGGTAAAGTATTGAGTGGTGGTGTTGAGGCCAACGCATTGGAAAAACCAAAAAGATTTTTTGGTGCTGCTCGCAAAATTGAAAATGGAGGTTCGTTGTCAATTATAGCAACAGCTTTGGTAGATACAGGTTCTAAAATGGATGAAGTAATCTTTGAAGAATTCAAAGGAACCGGTAATATGGAATTGCAATTGGATCGTAAAATTTCCAATCGCCGCATCTACCCCGCCATTGATATCCTTTCATCAGGCACAAGAAGAGAAGATCTTTTGCATGATAAGGACATTCTTCAACGCATGTGGATTTTAAGAAGGCACTTGGCGGATATGAACCCTGTTGAGGCAATGGAGTTCGTGAAGGACCGTATCGAGAAATCTCGAAACAATGAAGAGTTCTTAATCTCAATGAATGCGTAAACTTTTTGGCAATATCAACATTGTCATACTTCTAGCTGGCTTGTGGCTTGGAGTTCGAATTCTTATTGGAGAAATAACCAACTTCGATGCCAGTATCGGAAGCAAATGGGGTGTGCTTTTGCACATGCTGTTGATTTTGGTATCGATCAGCATCGCAATGGCACATGCTCATCAGAAAAAATCGTATGGCTTTGTAAACCTGTTTAAGAAAGCCGCTAAATACAGTGTGTTGTACAGTTTATTAGGCACTTTAATGGTTGTCATCTATTACAAATGGATTAGCAATGAAATGATGATCAAACAGCAACAAGATATTGCCTTGATTATTGAATCCTTGGATACTAAAGAAGAGTTTCAACAAATCATGAAAGACAATCCCGCGTTGAAAGGTCATACTTTAGAACAACTAAAAACAAAAGCCATCGAACGCAGTATTCTCTTTACCAAAGTTGGCTCATTGGCCAGTCTTGGGGGATTAGCTCTGATTATCGTTTCCTTTCTATATTCTTTGATTGCCGGATGGCTTTTCAATACTTTCCTTTTCAAGGAAAAGAGATAGCTTGATATTATTACCCCTCAAAAGAAATCGTAAAAACGTATGTTCTTGTCCTTAAAGACTGAATGGGATTGGTATATCGAGTACCATCAGGGATAAGTAAATTCTTTTGGCCATAGCCAATTTTAAATTCCGTAGAGAACTTAAAAAAGGGCATAAAAAAATCCGCACCACCGCCAAACTCGAGACAAAAATCTTTATTCTGTAGCTTGATGATGGCCTCACCCACCAGTGCGTTATTCACATCCTTTTGGGTCTGCATATCAATACCATACTTAGCGCCCGCCAATGCATAAGAAGCGAAATTCCCAACGCGATTGGTTCTCATTTTTAAAAGCACCGGAAATTCAAGCCAAACAGACTCTGTTCTAACCATTACGGTCTCTTCCTTACCATTGGATTTTAAAAAACGATATTGAAGCGCCCTATCTTGAAAGGCCAGGCCGGGAATCAAACGAAAACTCAACGCGGGAACAGGGTTATAAGATGCGAGTAATGCCAAGTTAAAACCAGGTTGAGGATCATTGACTATACCATAAAGGCTATCGGAAAAAGTGGTGTTGTACTTTTGGCGAATGTCAAAAAATGAACGATTACCAGATACCAAAAAGCCAAAGTGAAAAGGACTATCATCAAACTCAGGCAAATTCTTGGGCAATACCTTTTGTCCAAATGCGGAATGAATTCCAATCATTGCAAAAAAAGACAAGAGGTAAATTTTCTTCATGTGGTGAAACTACAAACGAATTAAATACGAATAGATTGTACAATAAAAAAAAACCACCCGAAGGTGGTTTTTTCAATTGGCTCAATTTCTATTTTAGTTCTTCTGGAATTTGGAATTATACACACCAAACTCGGAAACCATTTTCACGTTGTACCAACCGCTGGCCAAATGACTCAAGTTCAATTGAACAACTCCAATTTGATTCGATCCATTCAATTGGCGCTGCTCAACCATACGTCCATTGACATCCATAACCGGCAATTGAATAGAACCTTGAATGGCTGGAATTTGAACATTCAATACACCTTGCGTTGGATTAGGGTAAACACCAAATCCAAATGAACCCTCAAGTTCATTAACACCCACTGTTTCTCCAGCGCAAGAGCAATCTGCTGCATACACATCGTTGATTGTTGCTGCATTTCCATCATCACATGGAGAACCTGGATAAACACATGTATTATCTTCAGTTGTTGCAATTGGATTAAAATTACAAGCATCTGGAGAAGTACAACCCAAAACATTGCCCACAAACACTGTCACTGGCTGCAATCCTGTTGAGCACTCAAAAGTGGGTGTACTCACATGCCAATCATAAAAGAAGTAGTAATAATTCAATGAGTTCGGCTGTTGAACAGTTGTTCCAGTAATAGCAGCTAATGTGTTATTAGAACCGTCATTGATGTTGTAAGGGAAATTTAAAGTTGAACCCAATCCATCTCTCCACAATCCAGGCTGTGAGTTGGCGACTGGACGCAAACCGTAACCGGTTCCTTGAGGTACTGCAAAATTCAAAGTGATATACGACTGACCAGCAGGAACATCAAAAGTACCGGAGGTAATTTGAGTGCCGTTTGCATCAACCAATTCAATGTTTCTTGTTCCTGCGTTTTGCGCATAAACCATAACACTGTCAATGGTAATGTCTTGCATGGCATCAAACAACAAATGGAACGTAGAATTAGAATATTGCCCAGATGTTGAGTTCGCTGGATTTCCACCCTGACCTTCAGTACCTGGGTAATTGTTCACCGATTCAACATAATAAGTTGTGGTTGAATTAACCATTGTAGAATATGAGTTTCCGTTTGCAACGGGCACCATGCCATTGGCATCAGAATACCAAGTGATATCACCACTGCCAATTACAGCCATATCAACGTTGGATGATAAGTCAATCTGATAGTCTTGGGTGGTCATTACTGGAGCATCTAGAATTGTAATACTAACTGACTCAGCGGATCCAATAAAGCCACAACCGCCATCCACTTGAACGCTGTAATCACCAGATACATCTACAGACAACGATTGCTCTGTCCAACCGTTGCTCCACAAATATGAATTTCCATTGCTAGCGGTAAGCGTAACTAAAGAACCTGAGCAGGTAATTTCATCACCTTGAATGGCAATGGTAGGCGGAGTTTGATCATCAACTGAAATGTTGATCTGGTTAGACGCTGTTGCGCATCCGCTTGCAGCATCATACGCATAAGCCGAGTAAACACCACTTTCACCAACAGAAATATCTGATGTATTGGCACCATTAGACCAAACAATAGATGGCGTGCCGATTGGACTGCTTGCCGTAGCCACAATATCAATGGTTTGACCTGGACAAATAGAGGTTGCTCCGTTGCTTGTAATACTTACTGAAGGATAGTCAAAACAAGGTGTTTCAAGGTAATGTGTATAAGCATCTACTGTTGGATTTGTTACAACCTGAGTTCCTCCAGCAGGCCAGTGAATCACAGCATAGTCAACTGAGGTACTACTTCCTATTCCGAAGACTAAAATATTTGAATTGGTAATGCCATAAGATACACCCGTCCGAATTTCACGTATTTGCGTTCCCCATGGTCCATGAATTTCTACCAAAGCTCCTACAGCATTGCGATTAGAAATGGTTCCCTCTAAGTCAAAACCTACCCAGTGATTACCATTAGGCTGGCTCAACCACAAAATATCATTTTGATTGGATGGGGTCACATAGCCATTGGCATTTCCGTAATTGGCATAAATATCAGTGAATCCATCATTGTTCAAGTCACCCAATCCATAACCATGCATCGTTTGAGGGTTTGCAATCAAGTTATTCATTTGCGTAAATGTGTTGTTACCGTTATTATGATAATAACCGAAACTTCCTCCAGCATACAATACATCCAGGTAACCATCATTATCAAAGTCCGCTAATTGCCCTTGCATGAAAAATCCTTGAGTAGTTAGACCAGCAGATTGAGAAATATCAGAAAAGTATCCCAACCCATCATTCTCATACATCCTGATACCACCAGAGTGCGTGGTCATAAAACAATCAAAGTCACCATCGTTATCAATGTCTCCAAAAGTAGCCGTCCATGATTGCTGCAAATTAACCAAACCCTTAGCTGCGGCGGCGTCTGTATATACATTGTTTCCATCATTAACAAAAAGCAAATTGGTACGACGGGGATCCAAAGGGTCATTGGAAGCTTGACGGCACTTGGCCACCAACAAATCCATATCACCATCACGATCAAAATCGCTGAATTCACTTCCATAATTTCCGGACATCAAAGGATCGTTGGTTCCTGGATAATTCCCTTGATACAAATTGTAATTGATCAAAGTCTGATCCGGAACCATCATTCCTGCCCCATCGTTGCGGAACATAAAGGAAGGACCATCATCGTGGCATGCAAATGCATCCAACCATCCATCATTATCGATATCACCAAACAAACATGCTTGCATGAAGATACTGGCATTGCCATTGGTCGTCATAACTGCATTACCATCTCCGTCGATATTGTAAAAATGAACCCCATCATAATTCCCACCACACATGACATCTCCAAATCCATCATTGTCATAATCACCAACTGTCATTCCCCATTGGGCTTGACCCAAAGCTGAAGTGGCTGTATTGACTTGAGTAAAAGAGCCATTGGGTTGTTGGAACAATATGCGCAGTGTTGTGCTTTGATCCATGACGACAATGTCGTTAAGGCCATCACTGTTCATGTCCCAAACGCCGGTAACACCTCCTGAATAGTATTGACCAGGAAGGGTTCCCTGCACAAATGTCTGAGCCATCAATGTTGTCATACTTAACAACAATGCTCCAATCATGTAGAATTTTTTCATGCTTATTTTTTTGGTTTAATTTTCTTGCAGCTGCAAAGTAGCACTGAATGCCAAGAAACAAAACGATTTTAACGTTTTTCTCTGTATTGGCACAATTTTTAGAAAACCTTCTTAAATTTCGAACATGAAAAATATTTTCTTTTTGGCACTCACAGCATTTTTGTTGCTGACCGCATGTAGTTCAAACAAATTCTTAGGCTCAAAAGTCAAAGAACCATTCACTGGAGAAAAATATGAAAGCAACAACCGATACTTTAGAGGCGTCGGAAAAGGTGAAAGTAAAGATCAAAACATTTCCGAAAGCAAAGCTGATCTGCAAGCGAAAAAGGAATTGGCTCAGCAAATGAGCACGACGATCAAAGGCGTGACGGATCAACACATGAGCGAGACTGAGGTTGGTCAAGCGTCTGAGATTACTGAGAAATTTGAGTCTTTAATCAGGGAAGTAACCAACACCAAATTGGCTGATTTAAGAAAAGTAGGACAAGAACAATACAGAAACGCAGAAGGAAACTACACTACCTATGTTGCTTACGAACTTCATAAAAAACACATGTACCGCTATTTAAAGCAGCAAGCCAAATTAAATCAAAAACTCAATGACGCTGAGAGAAAGCAAATTGAAGAAATCATTGACGAAGAGTTGAAAAAAGCTGAGGCATTGGGCGATTAAAACCAACATAAAAAAATATCACAACCCTTAGTGTGAAACTTAACAGACATGACTATTGAAACTCAATAACTCAACTGCCTTTGATCGGTTATGGCTTATACTTCTAAATTTTGAGTTGAAAATGGTTGAATCAAATGCTCACTGAACTGAATTTGAAAGATAACCTGCCATTACCTTCTGCATCTTGATTGCCTCTGCTCTTGCTGCATCTGCAAAATCCAATCCGTTGGATGCATACAAAATACTCCTAGATGCATTGATCAACAAACCACCATCAGGAGTCATCCCATGTTGAAGGACATCTTCAAGGCTCCCGCCCTGCGCACCAATACCAGGGACAAGTAAAAAGTGATTGGGCACTATTTTTCGCAACTCTATGAATGCACTTGCCTGGGTGGCTCCAACAACGAACATAATGTTCTCGTCATTGCCCCATGCTGCAACTTTACGCAGTACGGTTTGATACAACATCTCATCACCCATTTGTTGCAACTGAAAATCATTTGCTCCTTTATTGGATGTCAAACCCAACACGATAGCCCACTTATCTTCAAATCCCAAAAATGGAGTCACGCTATCTTCACCCATGTAGGGAGCAATGGTAACTGCATCGCAAGCATATGTTTCAAAAAACGTTTGAGCGTAATATTTACTGGTATTTCCAATATCCCCGCGCTTGGCATCGGCAATAATGAAATGTTCCTTTCCAATATACTTGACAGTCTCTTCAAACAATTCCCAACCCTTCTTTCCCAGGCACTCATAAAAAGCCAAGTTGGGTTTGTAAGCAACAGCCAAATCGCGCGTCGCATCAATTATGGCTTTGTTAAATGCCAATGCATCTATCCCTGCTGGAATCAATTTTAAGTCGATATCCAAGCCCACACACAATAGCGATTTTCGTTCTTGAATAATCGCGGCCAATTTTTTCCGGTTCATCATTAATCGTTATTACCTGCCAATAATTTCTCTGCGTTTTCTGCAACTTGTAAGGCTTCTATTATATCCTCAATCTCACCATTCATAACTGCGTCCAAATTGTAAAGCGTCAAATTAATGCGGTGATCTGTCATTCTCCCCTGAGGAAAATTGTAGGTTCTTATCTTGGCTGAACGGTCACCTGTGCTAACAAGAGACTTCCGCATTCTTGACCGTTCTTCATGTCTGCGATTCACCTCTGCCTCAAAAATCTTGGTGCGCAACATTTGCATGGCCTTTTCCTGATTCTCATGTTGGGAGCGACCTTCCTGGCAAGCAACAATAACACCTGTAGGTGCATGCGTCAAACGAACCGCTGACTCTGTCTTATTTACGTGCTGTCCCCCTGCTCCACTGGCTCGATAAGTATCTCTATGGATATCTGCAGGATTGATTACTACATCAAATTCCTCAGCCTCAGGCATCACCGCTACAGTTGCTGCCGATGTATGCACGCGGCCCTGCGCTTCCGTCTCAGGAACACGTTGGACACGATGCACGCCACTTTCAAACTTCATGGTGCCATATACATCCACACCTTGCACTTCAAAAACTACTTCTTTAAAGCCTCCGGCCGTACCCTCACTGATGCTCAAAACTTCATACCTCCAACCTTTATTGGCCAAATAGCGGGTATACATTTTAAACAAATCCCCTGCAAAGATGGCAGCTTCATCTCCTCCTGTACCACCTCTAATTTCCACAACACAATTTCGCTCATCTTCCGGATCTTTTGGAATCAGCATGACCTTAATCTCATTCTCCAAAGATTCAATCAATGGCTCCAACTCATCATACTCCATCTGGGCTAACTCCTTCAGTGCCGCATCTTCCTGGCCGTATAAAATATCTTTGGCTCCTTGAAAGTCATCTTTTGACTTCTTATACAACCTCCCTTTCTCAACAATCTTCTCCAAATCCTTATACTCCTTCATCAATGAAGGATATCGCTTCATGTCCGAAATCACAGATGGATCTGTAATCAGCTTAGAAACCTCAATATATCGATCTTCTATGGCCAATAGGCGCTGCAACAAATCTATCATCAATCGTTGTATTCAAATTTTCCTTTATCTGTAACAATAGTCAACTTCTTCGATGAACTTACCTCAACTCGCCCAATAACTTGTGCATGTATATTCATTGAACGCGCAATCTCAATCATTTCAAGTGCATTGGATTCATCTGTATATATTTCCAGTCGATGCCCCATATTAAAAACCCTGTACATCTCTTTCCAATCGGTTCCACTTTCTTGTTGAATCAATTTGAATAATACGGGAATTGGCATTAAATCATCCTTAATCACATGCAAGTTATCTATGAAGTGCAACACTTTGGTTTGCCCTCCTCCACTGCAATGCACCATGCCTTTAACAGCCGCTCTGTTCCAATCTAAAATCTTCTTCACTAAAGGGGCATACGTTCTTGTGGGAGACAACACCAACTTACCTGCATCTAATGGGACTCCTGCAATGGGACTTGTCAGTTTTTGTGTACCTGTAAAAACAACTTCAAATGGAATATTCGGATCAAAACACTCTGGACATGAGGTGGCATATTCCTTTGAGAAAACATCATGCCTCGCTGAAGTAAGTCCATTACTACCCATCCCGCCATTGAACTCCTTCTCATAAGTAGCTTGACCATCAGAGGCAAAACCAACAATAACCTGACCCGCAGAAATATTGGCATTATCAATCACTTCTGACCTTTTGATTCGGGCAACAACGGTGCTGTCGACAATAATCGTTCGCACCAAATCTCCTACATCTGCAGTCTCTCCGCCTGTGGTTTTGATTCCTATGCCATTCTCTTTCAACTCTTCAACTAACTCCTCAGTGCCTTCAATAATGGCTTTGATCACCTCGCCGGGAATAAGACCTTTGTTTCTTCCAATTGTTGAACTCAAAAGAATATTATCAGTTACTCCAACACAAAGAAGATCATCCAAATTCATCACAACGGCATCCTGTGCAATTCCCTTCCAAACTGATAAATCACCAGTTTCCTTCCAATACATATAGGCCAATGATGATTTTGTACCCGCACCATCAGCATGCATTACCAAAGCATACTCCTCATCCCCCGTCAGAAAATCGGGCACTATTTTACAAAACGCCTTAGGAAAAAGTCCTTTATCAACTTTAGCAATGGCCTCATGCACATCTTCTTTTTTAGCTGAAACGCCCCTTTGTTGGTATCGTTGTGAATCACTCATAGAATTAAAAAAAAGCAGCGGGAATAACCCGCTGCAAAAGTAATATTTATTAGTAGCTAATACTCTAAAACTTACATCAAGTCATGAACATTATGGCTTCTTTGCTCCAGGTTTTGCGCCATTTGATTTAGCACCTGGCTTTCCAGGAGTTGGAGAAGGCGCAGGAGTTGCATTGGGCTTGTTAGGGTCAAAATCAGTTGCCAAAATGCGGAAAACTGTGCGGCGATTCAATTGATGTGCCGCTTCCTTATCTTCATCTGCAGGTAATTGAGCGATGTACTCCTCGGTTAAAATATCTCCACCTTTAAAAACCCCTTGATCTTTCTTCATGGTAATTGGTTGAGATTCTCCCTTTCCAACAGGAGTAATTCTGCGTCCATCAATGCCCTTTCCAACCAAGTAATCATAACAAGTTTTTGCACGACCATCTGACAATGTCTGATTAGCCTCTACACTACCACGAGCATCTGTATGCGCCTCCAACTGAATTTTCCAAGTCTTATTTTTAGCCAATAAATCAAACAAATAATTCAAAGAATCCTGAGAATTAACCGTTTCATTTACCAATAATTCTGTTTTATTATATGGATACTGCACCAATGGCATGTGATACTCAACATCCTTTTCAATGGGCTGAATGAAATACTCCTTTGCAAAGTTTGTATTCTCTTTTAAGTTCCTTGTTGAAAAACGGTCACCTTGAATTCCAATATAATCCGTTTTATCCACATCAACCATATAAGTGTTATCTGCAAGAACTTGGGTATTGTCCAAATTGAAAGCACCAGACTTATCTGTTGTCAATTTATACTCAGATCCATCTGTACTTTTAACCATAACATTGGCTCCTTCAACCGGATTACCGGTCTTGTCATCATAAACATATCCCTGCATAGTGAATAAGACTGGAACATCTTTGAATTGGTAAATATCATCCTTACCTTTTCCCCCGGGTCTGTTTGATGTGAAAAAACCAGCATATTCAACATTATACAATTTCTTAGCACTGCGATCAATGATCAATGCGAAATCATCAGATGATGAATTTATTGGATGTCCCAAATTGGTTGGAGCTGAGAAATTCATATCTTCTCCTTTGCTGGATTTAAAAATATCAAATCCGCCCAGTCCAGGAATGGTATTGGATGAAAAATAAAGCGTGTTATCCTCCATCCATGGGAACATCTCATCACCAACTGTATTGATATTTCCAAGATTCTTTGGCGCTCCCCACTGGTCATTCTTCTTGTCGTATGTGCTGAACCACAAATCCATTCCCCCTTTACTTCCGGGCAAATTAGAGGCAAAAATCAAATGCTTGTTATCTGGAGAAAGACAAGGATGGCCAAACACAACGCTATCACCATTTGTCTTATCAAATACAACCTTTATAGGAGCCTCATATTTATCGTTCATCACTTTAGACATTCTAATCTCGCAAGGATGATACTCACCTGATTCATATTGACAAAATGTAAAATACATTTCTCCAAAATCTTTGGTATAACTTACGGGGCCTTCGTTATTGTTGGAGTTGATAACATTCCCAAGAGGTTGAGGAGTTGCAAATTTCCCTTTGGGGTCACGTGTAACAGAGAACAAATCCATGAAATCCTCTCCAGTCTTTGGATCCGAACCACTTCCAGCCGATGACTTTCTAGAAGATGACAAGATAAATACATCTCCATCCTTACCTTTCTTTGCAGCATAATTCATGGCAAAATCAAACTCTGGACTGCTAATTTCACCAACAATTTCCACTTCAATCTTGGACTTCTGATTTTTCAAATCGGCGGCATTTTGCGATAATTTTATGGCTTGATTGCCTTTCTCACGGTCTCCACCGGACTCTTGATATCGCTTAAATTGAGCCACAGCTTCTTCATACTTGCCTTGCATTTGATAGCATAAACCCCAATTGAAGTGAAGCTCAGGATTTGTTTTACCATACATCGCTCGTCCTGACTTATCATACCATTCAATGGCTTCATTGTATCTGGTCATCATTCTGTAGCACTCTCCCACATTGAAATATGACTGAGCTTTGATAGTTAAGTCCTTTATTTTAGGTCCAGCAATCTTATATTCTTCAGCAGCCTCCAAATACTGACGAGTGGCAAAATATGAATTTGCCTTCTTCAACTCTTTTTGTGACCATGCAGCAGTAATTGCACATCCCAAAACAAAAGCCAACAATAATTTTTTCATGTTGTAATTCTTTAATTCCTTCGGTTTGTATTGTTGCGAATATAACAAAAAAGAAATAGAGACCCAAAATGAGTCTCTATTTTATGAAATTCGCTAAACGAAACATTAGTTGGTGAACAACAACTCGCTCATTTTAGGCAATGGCCAAGACTCATCCTCTACCAATAATTCTAGTTTATCCGCTGAAGCCCTTGCCGCATCCATCAATGGTTTGATGGTGCCAGATAACAACTTTGCTTGCTTCTCTGCATCCATGGTATGGGCCTTTTGCAATTCAACTTTTATGGCATCTGCTCCTTTTTTCAATGCATTAACTTCTTTGCTAATGTCTTTGATTAATGACAACTGAGTAGCAGCGGCATCTTTAAATTCACTTGCGGATAAAACAGCCTTTAAGCCTTGAACATTGTCCAATAAATCACTTTGATATCTCAATGCGGCTGGAATTATATTGGACATCGCTATACTTGCTGTCAATGAAGCTTCAATATCTCTTCTTCTGCTGTAGTTCTCCAATTCAATTTCATAACGGGCATGAATTTCTTCAGGCGTCAGCACATTCAAATCTTGAAACATTTTCTGAATTTTTTTGTCCTTCCAGATAGCCAAAGCTGTTGGGGTGTCTGTAAAGTTTGACAGACCTCTTTTCTTAGCCTCTTTTACCCACTCATCGCCGTATCCATTTCCTTCAAAGCGGATGGCCTTGCTCATTTTAATTAATCGCTGTAACTCTTTGAGAATGGCCTCATCCTTGTCATCTCCCTTAGAAATTCTGGCATCCACATCCTTTCTAAATTGCAACAATCTATTGGCTACGATGGTATTTAATACAATCATTGCATTGGCGCAATTGGCGCTAGAACCCACAGCACGAAACTCAAATTTGTTCCCTGTAAAGGCAAAAGGAGAGGTTCTATTTCTATCTGTATTATCCAACAAGACCTGAGGCAATTTTCCGATATTCAACTTCAACTCTATTTTGTCCTGTGGAGTCATTTTTCCTGCTTTGATATTCTTCTCTAAATCGTCTAACATGGCGGATAAATGCTCACCTAAGAAACAGCTCATTATGGCCGGAGGCGCCTCATTTGCGCCCAAACGGTGATCGTTACCCACAGATGCTATACTTGCTCTTAGCACATCAGCATTCTCAAAAATAGCTGCTACTGTATTTACAAAAAAGGTAAGAAACTGTAAATTGGTTTTTGGATTTTTACCTGGTTTCAACAAATTCACACCTGTGTTGGTACTCAAAGCCCAATTGTTGTGCTTTCCACTACCATTTACACCTTCATAAGGCTTCTCGTGTAGCAAAATTCTGAACTGATGCTTTCTTGCAACTTTATCCAAAATATCCATCAACAGTTGATTGTGATCATTGGCCAAATTAGCCTCTTCAAACATGGGGGCTACTTCAAACTGATTAGGAGCTACCTCATTGTGTCTGGTGGTAACTGGAATTCCTAATAAATGAGATTCATTTTCAAACTCCTGCATAAAGCCCATCACTCGATCAGGGATAGAACCAAAATAATGATCCTCTAGCTGCTGTCCTTTTGCAGGACGCGCGCCAAACAAGGCTCGACCTGTCATTGCAATATCTGGACGTGCGTTATGCAATGCCTCATCTATCAAAAAATACTCTTGCTCCCAACCTAAAGTGGTATTAACCTTTACCACTTCTTTATCAAAATACTGACAAACTGCAGTTGCTGCATGATCAACAGCATGCAATGCTTTCATCATGGGCATTTTGTAATCTAAAGCATGTCCTGTGTAGGAAATAAAAATCGTTGGAATACACAAAGTGTTTCCTACAATAAAAGCTGGTGATGATGGGTCCCATAAAGTGTAACCACGCGCCTCAAAAGTATTTCTAATTCCTCCGCTTGGAAAGGAAGAAGCATCTGGTTCCTGTTGAACCAACATTGTCCCTTCAAATTTCTCAATAGCACGACCATCTCCTAGAGGTTTAAAAAAACTGTCATGCTTCTCTGCTGTCGCTCCCGTCAATGGCTGAAACCAATGTGTGTAATGCGTTGCACCTTTGCTCATTGCCCATTCTTTCATGGCTGAAGCAACATGATCTGCTACACCGCGATCTATGCGAACGCCCATGTTGATACATTCCATCAATTTCTCGTACACATCATCGGTCAAATACTCCCTCATCCGAAAAGGAGAGAATACATTGGATCCAAAATAATCTGAAACTTTAGCACTCGGTGCTGCTACATGATTGGGCAGGCGGGAATTCAATTCTGCCAAAGCCTGAAAGCGGGTCATACTCATAGAAATCTTTTTTTTTGCGAATATACCCCCCTTTTTTTAATAAGAAAATGAAAAAAAAGTGTTTTTTTTATAAACACTACCCCTAAAAATGAGGGGTCACTTCATATTTTTCGACTTTTTCCATTTCCCAGTTTCAATCTCTACCCATACTTCTTCATCCAAGAACAAACGCAATCGCATCCAAGCTTCATCCCTCATTTCCTTTGTGGGTAATGACTCGATTTGATTCTGCTGCAATTCACTCTTGGAGAAAAGTTCTTCAACCAACTCAACACTTTTACTTTCTCTTGAAGCTTTGGTACAAAGATCACAGACTCCACAAGCTTTCGATTGATGACCAAAATACCCATTCATCCATGCAGTCCGACAATATGGGATGTTGATGTAACTCCAAATGGCCGCCCATTTCTGATTATCCCTATTGAGCAGCTTTTCCAGCTTTTCTTGCGGTATGATCAATGATGCTGGATGCACTCTGGGTAGCACAAAAGTTACCGATGGGGAATCCCATTGAGGTATGTAACTCCACAACTTCAACTCTGACAATGCAATCAACTTCTCTTTCAACAAAGCCTGAGAAGTCTTCATCTGCTTGGCTACTTGCCATTCATCTATGCGTATTTCCTGAAAATCAGAAACACCATACATCCGCAAAAGATTTTCGATTGTATTTCGATGCTGCTGATTTTTGTCTTTAAAAACAACAAGCTCCTCATTTGTTAGTAAAAACCGAATAATGGACGGTTGGAAAAACGCCTCATTCAATTGGATATAACCACAAGACTGCAAGATGTTGAGCGCTGCAAGAACTTGTTTTTGAGCGATTCCTGAACGCTGAGACAATTCCTGCCATTGTATCGCAAAAGTTTCTCCTAGGCCGTCGCCAATGGGTAATTGAAAACCATCCGCCAAAAATTGATATACTTTTAGAATTACTTCACGAGGTGGATACTGGTCATTTATCTTCCTTTCTCCTTCCAATTTATCAGATGGGTGAAACATCATTAACCCGTAGGCCTTTTGCCCTCCGCGACCAGCTCTTCCAGCTTCCTGAAAATAAGCTTCTGGATTGGCTGGAGGTTCCCAATGAATGACCGCTTGAACATCCGGCTTATTGATTCCCATTCCAAAGGCATTGGTAGCCACCATAACTTGAACCCTATTGTTCATCCAATCATCCGTAGATTTTCTCTTTTCGTCGGCTGTTAAACCGGCATGATAATACCTAACAGAAACATTATTTACAACCAACCATCGGCTAAGCTCTTCAACACGCAACCTTGATTGGGCGTAGACTATTAAAGATCCTTTGAAACCTTTAATCCATTTGAGGAGCTGAGCTGATTTATCTTGGGTTTCAACCACACCATAGGCCAAGTTTGGCCGGGTTAACTCACCTTCGATAATTTTACAATGCTTCAATTCAAGTCGCTTAACTATTTCATCTTTAACCTCAGGAGTTGCTGTTGCTGTTAAAGCCAAAAAAGGTATTTTAGGATGCCACTCTCTAATCTTTGCAATTTCCAAATAAGCTGGCCTAAAATCATGCCCCCATTGCGAAATGCAGTGCGCTTCATCGACCGCTACAAGAGAAATTGGCATCTTTTGCAGGTGCAGTAAAAAAGCTTTATTTAATAATCTTTCAGGGGAAACATATAGAAAAGATACTTCACCAAAGACACATTCATTTAAAGCCCAATCAATCTCCTTCTTTTTCATGTAAGAGGAAATCATCTTAGCCTTGATACCCCTGTTCCTTAAATCATCCACTTGATCCTGCATCAATGCGGTTAGCGGAGAAATTACCAAGCACAATCCACCTTTGACCAATGCTGGGACCTGATAACAAAGACTTTTACCGCCACCCGTTGGCAATAGCGCTAACGTATCATGATCAGAAAGCACTGAACTTACAATGGAATCTTGAGGCTTTCTGAAATCAGAATATCCCCAATACTTGTGTAATATTTCTTTGGCGCGATTCACTTGCGCAAAGGTCACTAAATTTGTTCAAACTTTAAGCAATGCATATCTATCAACCCAAAGATTGGTTCACTTTTATTTTCAAAGTTCACAAGAGTGAAACCTTTCAAAAGCTGATTCCAATGATGGTTTTTATTGGAATTTACACTTGGTTTGTTGTCTTTTTGGAGTATGAATATTGGCATTGGGAACAAGATCCTTTCATTAGAAATTTAACTAGTGTTCAAACATTATTGGGTTTTGTGCTTTCATTGTTATTGGTTTTTAGAACCAACACGGCGTATGACAGATGGTGGGAAGGTCGTAAACTTTGGGGGAATTTAGTCAATAACAGCAGAACGCTCAGTCTAAAACTCAATGCAATACTCAAGGAGTCGGACTCAGAAAATCGTCAATATTTTCAAAAAGGAATATCTCTTTATGCGCATTCACTGAAACAACATTTGAGGTCACACGATTTGGAAGTAGAATTGGATGAAGAATGGGGAAAGGTGAGAGGCCAGCATCACATACCGAATCAAATAACCAAGCGATTGATTCAAAAAATTTATGATTTAGAAGAAAAAGGTGATATCAGCGGCACAACACTTCTCTCAGTTCAAACCGAACTGAATGAATTTCAAAACATCTGTGGCGGATGCGAGAGAATTAGGAATACACCCATACCTTTCTCATACAATGTATTTGTCAAAAAATTCATCTTCTTTTATGTCATGACCTTACCGTTTGGATATGCATTACAACTTCATTGGCTCTGCATTGGACTTTCCTGTATTGTATTCTATGCATTAGCAAGCTTGGAGGTTATTGCGGAGGAAATTGAGGATCCCTTTGGAAATGACAGCAATGACATTCCTACAGATAAGATTTGCGAAACAATAGAGAATAATACTAGGCAAATTTTACTCTAACCTTTTTCGTAATCTTATTGGTACGACAGTATTGATTTTGCTTTTGCTAATTACATTTTAGAACTAGCCCAGCATAATTTGAATGATTTTCATTCTTTAATCTATTTACCCGCATCTTATCAAGGCTATTTTTATTCGGAGATTCTGAACAAGATATTTACACGTTGAATATCACTGAATAAACTGAATAAGAAACTCTCTTGATAGGTCTCATTTCAAGTGGTTATATTTACAAAAGAATGAAGAATTCGGACTAAGCAGAGCTGACATAAGCAGTTGAAGAATAATCGCTAAAGCCTTGAGCTTTATGCTGCTCCTATGGAAAACAAATAAAGAGCAAAACGAAACTAAAAATGACTATATTTTTTCATGATAATGAGGGAATCGTTAATCAAAATGGCTTATTTTAAAAACAAAAAACCCCCAGTTTTCACTGAGGGTTTTTCGAAGATCGGCGACGACATACTCTCCCGGCTTTTGGCCAGTACCATCTGCGCTGGTTAGCTTAACTTCTCTGTTCGGAATGGGAAGAGGTGGACCTAACCGCAATAATCACCTAA
>CANNHA010000054.1 GCA_947504275.1 Flavobacteriales bacterium
AAAGAATCGTCACAAAAAGAAAGTTCGCTAGTTTGGTGGGGCATAGCCCCTACTAGTGAACACCATTGTCGGAGCAGATTTTCTCTGCTCTGACCAATTGTGTTTAATTGTGAATGTTGAATTAGTTATTAGTAAGTCACCCAAGGGGGTTCAGCTTGCTGTGTTGCAAGACCGCCAATTGGTGGAGTTGCATCACGAAGATGCGACGCAGAATTATGCTGTGGGTGATATCTATTTGGGAAAGGTGCGCAAAATGGTGCCCCACCTCAACGCTGCATTTGTTGAGGTAGGTCATGAGCGCGATGCTTTCCTGCATTATTTGGATTTGGGGCCGCATTATGCAACAACCAATCAGTTTGTGCGTGGTGTATTAGCGGGTCAAGTTCAATCCGGTCACCTGTCCACGGTGAAGATGCTGCCAGAAATTCCAAAGGATGGTGGTATCAAAGACCAAATCGGTCAAGCCAATCTTATTCTTGTTCAAGTGGCCAAAGAACCCATTTCTAATAAGGGTCCTCGAGTTACTTGTGAAATTACCTTGGCTGGTCGCTATTTGGTTTTGGTTCCTTTTTCAAACAAGGTTTCGTTGTCTAGCAGAATAGAGGATGATAAAGAGCGCGATCGTTTGCGCAAATTGATTCAGAATATCCGTCCGGCTAACTTTGGTGTGATCATTCGCACCCAAGCTGTGGAAACAACGGTTCAAGAGTTAGATCAAGATTTGTCTGAATTGGTGAAACGTTGGGAGCAAATGGTGAAGGCATTGCCCAAAGCCAAGGCGCCACAGAAAATTTTAGGAGAGTTAGACAAGACCTCCGCAGTTCTGCGTGATATCCTCAGCGATAAGTTCACTGCCATCCATGTAAATGATCCAGCCTTAGCGGCTTCTGTCAAAACCTATTTGGATTCCAATGCACCTGAGCTAAAGGATATTGTGAAAGAACACAAAGTGGATGATTTGTTTGACGCCTTTAATATTCACAGACAAATTAAATCTTCATTTGCCAAACAAGTCAATTTGAAGAGTGGTTCGTACCTCATTGTAGAGCATACGGAGGCCATGCACGTTATTGACGTAAACAGTGGAAACCGCAAGCAAGCATCGGTCAAGGACCAAGAGGAGAATGCGCTTCAAACCAATTTGGAATGTGCTTCAGAAGTAGCGCGCCTGTTGCGTTTGCGTGATATGGGCGGTATCATTTGCGTCGACTTCATTGACATGCAAAACAAGGACAATCAAAAGAAATTGCACGATGCTTTGCGTGACGCCATGAAGACAGATAAGGCCAAGCACAATGTTTTGGCACCCAGTCGTTTTGGTGTAGTTGAAATTACCAGAGAAAGAGTCAAGCCCGTTACGCAAGTCAAGACAACCGAGAAATGTCCTAGTTGTCACGGAAAAGGCACGGTAGAAGCTTCAGTGTTGTTTACTGATCAATTGGAAAACGAGGTTCGTATGGTGGCCCAAGAGTACAAACACAAATTTGTACAAATGGTTGTCAATCCATTGGTAGAAGCCTATATCAATAAAGGTTGGTGGTGGAATACCTTGCGCACGCAGTGGCAGAAGAAATATGGTATTAAAATACAAGTAGAAAGTTCTACATCTGCAGAACTTTTGGAAGTGCACTATTTGGATGCACAGGGTGAAGAAATCAAATTGTCTTAACGCGAGATATAGCGGTAAAGCATTACACCAAGAGCCAATAAAAACATCAGCAAGGAAATCCTATTGATGCCATGCATAAATTTTAAATTGGTATCATGGGTCGACTTTTTGAACCATGTCAATGGGTTCAAGTAATGCGCTATTTTTTGGATGATCATGGTACTAATGTCGTGAATTAAATATGAAACACATTAAAAATTTAGAATTTTATGGAATCCAATTCCAAAAAATTCTAAATCAATCCGAAAGCTTCACCTATCAAGGCTTATAAAACTTCTAGATGTGCGATGACGGAAATCTCCACCTTGCAATCTCTTGGCAATTGTGAGACTTGAACCGCTTCGCGGGCAGGAGGAATTTGTCCCACATATTTCCCATAAACGTCATTGATCTTGCCATAGTCAGCCATGTCCTTCATGAAAATGCTGGCCTTGACGACGTGATTCCAATTCATTCCTGCAGCATCGAGCAAGGCTTCAATGTTTTTCATTACTCTTTCCGTCTCTTCCTCTACCGGAAGAGGATGGTATACTTGCTCTATTGGATCCATGGCAATTTGCCCTGAGATAAACAACAAGTTGCCCACCTGAATGGCTGGACTATAAGGAGCTATGGGTTTAGGCGCTCCGGATGTATGGATAGCTGTCTTTTTCATGTAGTTTTGCAATTGGAGTGCAAGATGCGAATAATTTTAATTGACAACTACGATTCTTTTACCTACAATATTGTTCACTATCTGGAGCAGTTGGACTTGGAGGTTGATGTTGTTTTTAATGACAATTTAAATATTCCGAGTTGGGAGGTGTATGACGCGGTGGTTATTTCGCCTGGCCCAGGATTACCAGAGGAGTCTGGATTTTTGTTGGAATGGATGAAAACCATTCCTACCGAGCTACCGGTATTGGGTATTTGTTTGGGATTACAGGCCATGGTGGTTCATTTTGGAGGCGAATTGCGAAATTTAGAATCTCCTCTGCACGGCCAATCTGGAAAATTAGTTGAGCTGGCGAGCGGGAATGTTTGGTCGTCTATTCCTTTACCCATCAATATTGGACATTATCATTCATGGGTGGCTGACGAGAATAATTTGCCTGCTTGTTTAGAGGTTTTGGCTGTGGATGAAAAAGAGAGAATCATGGCTTTGCGCCATCGTTATTTACCATGGCACGCATTGCAGTTTCATCCTGAATCCATTTTGTCAGAAAAAGGAATTTTATGGTTTGACCATTGGTTAACGCAAAGCGTAAGACCAAAATCAATAACTTAGCAACATGCGAAAAATCACTATCTGCTTTTCTTTGATTTTGTTGTTTGTTATGACAACATCAATGTTTTCTCCGCCCGGTTCTTTTCGCATTGCCGTGATGAAGTACAAGGGCGGTGGCGATTGGTACGCTAATCCTACGGCATTGCCCAATTTGGTGAAATTCACCAACACCCAATTGCAGACAAAGATTGATGAGAATGTTGCCCAAGTGGACGTGGGGAGTTCTGAAATATTTGACTATCCCTTTGTCCACATGACGGGACATGGTAATGTTGTTTTTTCTATGGACGATGCACAGAACCTGCGCACGTATCTGCAGGCCGGAGGATTTCTTCATATTTCGGACAATTATGGAATGGATATGTTTGTCCGAAGAGAAATGAAAAAGGTTTTTCCAGAATTGGAATGGTTGGAGGTTCCTTTTGATCATCCCATTTATCATGGGAAGTTTGAATTCAAGAATGGATTGCCCAAAATACATGAACATGATGGGAAGAATCCCAAAGGTTTGGGCATGTTTTGGGAGGGTAACTTGGTTTGTTTTTATGATTTTGAGTGCGATTTGGGAGATGGATGGGAAGATGCCCAGGTCCACAATGACAGTGAGGAGAACCGCCAAAAGGCATTGCGCATGGGTGCTAATTTGATTCAATATGCCTTCATTGGACAGCCGTGAATTGTTGGAATGGGAGGTAAAAGAAATCCTGGACGAGTGCATCGTTCGATACAACAATTTGTCATTTATTGATCTTGATCCCATTTCGATCCCGCACCGTTACAAAAAAAGACAAGACATTGAAGTTAGCGCCTTGATGACAGCATTGATTTCATGGGGAAATAGGAAAGCCATCTTACAAGCTGCAAGCAAGTGGATGGCGATGATGGACGATGAACCTTTTTCTTTTGTTCAATCTGCAAGTTTGTCTGAAATTAAAACCTTGTCCAAAAATATTTACCGCACTTTTCAATCTACGGACATGGAAGATTTGATTTGTGCTTTGCGTGGGGCTTACGCAAGACATGAAAGTTTAGAAGAACTGTTTTTGCCTGGTTTTAATAAGGGCGGGTCAAGGGAAGGTATCCTGCATTTCAGAGAAGCTATTTTATCTTTTGGACATCAGCCAAGATTTGAGAAGCACATCGCCAATCCTGCTCAGAATGGGGCTGCCAAGCGCATCAATATGTTTTTGCGTTGGATGGTGAGAAAGGACAATCAAAAGGTTGATTTTGGCATATGGGACAACATTCCAATGTCAAAATTGTCTATTCCGTTGGATGTGCATACTGGAAATATTTCGCGTAAGTTGGGAATCTTAAACAGAAAGCAAGATGATTGGACTGCTGTTCAAGAATTGGATTCTGTTTTGCGGAAATGGCGACCTGCCGACCCCGTAGCCTATGATTTTGCCCTGTTTGGTATGGGGGTAGAAGGGATTTTTAATGATTAGCCCTGTTCAACGCGAAATTTTGTTCGTTTTCTACCTTTTTTTTACGATATTCGCAAACCTTAAAAATGTTTTGTTATGGCAATGATTGAGAAAATTAGAAGGCAAGGATGGTTGGTACTCGTAATGGTGGGTATTGGAATTGTCGGCTATTTGATTCCCTATGATGCGGTGATGGCGCTGTTTGGAAAAGGCGCTAAAGACGCGGGAGAGATTGATGGAGAAACCATCGACGCTGCTGCTTGGCAGCAAGCGGTTGAGAAGCAACGCGTGTTGTTTAACTACACATCCAATGAAAGTGCACTTTCCAATGACACTTGGAATTCATTGACTGAAGAGCGTTTGTACGCCGATGAGTTGAATGCATTGGATATGGAGGTTTCTGACGAAGAGTTGGATGAAGTATTGTTTGGAGCCAACCTTTCTCCTTTTGTAAAAAGCACCATCTATGGTGGTAAGGATTCAACTTCTATGAAGGAGCAAATGCGTCAGCGTTTTGAAACGTTTGACCCACGTGATCCAACTTGGACCATGGAGAAAGCTGAAATGTGGAAAGAGTTTGTTCGTTACAAGCGCAAGAAAGAGAAGTATGACAATATGATCAAATTGGGTGCTTATGCCAATAATTTGGATGCAAAATGGGCTTTCAAAGCTGGTTCATCCAAAACAGCAGTTGATTTTGTTGCCAAGACTTACATGGAAATTCCAGATTCAACGGTTGTTGTTTCTGATGATGATATTCGCAATTACTACAACAAACACAAAGCTGATCGCGAGTACAAGCAGGAGCGTAGCAGAAGTTTGGATTATGTGAGTATTGCCATTCAAGCTTCAGAGCAAGATTTGGCTTCTATCAAATCAAAAATGGAAGGTATGGTTCGTGATTTCCGCATGGCCAAAAATGACTCTGCTTTCTCAGCTGCGGCAGCGTCCACACCAGGAATGGCCAAAATGAAATATGTTCCAGGTTCTATCGCAGAACCATTCAATGGTCAAATTTTAAATGATTCTATCGGTAAAGTCATTGGTCCATTGGTAGATGCTGGCGCGATGAAATTGATAAAGATTTCGAAACGAGTTTCAGAAATCGACAGCGTTCAAGCACGTCACATTTTGATTCAAGATCAAACGCCTAAAGGAAAGGCCAAAGCTGATTCTATCATGAATGTGATCAAGGCCAAGAAGAACTTTGCTGAGATGGCCAAGCAATTTGGCGCAGATGGCACCAAAGACAAAGGTGGTGATTTGGGCATGTTTGCACGCGGTGCAATGGTGCCTGATTTCGAAAAGCCTTGCTTCAATGGTACAATAGGTCAATTGCAAGTGGTGAAGACACAATTTGGTTACCACGTTGTTGAGGTTACCAAAAAGAACGCTCCCAAAATGAATACTTATGTTGCGGTAGTGGACCAATCTCAAGAGCCAAGTCCAGGTACTCGTAAGCAAGCTTTCAACAAAATGCGTGAATTAACGATCAATGCAAAAGATACTGCCTCTTTCCGCACTCAGGTAAAGGCGTTGTATCCAAATGCAAACATCGTCCCTGCGCAAATGATTGTTCCCAATGCACAAGCCATTGCAGGTATCCAAAAAGCTGAGAGCATCGTTTCTTGGGCGTATGGTGCGGAAATCAATGAGATTTCTCAACCTTTCTTGGTAGAGAATAATTGGGTAGTGGCTGTTCTTTCAGAAATCAGAGAGCGTGGAGTACCTGCTTTTGAAGATGTAAAAGAAGCGATGAAGGCTAAAGTGATCAAAGAAAAGAAAGGAACCATGTTGGCTGAGAAAATGAAGGGAACTTCATTGCAGGCTATCGCTTCAGGAAATGGAACAACTGTGAAACATTCAGAGTTGTTGTGGAGAGGAATGAATTTGCCAGAGGCTGGAGTAGGAGAACAAGAATTTGCTTTGATTGGAAAGTGTTTTGGTATCGCCAAGGGTCAAGTATCTGAGCCCATCATTGGTGAAGGAGCCGTTTACGTCATCCAAAAGACAGCAGATGTAGTAGACGCCCAAAGCATGGACAACTACAAGAATGAGAAGCGCATGTTGCAACAAAATGCAAAAGCCTCAATGGCGGGTCGTGTATTTGGTGCCTATCGCGAAGCGGCTGACATCGATGACCGTCGTTTTATCAATGAGTAATTGTACAATAGACAATAATGGAAAGGGTCGCGCAAGCGGCCCTTTTTTATTATAGCTGAAATCGTTAATTCCAGTCAGCAATTGTTTTGAAAATGGCGTTGCTGAGCTTTCGAGATACATCTACTTCGTTGGCAAAATACTTCCAATTCATTACATGCGTTTCAATCTCATCAATAATCGTGGAAGCACGTTTGCATTGAATGGAATTGCCAACGATTAGCAAGTCTTTTTTTGAAATTCCTGAACGTTTTCCATTGATGCTGAGCGCATGTTGACTTACCCATTTGTGATTAGGGCTGAAGGCATGGCAAAGGTCATAAGCCGGAGCCAATTCCCAAACTCCATTTTTTTTTAGACGGAATGAAAAATTCTTGGTGTGGTCATCACAGTTTCTGGATATTACATTAAATACCATCCTTCTGAACATCTGTTCAGCCTCGGCATAAGACAAATGCAATTCGCGCATGGTTTGGAAGAGTTGTTCGTAGCTAAAGCTTGAAATTTCGTTGTAATCAAAATGATTGATGGCGCATAGTGTTTGAATATGATGTTTTGCGGAACCGCCTTCACGGTCAAACCTTTTGGTCATAAAATGCGCTCTTCCATTTTCCTCTAGCAGCCTCGAGGGCATCATTTGAATTCCACAAGCTTGAGCCATATTGTAATAAGCCATTTCTACTCGTCCAAATCCAAGACTTGCCCCTAATTGCACATCATTTACACCATCCAATTTCAAAAGCCAATGTTCATAGCCTTTGGGAGCATTGGTTTGTCCAGATTTTACGTCGCCCGTTTTCTGATTGAACGCTATCAATGCTTTGGGTCTTGCTCCTCCAGCTGATGTCCCTACTTTTAAAATTTCCAACAACGCTTGTTCATCGTCCAATTTCAAATTGGTGTTAAATGTTGTTTTTTGAGACAATATCTTTTGAGCTGTTTGTACCAGACTATCAACCTCAATGGAAAATGCTCTTTTACCTTCCTTGAGCGAGGCGGGTTCAAATTCCAGAGCTCCCATTCCCCTTGATCCAATGAAGCACAATCTCTCAACAGGGTTCATGCTATCAAGAGGTCGTCCTTGATGTGTGAGCCACATGTTCATGAGCTGATTTCCATAGTTGTCGGGCAACGCATCAGCCAACAATCCTGGTAATCCTTTGAAAGTGTCGAATGCTGAATTTTGTTTTTGTTTTAATTCAGGAAAATTGAATATTTGCTTGGACGATTCTATGGGCATTTTCAATGGCGATAGATTCCAGTTGTTTCGCTTGAATTGAGGATCGAACTCAAAAGAAGAATATCCGGTATTGTTGTCCCACGCCACAGCGCCAACAAATTCACCCCAGATGTTGATCAATGCCGTATTCATAGATTACCAAGTTGATTGTGTATTTGGAGGCGTTTGCATTCCACGCACCCTTTTCCTTGTTTTCATTTCCATTTTAGCCAATTGAATTGGACTTATTGTTGGTCTGATAGTAAATGCATCTAGTATTGGCAATAAATCCAGTACACGCATCACTTGTAATAGTGTTGATACAGTTACAGTTTCGCCTTTTTCCAACAGACTCAAAGTCGAGCGACTGATACCAGCGGCATGTGCAATGGCCTCCTGCGTTTTATTGTGCTCAATTCTTTTTTCTTTAATAAAACGACCAATATGCATGGCCAACGCCTTGTCGCTCATGGCATTCCAGTTGGTAAAGGTTGAATTCATCTTTGACTTGTTTATTTTTCACCTGACTAGGACAAAGATATATTTTTATTGATTATAATTCAATATTTGTATGGTAAATCATTCGTAAAAACATTTTTTGTAATTTAAAGTATGGTATATCAGTCGTAAAATAATAAATTTAAGGGCTGTGCTCACTGATTCGAGATGCTCAACCAAGAACTATCCCCATAGCTCAAGAAACGGTAATCATTGTCCAATGCGCTTTGGTAAATCTTTTTCCAATCCTCACCGACTATGGCATGCACCAACAACAGCAACGTGCTTTTGGGTTGATGAAAGTTGGTGATTAATGCTTGAATGGTTTTGATGGTGTATCCAGGCCCAATGATGATTTGGGTGGTGCCAGCAATGACATCAAGTCCCGAATCTGTTGCTTTTTGATACAAATATTCCAGGTTCTGGATAAGACTGTTTTCAGGCATTTCTTGGTAGGGACTCCATTGTCCCAGGTGAAACAATCCATGTTCATCAGGTGCTGCATGTTCATTGCCCAGCCAATACAAACTTTCCAAGGTGCGCAATGCTGTGGTGCCCACGACAATGGTTCGGTGGCCTTGTTTTAGTTTCTCCATCCATTGGGTCATGAAGGCAAGGCTGACTTCAAAATACTCCGCGTGCATTTCATGATTACCCAATGTATCCGCACTTACAGGCTTAAATGTACCCGCGCCAACGTGCAAGGTAAGTTGTCCTTGGGTCACTCCTTTTTGCTTCAATGCTGCGATAACGGTTTCGTCAAAGTGCAGCGAAGCCGTTGGTGCGGCTACAGATCCCTCCCATTTTGCAAATAGCGTTTGGTATCGATCATAATCTTCTTCCTCTGTAGCCCGATTCAAATAAGGAGGAATGGGCAATTCACCGATGGCTTCGAGTACCTCACTGAATTGCCCCAAATCCCATTTCCAATCGATGACAAAGCCATTGTCCCCGCGGTGCACACACATGACTTCTAAAGTGCCTTGTTGTCCGTTTATGGAATACGACTTGAAAAGCGAACCTTCCTTCCATTTTTTGGCACCGCCAACAAAGCACAGCCAAGTGCATTTTTCTTTGGCCGTTAAAGCCGAAGTATAATCCATGTCCAATGGCTCTAGACAGAAAATTTCAATGACGCCTCCGGTCGATTTTTGGAAATGAATACGCGCGGGAATCACCTTGGTGTTGTTGACCACCCAAAAATCAGTGGGTTCAAATAATGCCACATTATCAGTAAAATGACGGTGTGCAATGTTTCCTTTTTCGTAATGCAAAAGGCGACTATCACTCCTCTTGGCCAACGGATGCAGGGCAATGCGCTCCTCCGGTAAGGCGTAGTCAAAGTCAACCATGGAAATGTCCTGAATCTTCTTCACGGTGCGAATCTACAACAAGGAATTGTGCATCTTTGCCAAATGAAGAGCACTTTTTTTATCGTTGTGATTTTGGGCCGTCAGCTCTTGGGAATTGCCCAAGATGGAGACGGTGTTTGGTATGGTAAAATTGAAACATCAGGAGTGACCATCCCTGTTGAAATGCATTGGAATGTCAACAATGACGGACGTTACCTGATGTTCAGTAAGAATCAAACACCAAAACCATTGGTGATGGAAGTCCATGAATTCAAGAAAGGGAAGATTCACTGGGAGATTCCAAAAATGAAAGCGCAGTACAATGGAAAGTTGGATGAGGCTTGTGCATGCATCAAGGGTGTTTACCAGCAAGGTGGAAATGAAACTCAATTGGATTGGTTTCGTCAGCCACCCACAATAGAAAATGCAGTTGTAGCAAAAGACAAACCGCAAACACCACACCCTCCATATCCTTATCCGACAGAGGTGATTGATTTTATGTCCTTTGACAAAGATGGAAAGTCAATTTCTATGCAAGGTACATTGAGTATTCCCAATGGAAATGGACCTTTTCCCTGTTTGGTGATGATTACAGGGAGCGGTCCACAGGATAGAGATGAGTCTTTGATGGGGCACAAACCTTTTGCTGTAATTGCGCATGAATTGGCGCAAAAGGGATGGGCTACTTTTAGATACGATGAGCGTGGTGTTGGCGCATCTTCTGGGAATTATGATATTTCCACTTCAGCAGATTTTGCAGATGATGCTTATCGGGCGCTTTTGACTGCACGTCTGCATCCCAAGATTGACCCTAAGCGCGTGGGATTGATTGGTCACAGTGAAGGCGGAATGGTAGCACCGATGGTGGCTGCAGCCCATCCTGAAGAAGTATATTGCATCGTTTCTTTGGCTGGGACCGGGGTCAGTGGCAAAGAAGTTTTGGTCAAACAAAGCGCGGATATTGAAGTGGCTGAAGGAAAAAAGCGGGAAGATGCGGAACGTGATGCGGAATTTGTCGAATCATTGTGCGACTTGATGATACAATCCAAGGACTCAGTAGAAGTGGCCAATGGAATCAAGAATAGAGTGGTCATGGATTCGAAAGATGATCACAACGACGCCACCATTGAAGGGCAGGATTTGTTTGAACAATACAATCAACAGTTCAATACAGCATGGATGCGATTTTTCATCTCGCACAACCCTCAAGAAAATTGGCAAAAAGTACAATGCCCCACTTTGATTTTGAGTGGCGATTTGGATTTACAAGTCAATGCCGATATCAACACCAAGGCCATTTCCCAAGCTTTGAATGCCAGAGGAATAAAAAACAATGTCGTAATACTCGCCAACCACAATCACCTGTTTCAATACACAGAAACAGGCAGGGTTAGTGAATACGCCAAATTGGATGAAACCACTAGCCCTGAAACTTTGGAAGAGATTGTGCTTTGGTTGAAGAAATTGAACCCATAATTAAACGCTCTGTTGTAAGTTTGAGCAAGATTTATTCGCAATGAACGAGAAGATTTTAATCATCGGCGCATCTGGTCAGATAGGCATTGAGTTGACGGAACGTTTGCGCGCAGAATATGGAAAGGAAGCTGTTGTGGCCTCCGATGTTAAGGCTACCACTGATGTGGATCCCATTCTTTTGGAAGGGCCTTATGAGGTGTTGAATATTTTAGACAAAGAGGCATTGCATTCAGTTGTCAAAAAACACAACATCAATCAAGTATATTTATTGGCAGCCTTGTTGTCTGCAACTGCAGAAAAAAATCCTGCCTTTGCATGGGAATTGAACATGAACGGATTGTTCTATGTCCTAGACATGGCCAAAGAAGGAATATTGAATAAAATTTATTGGCCCAGTTCCATCGCGGTATTTGGTCCGTCTACACCGCGTGTGATGACGCCGCAGGATACCATCATGGACCCCAATACGGTGTACGGAATAAGCAAATTGGCTGGTGAGCGCTGGTGCGATTATTACCATCAGAAATTCAATGTGGACGTGCGAAGCATTCGTTATCCTGGTTTGATTGGTTACAAGAGTGCTCCAGGTGGTGGAACAACGGATTATGCTGTTGACATATTTTACAAAGCGTTGCAAGAAGGAAGCTACACTTGCTTCTTGTCTGCGGATACTGCATTGCCCATGATGATGATGAGCGATGCGATTCAAGCCACTGTCCAGTTGATGCAATCGGATCGTTCTCGCCTAACTGTTGGCGGCGCGTACAACTTGGCGGGTATGTCCTTCACGCCAGCTTCATTGACAACAGAAATTCAAAAACATTTGCCTTCTTTTACAACGCACTACGCGCCTGACTTTAGACAAGCCATTGCCGATTCTTGGCCTGGTTCAATTGATGATAGCATAGCGCAGCGCGATTGGGATTGGAAGGCGGAATACGATACGCCTACTTTGGTAGCCAAAATGTTGGAAGAAATTAAAAAGAAGATTTAGTGCGATATGAGCAAGGATTTATACATCTACAATAGCCTGTCCCGAAACAAAGATTTGTTTCAACCGTTGAATGCACCCTTCGTTGGTCTATACGTTTGCGGACCCACTGTTTATGCCAATGTGCATTTGGGCAATTGTAGAACTTTCATGTTTTTTGATGTGGTTTACCGATACCTGACCCACCTGGGTTACAAGGTGCGTTATGTGCGGAACATTACCGATGTGGGTCACATCACTTCCACCTTTGACGATGGCGTGGATCGCATTGGTCAACAGGCCCGTTTGGAGCAATTGGAGCCGATGGAAATTGTACAGAAGTACACCAATTATTTCCATGAAGTGATGCGTGTCTTCAATAATCACTCTCCAAGCATTGAGCCCACTGCAACGGGTCACATGATTGAGCAGATTGAGATGATTAAGAAGATTTTGGATCAGGGGTTTGCGTATGAGGTCAATGGCAGTATTTACTTTGATGTGCAGGCTTATCGCGCAAAATATCCGTATGGTGAATTGAGCGGAAGAAATGTGGAGGAGTTGTATGAAAATACAAGAACATTGGATGGGCAGGACGAGAAGAAATTCTTTGCCGACTTTGCTTTGTGGAAAGCAGCGTCACCAGAGCACATCATGCGTTGGCCCTCTCCATGGGGAGAAGGTTTTCCCGGATGGCACTTGGAATGTTCTGCCATGAGCACCAAATATTTGGGAGAGCAGTTTGACATTCACGGTGGAGGAATGGATTTGAAATTCCCGCACCATGAATCGGAAATCGCTCAGAATACAGCATGCTGTGGAAAGGGACCTGTGAAGTATTGGATGCACAGCAACATGCTAACCGTGAATGGTCAGAAGATGTCCAAGTCGTTGGGCAACTCATTCTTGCCGCATGAGTTGTTCGCAGGTGATCATCCATTGTTGGAAAAAGGCTATACACCGCAAGTGGTGCGCTTTTTCATGATGCAAGCGCATTACCGTTCCACATTGGACTTTAGCAATGATGCATTGAATGCAGCTGAGAAAGCCTATGAGCGCATGATGTCGGCCTACGAGAGCATTGAACAATGCAAACCGTCAACGGAGAGTGATGCTGACATTTCAGCATTGGAAGCGCGTTGTTATGCAGCCATGGGCGACGATTTTAACACACCCATTTTGATTGCTGAATTGTTTGAAGCCGTTCGTTTGATCAACGGTTGTAAGAATGGACAACAGGCGTTGACAGCAGAACAGTTGACACATTTGAAAACCATCATGGATCATTTCTTGATGGACGTGATGGGATTGCAAGCGCCCGAGGCATCTGCCGATCATGAGTTACCCAATGTCATGATGGACGCTGTATTTGCGGTTAGAAAAGGATTGAAAGAACGCAAGGATTATGCAACCGCAGATTTGCTTCGCGATGCTTTTGCGGAAAGAAACATTGTATTAAAGGACACCAAGGAAGGTGGTGAATGGACGTATGAAAAAAAATAGAATAGTTGCCATTGTACTATTGGCATTGATTGTTTTATGGGTCGTGTTGCAATTTCTACCAAAAGGTGGAGGTGGTGCAAAAGTACAACCTTCAGAAACGCCAAATGAAGAAGTGAAGATGGTCATACCACCTGCTTTTTCAGTGGATTCGGCCATGGCTTACTTGAAAAAACAAGTCGAATTTGGACCGCGTGTTCCAGGAACCAAAGCACACGGTGCATGTTTGGATTGGATTGTATCAGAGTGCAAAAAGCGCGGAGCGGCTGTTGACATACAATACACCAAGATGACAGCATGGAACGGTGATGCGACGCCGGTAAGAAATATCATTGCAGAATTCAACAAGGACAAGAAAATGCGGGTCATGTTGGCTGCGCATTGGGATTCAAGGTTTGCAGCGGACAAGGATACCAACAAGTCCAATCAGAAAAAGGCCATTGATGGGGCCAATGACGGCGCAAGTGGAGTAGCAGTATTGTTGGAGATGGCGCGATTGATACAACAGCAATCACCAGAAGTAGGAGTGGATTTGGTCTTTTTTGACAACGAGGACCAAGGTGCACCTGAGTGGTCGGATATGAATCCACAAGCATCCAATGCCACGTGGTGTTTGGGATCGCAGCATTGGGCCAGACAGCCGCACAAAGAAGGATACCAAGCCAAGTATGGCATTTTGTTGGACATGGTAGGAGGCAAGAATGCGCGCTTCAACAAGGAAGGCACATCAATGGCAGCGGCGGGAGATGTCATGAATTGGGTATGGGCACATGCGCAGAAGATGGGGTACGGACAATTGTTTGTCAACGAGGAAATTGGTGGCATTACTGATGACCATGTTTACATGAATCAAGGAGGAGTTCGTTCCATCGACATCATCGACATGCGACCCAACACCATTGCGATGGGCATGGGCAACTTTGAGTTTGGATCGTTCCACCACACCATGGAAGACAATTTGAGCAACATCGACCCGGAGGTATTGACGGCGGTGGGAAGGGTAGTGGCTATGGCGGTTTACAATACTAAGTGATGAGGAAGTGAGGGTACAACTCCCCTACTACTCGAACGAAGTGAGAGAAAGGAGGGGTGTCCCGAAGGGACGGGGTGGTTTGCCTTGCGTTAAATTAAAATACAAAAACGCAACGTTCGCTAAGATTGCGCAAAGCGCGCAAAGAGGATACGGTTTAGGAACAATAGGATATTCGTCCATAGTAAAATATTATTGTTTTTTGGGTCAATAAAATATAGGACATTCCTATGATTTATGTGTTGGAAATATCTTTTTGGTATGAGAAATTTGCGGTGAAAATGAAACAGGTAAGTAAATTATTATTTACCTTTGAAAACACCATCTAATGAAATGCAATGAAGTTTTGCGATTGTTAAAAGAGAATGGTTGGACAGTTATAGGGCAAAGAGGATCTCACATGAAGATGATCAATGAGCAAAATCCGGAAATGGGAATCATCATTTTTCCCAATCATGGGAGTGCAGAGTTAGGAAAGGGATTGGAGAAGAAATTATTGAAACAAGCAGGAATCAAGCGATAGGAGATGAAATCAAAATTACCCAAGGAGTTTGTTTGGACCATAGAACGCACCAAGACGGGATATTCAGCTTTTGAAAATGATTTTCCTTTGTACACCACCTCACGGACCACATCAAAATTATTGAATCAATGTTATGAAGCAGAGGCGTTGTATTTTAATGAAACAGATCAGGTGATTCAAAAGGTGAGGCATCGTTTTGTTTGGAATTGGCAATCATTCTTTATCCACTACAAAATATTAAATGCAAGATTGTTTGCAGATCGCATAGGAATGAACGCCAGCTTGCTATCACAGTACATCAAAGGAACAAAAGTACCATCCCCACAGCAGGAGCAAAAGATCATACGCGGTATTCAAATGATTGGAAGGGAGTTGAGTAGGATTGAATTGTGAGAGATGCGGTAATTGTAGGGGAGAATTGATATTCGTCCAAAGTACATTGGGACATGGAAAGAGTAAAGCCAAATAGCGTCCATTGCGAGAGCCTGGCGTCCTTTGCGTTATTAAAAATACAAAAACGCCAAGCACGCCAAGATGCCGCAGGGCACGCAAAGAGGATACGGTGTAGGGGCGAATATCCATTCGCGCGGAGACAAAATGCGTCAGAGATGAAATCATTGGATATTAAAATTGGAATACCAACTTATTGTAATGCTCCTGAATGGTTAGTCTCAAATAAAATTCTTTCTCTTCAAGGCTCTCGCACCTTGAGAAAATGAGAAGATTATTGGTACAGGTAGTTTCTCTCACCAATGGTGAGAGTTTTGGAAAGTCTTTGTAACATTCATAAAACTGCCGCATTCTCCAGATATTTTTATCAGAGAATCCTTTGAGATTTGGCTCATTATTTTGAATGAATTGTGCCAATTCAGAAACAACACCAACACCCCATTCCGATTGAGTAATTTTGATGTGTACGAATTTTCCAATTTCCCAATAAAGTTGAATCAATTGTTTATTCACCAATTGCAAGGTGTCTGAGCGAGATTGCTGGATGATGGCAATGACTTCTTTGAATTGATCTACATGGTTCGGAGATTTAAATTTTTTCATCCTGCAAATCTCGGTTTCTTCAAGAGCTGGCGCAAGAATCACATAAGGCGCATATAAAGTAGAATAGTTCTATATTCTTTTTTGTTGTATTGAGAACAGATTGAAAAAGCACCTTGTTCTATGATATTCGTCCAAAGTACATTGGGACATGAAAAGAGGAAAGAGGAAAGCTGAATAGCATCCATTGCGAGAGCCTGGCGTCCCTTTAGTTTGCAATTCAATAAATTAGTAACTGAATAATCACTTCCACAAGAAACAAGGGGAATCATTTTGCGTCGAAGGTATAAGGACCTATGCAGAGATTTTGACCCTTGTTTCTTTGAGTGAAAGCACCAAATAGAAATCTAGGATAAGGACCTATTAATAAGGACTTGGTGAAGGCACTCAGTGTGGAAGTCTAATAAAAACATTATGAAACAAAAG
>CANNHA010000055.1 GCA_947504275.1 Flavobacteriales bacterium
TGAGCACAGCAACCTTACAAAAACCAGAAAAAATTTATCTCAATAATACCAACATCATGCACGCTCTTTCAGAACGGGGAGTTGATTTGGGTTCAGTTCGTGAGACTTTTTTCTTTTCTCAGTTATCTACAATATCTGAACTCAGCATGCCTTTAAAGGGTGATTTTTTGGTGGACAATGATTTCACATTTGAGATTGGAGGTAAGTCCAAGAAAAGAAAGCAAATAGCAGGGATGGACAATGCTTGGGTAGTCAAAGATGATGTTGAATTTGCTGCTGGTCATGAGATTCCATTGTGGATGTTTGGATTTGTTTATTGATTGAGGTGACATAGGGTATAATAGCCATCTC
Source organism: Flavobacteriales bacterium (assembly GCA_947504275.1). GTDB lineage: Bacteria > Bacteroidota > Bacteroidia > Flavobacteriales_D > Sanyastnellaceae > CAMCTV01. Next base: position 352 of record CANNHA010000055.1, read on the forward strand.
CTAGAGTGAGTTGATTTTTTGTAAACTTAATTTAGGATGGGACACAGTGAATCTCCCCTCCTACCGCGTAGCGGAAAGGAGGGGTGGATGCGAAGCAGACGGGGTGGTCTCTTTCAGCACAGTCGAGATTCTCAGTCTGTGCAAGGTGGTCTCTTAGATGAAAAAATATTCACAATCATTCAACACCACTCTCAAAAAGAATCCGTCGAATCACCTCATCAATATTATTTTTAACCTCATCATTGCTGAATCGAATGACTTTAATTCCTTTTGAAAGTAAATATTCTTCCCGTCTCTGATCATAGGCTTGACGCATGACGTTGTGGTGAACATTTCCATCAATTTCAATCGCAATTTTTTTATTGGCCAAATAAAAGTCAACGATATACGGACCGATACCCTGTTGCCTTCGAAATTTGTAATCTTGTTGTTTTCTGTTTAAGAATTTCCAGATTCGTTTTTCAGAAATCGTGGCGTTGCTCCGGAGTTCTTTTCTTCTCTCCTTTTGAATTTGTCGATTCATTAATTTCATTTTGTAAAATTTGAATCAAAGAACGATTGTTGCAAGAAACATATAAGGTGCATATAAACGGGTGAAATGGAAAGTATGCTCAGTGTATTTGAGGTCAATTTTTTTTGCATTTAAAGACCACCCCGTCCCGACAGCGCTTGCGCTCGTCAGGACACCCCTCCTTTCCGCTGCGCGGTAGGAGGGGAGATGTCTCCTTGTCCCCTTGTACCAAGAATGCGGAGCATTCTGTTGTCCCTAGGAAGTGACCACCCTGCCCCGACAGCCTAGCTCGTCGGGGCCTGTGCTGACAGCCTAGCTCGTCAGTAGAGCTATCTCCTTATCCATTTTTGGGAATGTCAATTCGCGCCTGAATGGGAATGTTTTTTCCCTTTTGAAAAATTTGTATTTCAAAACAATGTTCACAGCGCTGCGCATTGCCCGAGATATTTACGACAAGCAACGTGAGCAAAAGGAAAATTATTCTGCAAGCACCGGCCATTGATTATTGCTTCGGTTGGTGTCTGCTATCTTTCTGTAAGGATCTATGGTGACTTTTTTAACTCCTGCTCCTAGTTGCATGATGTATTGATCTTGAACCCAATTCCAGGCCGGTGCTGCTATCCATTGGATTTCTGTTCCTTCCTGAGGGTAAGCTGTTTTGCGCATCAAATCAATACTCAAATACCAATATTGAAATTTACCATCAGTCGTTTCAATCTCCACTTCAATGGGCATTGGCATATCTCCGTTGCGTTTTAATACAATCAACGAGGGCTCTTTTTCTCCATTGGATGTGATAACACTGTCTATGGAATAATCTATCTGCTTGGTGGTATTCACAAAGTACTCGTTGTACCAGTCCAATACCATCACACTTTCTTTTTCCATGATAGCCAAAAAGTCTGATGGGGTAGGGTGTTTGAATTTGAATTGGTTGTAGAATCGCTTCATTCCATTGTAGAATTTTTGATCTCCCATCATCCCTTTCAAATGGTACAAATAAGTTTGGCCTTTGCTGTATGCGGCATTCGAATAAGCATAGTTGGTATTGAAGTGATCCGCATGGGTGGTCATGGGCTCCTCCTTTCCGCTATTGGCCAATTGTATGTATCCGCCAACAGCATCCAAGTGAAGTGGATTGGCGGGGTTGGGGAACAATTGATCCATCACCTCGTCTGATGAAAAACTGGTGAATCCCTCATCCATCCAATAGTAAAGGCTCTCATTGAATCCCAAAATCCCTTGGTACCAGCTGTGAGCCAACTCATGAGCCGCTACTCCTACCAATGATCCAATCTTTCTTTTTCCTGTAATCAGTGTGGCCATAGGATATTCCATACCTCCATCACCGCCTTGAATAAAGCTGTATACAGGGTAAGGGTATTGTCCAAAGTGCTCATTCATGTAGGAAAAAATCTTGGGTGTCATTTCCTGAAATTTCTTCCAGTTCTCTTCCAACCCTTGATTCTTCAAATAGTAGAAATGAACTTTTAGTCCATCGTTCAAGGTGATCATGTCATGCTGATAGTCTTTATCTGCTGCCCAAACAAAGTCATGGATGTTTTGTCCTTTAAAACAAATTGATTTTCTATTGCTGTCCAAGTTGACTTCATTGCATTGTTCACCAGTTGCCGCAACAACAAAATCTTTTTGAATATTGATTTCTACTTGAAAGGTACCATACTCCCCATAAAATTCACGCGCGATGTAGGGATTGGGATGCCAACCGTCTTTGTCATAGCCACAGATTTTGGGATACCACTGGGACATGCTGTAATCCACTCCTTCAGCACTGTTGCGTCCAGATCTTCTAATCTGAACAGGAACTTGTCCATTCCAATCCATGCTGATTTTGGCTTTCTTACCAGGAAGTATGGGGTTTTTTAAGACAACTTTGGCAATGGTTCCCATTTCGGTTATTTGCCCTTCTTTTCCATTGATCAATACTTTGCTCAGATGCTGATGTCCATATTCCTCCGGTTTTAACTTGCTGATGCGGTCTCCTACACGTGGATCTGGATCGGCTATCCACAGCGACCGCACATCCATGTCACTGCCGGGTTGAAAGGCGTTGAAATACAAGTGCACAAAAATCTCGTTGAGCGTATCGGCTGAGTTGTTGTAATAGGTGATTTGAGATTGACCCTTGAACTGATGATTCTGATCGTTCAACTCTATTTGCATTTTGTAATCCACGCGCTGTTGCTGAGGATTGTTTTTCGCACTGGCCATCAAGCTGGCTGAAAGGATGAAGAAGAAAAGTACTTTTTTCATGTTGTATTGTTTACCAAGATGTGGATTCATCATCCATCCACATTTTTTTTAATTTTAAAGTTTGCTCTAGCACATCACGCACACATCCTTGTCCTCCTTTGAAGGGCGATATGTAATCAGAGATGTTTCTGATTTCAAATGCGGCATCGGCGGGACAAGTACCCATGGCTACCATTTGCATCACCCAAAAGTCAGGGATGTCATCGCCCATGTAAGTGGTGGTGTTGGGGTTGATTTTGCCTTCATCAATCCACTCTTGTAATTTGACTTTTTTGGTTCCTACACCCAAATGAATTTCTTGAACGCCCAACATTTCAAAGCGTTTGCGCACGGCTTCATTTTTTCCACCACTGAGAATAAAAATTTTAATTCCTTTTTTAACGGCCAACTGCACGGCGTAACCATCTCGAACATTCGCTGTTCGCATTTGGCTGCCATCATCTGTCAGGTAGACGATGTTGTCCGTAAAGACACCATCTACGTCAAAGATAAAAGTATCTGTCTTGGCCAATTGGGCCTTATAATTTTCGATGTTCATTTTGTTGCAAGATAATATCACTCATGGTTTGATAAAGACCTTTCCATTGGGGATCGTTATTCAATAGTTCCATGTGTTTGATTAGGGTTTTGTAATCTCCTCGACGAGCAGGCCCTGTTTGCAAGGTTGAATCAGGCAGAGCGGAAAGTCGGGAAGTGGTTTGGGATATGATGGGCAATATCAATTCTCCTGAAAGTTGATTTTCATGAAGCAAGTCCAATGCTTTTTGATACAGTGCATTGGTGAAATTATTGGCCAATACAGCTGTGAGGTGAGCCATTTCTCTTTGCGCTTGACTGGTGGTATGCATGGGAGCTCCAACGGTCTTCATCAAAGCGTGGAGGATTTCAATTGCCTTCGGTGATGTTGTTTCTATCGCAAAGGGTACTTTTTGAAAATCGATAGCAGCGTTTTTGACAATGCTATAAATTGCCCATAGTGTGGCCTTATTGGGGTGCGGCAATTGATGCAAATCAAATGTGCCGGAAGGCTGAATGATGAAAGTATCCATTGGTATGGATTGGGCGATGTTAGCAATCTGGTCATCAGGTGCGGCCAATAATACCGCATCTACATCTTGGGCAATGGCATTGAGTGCAACATTTTCAACGCTTTGATCGAGCCATGCTATACGGCCGTGTGGCATTGACCTAAAATGCACCTGGTGCAATTGGTGTCCTGCTTGTATCCACATGCGCGAATACTGTGTTCCAACATTTCCACAACCGATAACGGCAAACTTCATGGCGATAAAGTTACATCGTTCTGCTTTCAATTGTAAATTCGCTGAGATGATTGAGAATTTTGAATTGATAACACCCGCTCCTTGGCCCGATTATGAGCTAATGGATTGTGGTGATTTTGAAAAGTTGGAGCGCTTTGGAAAGTACATCACCATTAGGCCTGAACCCCAAGCGGTTTGGCCCAAGCGATGGAAGGAGGAGGAGTGGAAAAAGCGCGCGCATGTGCGTTTTGTTCAGAAGGGAAGCAACTCAGGAGACTGGATTAAATTGAAATCAATGCCTGATCAGTGGTCATTGCAATTTCCGATGAAGGAAGGTGAGTTTTCTATGCGATTGGGTTTGACTGCTTTCAAGCATGTTGGAATTTTTCCGGAACAGAGTGCCAATTGGTGGTTTATTGAAGAACAGGTTAAGAAATTGGGAGGACAGCCCAAAGTACTCAATTTGTTTGCTTATACCGGTGGCGCTTCATTGGCAGCGTGTGCTGCAGGTGCAGATGTTACGCATGTGGACAGCATCAAGCAAGTGGTTACTTGGGCCAATGAAAATAGACAGTTGAGCAATTTACCAGACATCCGATGGATGGTGGAAGATGCCTTGAAATTCGCTCAGCGTGAACAGCGCAGAGGGAATTTGTATCAGGGTATAATATTGGATCCACCTGCGTTTGGTCATGGACCAAAGGGCGAGAAATGGAAGTTGGAGGAGAACATCGCCGAGATGATGGAGAATGTCTTGTCCATATTGGATCCTAAAGGCTTTCTCATCATCAATGCCTATAGCCTTGGACTTTCTGCATTGGTTTTGGAGAATTTTTTGCGCACAACTGCAGGTTCAAGATTGCACATTGGAGAGTTGTATTTAAAATCAACCAGTGGTGTTCTTTTGCCGCTAGGCGTATTTGGGAGGATACATGCGCAGTAATCATACATTGGTCAAGAGCATTGCCGCCTTGAAGCCAATGCTCAAGAGTAGATTCGGAGTCAACCGAATTGGCTTTACAGGCTGGTGGACCAATCAACAGCGCATTACTTCAGATTTGACCATTGTGGTTGAACTGGATGAGCCCATGGGTTGGCGTTTCTATGCCCTCAAAGGTTTCCTAGAGGCTAAGCTGCAAATGCGGATTGATTTGACCACGCATGAAGGGGTTAAGCCAGTCATCAGAGAAGAGTTTGAATCCATGATTCGATTTGTATGAAAAGAAAACCCATTAGACCCTTTATCAGTTATGTTGGCGATATGGTCATGGCTGTGGAGCGCATCTTGAAATATTCTGAGCATTTATCTTTGAATGAGTTTCAAATGGGCGGGATGACCAAAGATGCTATTTTTTACAATTTTCAGATATTGGGAGAAGGAGTGAAGCACATTCCTTTTCATTTTCAAAATAAGCACAAGAATATCCCATGGATGCACATGGCAGCATTGCGCAATGATATTGTGCACGAGTATTTTGATCCTGATGATGAGATTGTATGGAATATTATTCATTTGGATCTTCCAGGTAACCTTGTGGATCTTCAAAACCTATTGGAGAAGTTGGAAAATGAAAAAAAATAACCTTATTCTTTTTATCCTTTTTATTATGTGTTTACATGTTCAGGCCCAAGTGCACAATCATTCTTTTTCAGAGCCGAGCAAGGTGACTTATCGTCATCTTTCATGGAAGGCAGATGTTGATTTCAAGCATCAACAAATTACGGCCAGTGCTACTTATCAATTGTTACATAAGGCAGCTTCGGACCACCTGATTTTGGATATCAAAGGTCTGAATGTTCAGACCGTTGAGGTGGATGGTCAATCTGTTCCTTGGCAAATAGAACAGAAAGATCCTATTTTAGGCAGCGCCTTGAGAATCCCGATTTCATCAACTTCCAAAGAGGTTGTAGTTAAATACAATACAACAGAGAAGTCGGATGCATTGCTCTGGGTGGAAGGTGAACATCCTTTTTTGTTTACACAATCTCAAGCGATCTTGGCGCGCACTTGGATTCCATGTCAAGACTTGCCTGCAGTGCGCTTTACCTATGATGCAACAGTAACGGTACCTGCATCACTGTTGCCGTTGATGAGCGCCCGCAATCCAAAGGTTCTCAAGCAGGAGAACAATGCGACCATCACTTATTCATTTGAGCAACCCAAACCCATACCCAGTTATTTGTTGGCTTTGGCTGTGGGTAACATTGAGTACCGCGCGATTAGTCAGCGCGCGGGTGTATACGCCACGCCGCAATTGATAGCAGAAGCAACGGAAGAGTTGAGTGATTTGGAAAAGATGATTACTGCTGCCGAGGGTTTATATGGACCCTATCAATGGGAGCAATTTGATGTTTTGATTTTACCTCCTGCATTTCCTTTTGGCGGAATGGAGAATCCCATGTTGACTTTTGCAACGCCTACGATTTTGGCGGGAGATAAGTCATTGGTTTCTCTCATTGCCCATGAGTTGGCGCACAGCTGGAGTGGAAATTTGGTGACCAATGAAACATGGAATGACTTCTGGTTGAATGAAGGATTTACCGTCTATTTTGAATTGCGCATCATGGAAGCCCTTTATGGAAAGGAGATTTCAGAGATGTTGGCGGCATTGAATATTCAGGATTTGTACCACACCATAGCGGAACTTCATCCCAATGATACCCACTTGAAGTTGGATTTGGATGGACGAGATCCAGACGATGGAATGAATGACATTGCCTACAATAAAGGATACTGGCTGCTCAGAACCATTGAGGAGCGCGTGGGTCGGGTAAAGTTTGATCGCTTTTTGAAAAAGTATTTTACAGAGCATGCTTTTCAGGTAATGAATACAGAGCGATTCATTGAGATTTTGCATCGAGAGTTGTTGGATCCAGGGAATGCACAGTATATCGGGGTTGATCAGTGGGTCTATCAACCCAATATCCCGAAGAATGCCTATCCCATCGTTTCTGATCGTATTGTGAAAGTGGATGAATTGGTTGCTTTATACAACAACGACTCGTTGTCCAACGATCAAATTCCTTGGAAGAAATGGACCTACCAGGAGCAATACCGTTTTTTGACCAATGTCAAGTTTAAGAGCCTAGAACAGTTTCATTCTTGGGATCAATTTCACCAAGTATCGAGTACCAAGAATAAGGAGATCTTATTTGCTTGGATATTGAAGAGTATTGAAATGAACGATCAGTCAGCACATGCTCAGAAAGTTTTGACTTTGTTCTTAGGTGAGGTGGGACGAAGAAAATTCATTGCTCCATTGTACAAGAAGTTGATCCATGAAGGAAGGTCCAATGAAGCCAAGGATTATTTGGAAAAATTCAAGGGAGTTTATCATGCCGTTACCCGCCAAACGGTGATGGACTTTTGGAAGTAATCAATGAATATGTTGGAAGGCCACGCCCTCAGGACGTTTGTGCTTCCATCGTTTGTGGGACCACAACCATGATGAAGGTTGCTTCATGATGTCTGCGGTAAGCGCTTGATTCAGTCTTTCTATGATTTGTCCTTTATCACAATTTTGAGGCTCAGCTTCAATGAGTTCATAGACCGTTGTATAATAGCCTCTTTTTACTTTGTAAATGTGTGCGTAAATAATGGGGAATTGGTATTCTCTGCTGATTTTTTCAGGGCCATAGTAGCACGCTGTTTCCTGATTTAAAAAAGTTGTCCAATATGATTTTCGGGGATTGGCAGGTGATTGATCAATGGCAAAAACGGGAACGATGAATTTATCATGGTTGTCCTTGAGGTATTGTCCAATGTCCAATGTTCTTACCAACAATGTTCCAAATCTTCCTCGGGTAGATCTCATTTTTTCATCAAAGAATGGATCAGCAATTATTTTGTAAATCCCCACCACTTTGTGCTTTAGATGCAGCGGTCCTGTGATGGCCCAGAGTTCCCAATTGTTGTAGTGTCCACCACAAATCATGACGGATTGATTGATCGATTCAAATGGATGAAAAGCCTCGACATTTTGATGGGTCATCCTTTTGTTGGCTTGGCTTTTTGATACGGTAAACTGTTTGACGGTCTCAATGATCAAATCGCAAAAATGCCGGTAAAAGCCGCGTTCTATTTTTCTTTTTTCTTGTTGTGACTTATCAGGAAAGGAGCGGTCGATGTTTTGACGAACTACTTTTCTTCGGTATCCTAATAGGTAATAAAGAACAACGAAGAAAAAATCACTGACGCGATACAATACCCAATAAGGCAATAAACTGATTGGGATCAAAAGGGTCCAATATAAAATGCGAGACATGACTAAAAAGTTAGCGTTAGACCATCGTAGGCCAGTTGCATGTTGGAGGGCAAAGAAGCTTGAACCTCCTGGTGCAAGCCCAACTGGTGACTGATGTGTGTGAAATATACTTGTGGAATTTGGAGTTCTTGTGCTAAAGCAATGGCTTCTTCAAGGGTGTAATGGGAAGGGTGCTTTTCATTTCTCAGCGCATTTAAAATCAAAATTTGACTGCCGCGAATTTTATCTTTGGTTTCTTCACTCATAAAGTTGGCGTCAGTGACATAACTCAGATTGCCCATTTTAAATCCAAGCACGGGAAGATTAAGGTGCAGGACAGGAAGAGGAATAATATTCCAAGATCCAATATTAAAACGTTCCTCAGTTATGGAGTGTAGATTGATCTTCGGAACACCGGGGTAATGTTGATTTTCAAAAACATAATTGAATTCTCTGCGCAATGCCATTTCAACAGCAGCTGTGCAATAAACATTCATGGCCTTGTCATAGCGGTAATTGAAGGCTCTAATGTCATCCAATCCTGCGATGTGATCTTTGTGCTCATGGGTAAACAGAACCGCATCCAAAGACTGAATCCGCTCCCTGAGAAGCTGTTGCCTGAAATCGGGGCCACTATCAATGACAATGGTTTGGTGTTCATCACGGATTAAAACGGATGTACGCAATCGTTGATCTTTTGGGTTTTTAGAACAACAGATGCTGCAGTTGCATGCAATCACGGGCACACCCTGTGAAGTTCCTGTTCCTAAAAATATCAATTCCATGGCGAATCAAAAATAAAGGAAAAAGCAAGCAGTATGGCTAACTTTGTGGCATGTCTGAAACAAAACATCCTTGGAGAGTCCCTTTCATGGTTTATGCCGATGCGGAAGGAAATATTTTTGAAGATACCCGATATGAAGCTGTGGGAAGGTCTGGTTTCAATGTGTTGCCATTGACTCCTGAGGATTTTATCGAGTTGCCATTTGGGAGCGATTTGTTGACTTTACCAGGCCGCAGACCTTATGGATTGGAAGAGTCGGGAGAGATGATCATCCGTGAAGATGTGCAAGCTGTGGCAGCGTTGAACGCTCCTGCCTACACCCAATTGTATTCCGCTGCTTTTGGAACTGAAGAAGAGAATGCGCCTACTTTGCCGTTGTATGCTTATACAACAGTGGGTTGGTTGGATGATAAGTTTTATACCACAGCGGTGCGCATTGATCCAGATGAGCGCCAAGACTTGGTGAATTTTGATCGTGAGAAAATTTGGGAAGTGACCAAGGAGCGCATCGCGCAGCATCCCGATAACCGTTTGATTCAGCATTTGGGTCAAAATTGTTCATTGCGCTATTGTTGCCCAGCAGCGCGCAATTTCTTTATGGGGCGTTGGGAATGTCCCATCCCCATCTCACCTGCTTGCAACAGCAATTGTTTGGGTTGTATTTCATTTCAGCCCAAAGAGCATGAATTGACTGCTCCTCAGGATCGTTTGGATTTTATTCCAACGGTGGATGAGATTTTGGAATTCACTGTTCCTCATTTGGAGTCAGCCGATAGAGCCATAGTTAGTTTTGGTCAAGGGTGCGAGGGAGAGCCGCTTTTGGTTTGGCAGTTGATTCGCGATGTGATTGTAGAAATCAGAAAAAGAACCAAGCGAGGAATCATCAATGTCAACACCAATGGCAGCAAGCCTAAGGCCGTAGAGGAGTTGATGCGCGTCGGTTTAGATAGCATACGGGTAAGTTTGAATTCGGTGAGGAAGGACATTTATGAGGCGTATTACTTGCCCAACAATTATCAATTTGAAGACATTCGTGAGTCGGCAAGAATTGTTCGTCAGCATGGCGGATGGGCCAGTATCAATTATTTCACTTTTCCAGGTATGACAGACCATCCCGAAGAATTGAAGGCATTACAAGATTTTATTCGTTACACGGACATCAGCATGATTCAATGGCGCAATTTCAATATTGATCCAGATTGGTATTTGGGTAAGTTGAATGTCATGGAACTTCCTGAAGGTTTGGGCATCAAGAATGTGATGGATCAAATCAAATCAGAATTTCCACATTTGAAATATGGCTATTTTAATCCACCACATGGTGATGCGCGCGGAGCTTTTTTAAGCAAAGAGTAATTAAGGCTCAATGCCCATTGCCTTGGCAATGTTTGGCTTAAAGTACAATTCACTTTTCATCACTTTTCCATCTTCTCTGAAGATGGGTTGGCCACTGGCGTCCAACTTGCTCATGTTGCTGCGTTGAATTTCTTCAAAAACTGGTGCCATAACGGCTTGCAATCCATGCGCATTGATGGTTCCGCACAAGATATAGAGCATGTCTCCTAGGGCATCTGCAATTTCAACAATATCGCCGTTTTGCGCCGCTTCCAAATATTCTTCATTCTCTTCTTTCATCAAATTGAACCGCAAATTCATTTCTTTTTCAGGAATGTGCGCCATGGGCTCTTGGCGAACAGGAAGCATAAAAGCATGGTGAAAGGTCTTTACATGCTCTATGGCTTGGGTCAAGGTCAATTCGTTTTTCATGGTTCAAATTAAATGCAAAAGCGGCTACTCTTGAACAGATTTGATGGAAAAGCCACAAAGTCGTATTTTTGCTTGAATGACTTGGAAGGAGGCGATCAGAAAAATCTGTTGGACATTGCATTTGGACCTTACGCAGAACATGCGTTATGACCGCGCAACCCATGCTTTTTTGTCGCATCGCTTGCGTCCAAATTCCAACACCATTGATGTTGGATGTCACAAGGGGGAGGTCTTAGAGTGGATGATTCAGTTTGCACCTCAGGGCAAACATTGGGGATTTGAACCCATACCATCAATGGCCCAAGATCTCAGAAATAAATTTCAACAGGGAAATGTATCCATCAAGGAATTGGCCTTGAGCGATAACAACGAAAAGACTACTTTTCATTGGGTAAAGAATGCCCCAGCATATAGCGGTTTGAAAAGAAGAGCTTATGCATTAGAACACCCTGAAATTGAGCATATCGATGTTCAATGTGCTCGTTTGGATGATGTATGCGATTTGAGTAAAGTAGATTTAATTAAGATAGATGTGGAAGGTGGAGAATGGCAGGTTTTGCAAGGAAGTGAGGCCATCATTACCCGAGATCATCCGGATATTATTTTTGAATTTGGGAAAGGAGCCTCTGAATTTTATCATACTACACCCAAAATGATATTTGACTTTTTTGACAACAAGGGTTATCAATTGTTTGCTTTGAATTCAAATTGGAAAAAAGGATTTTCACTGAATGAAAAAGATTTGACTGCTTGTTTTGAGAGTGGATCAGTCTATTATTTCTTTGCTTCCATCACACCATATAAAAATTAAAATAGTAAGTTTGTTTCCAATACCATTGCAATGATCAATAGGGAAAAAAGAGCAGGAACACCGTCCATGATGGTGACACAATTGACGGAGTCCGCCACATTGGCGATGGCCCGCAAGAGCAGAGAGTTGCAGCAACAAGGAGTGGCTGTGGTGAGTTTAAGTTTGGGTGAGCCAGACTTTAATACCCCTGAGTTTATCAAGTACGCGGCCGTTCAAGCCATGAAGGACAATATTACCCACTATCCTCCCGTGAATGGATTGGCCGATGTGCGCAAGGCGATTGCTGAGAAGTTGAAGCGAGACAATGATTTAACTTATTCGGTAGATGAAATTCTGGTTTCAACAGGTGCCAAGCAATGCATAGCCAATGCCATTCTTTCATTGGTGGATGAGGGTGATGAAGTCATCATGCCCAGTCCTTACTGGGTGAGCTATGCTGAGATAGTGAAAATGGTGGGAGGAGTTGTCGTGGAAGTACCTGCCGGTGTGGAGAACGATTATAAAATTACCGCTGATCAATTGAAGAATGCGATCACGGATAAAACACGTTTGATCATTTATTCCTCTCCATGTAATCCCACTGGATCTGTCTATTCTCATGAAGAATTGCAGTCTTTTGCCAATGTTATTTTGGAGTATCCAGGTTTGTACATCATCAGTGATGAAATTTATGAATTGATTCATTTTGGTGAAAGACCCGTGAGCATGGCCGCCATTGATGGCATGTGGGAGCGCACCATCACTGTAAATGGTGTTTCCAAAGCTTTTGCCATGACCGGATGGAGGATTGGATATTTGGCCGCTCCTAAATGGATTACCGATGCCTGCAACAAAATGCAAGGTCAAGTGACTTCGGGAGCCAATAGCATTGCGCAAATGGCAGCCAAAGCGGCGGTGCAAGCAGATCCTAGTGTTGTTGCAGATATGGTAAAAACCTTCCGTCACCGCAGAGATTTGGTTTTTGATTTGTTGAAGGATATCCCCAATATCAAAATCAATTTGCCCGAAGGTGCGTTTTATTTTTTTCCAGATATCAGATTTTATTTGGGCAAACAATACAACGGTAAGCGCATCGAAACCGCACAAGATTTGTGCATTTATTTGTTAGAGGAGCATCGGTTAGCATTGGTGACTGGAGAAGCGTTTGGAGATCCCAATTGTATTCGAATTTCCTATGCCACCAGTGATGAGTTATTGAAAGAAGCCATGTTGCGTTTTAAGAACGGATTGGCTGCATTACAGGACTAGTATGAACAACAGATTGAAGACGATAGTAGACGCATTTCCTGATCAGCGCATTCTGGTCATTGGCGATGTCATGATTGATGCATATTGTTGGGGTAAAGTAGATCGCATTTCTCCGGAGGCTCCAGTGCCAGTGGTGGCAGTCAATCAATGGGATTATCGTTTGGGAGGGGCAGCCAATGTGGCGTTGAATGCAATGGCATTGGAGGCTAAAGTTGCCATCTGTTCAGTAGTCGGAAATGACAATAACGGAAAACGTTGTTTGGATTTGTTTGCGGAAAATGGAATCGATACCCAGGCTTTGATAGAGTCCGATGATCGTCCAACAACTGTCAAGACCCGCGTTATTGCCGCTGGTCACCATTTGGTGCGCATCGATGAGGAAGTGACATTTGCTTTAAATGACAACGAAGAAAATCTTTTGTTGAAAGCTTTTAATGAAGCCGTTCATTCGTTCAAGCCCAATGTGATTGTCTTAGAGGACTACAACAAAGGTGTGCTAACGCCCCAAGTTATTGAACAAGTCATCCACCTAGCGCAATCCCTCAACATTCCCACTACCGTCGATCCAAAAAAGGATCATTTCCTGTCTTATACCCATTGCACCTTGTTTAAGCCCAATTTGAAAGAACTCAAAGAGGGATTGAAGATTTATGTGAACCCAAAAGATACAATGTCTGTTCGAGATGCGTTGAATACCCTAAGTCAATCGTTACAGGCCAAAATGAGTATGGTAACATTGTCGGAATATGGCATTGCCATTTGGGATGGAAGTGATTTATTCCAAGAAACGGCTCATGTGAGGAAGATTGTGGATGTTTCAGGAGCTGGCGATTCTGTGATAGCGGTGGCTTCATTGGCGCTATCCGCAGGAGCTTCAAAAGATGAGATCGCCCAATTGTCCAATCTAGCTGGGGGTTTGGTTTGCGAAAAGGTAGGCGTAGTTCCTATTACGCGTGAGATGCTTTACAAAGAAATTTAATTTGTTAAGGAGGTGACGTTGTAAATTTGTCACATGTCCAATCCAGTAGTTAAGCCTTACAACCAAGGAAGTAAGAAAGAAGAAGTTGAAGCGATGTTTGATAACATTGCACACAAGTACGATTTTTTGAATCACTTTTTTTCCTTGGGGATAGATATTCTTTGGAGAAAGCGGGCTATACGCATGATCAAACAATACCATCCAAAGCGAATTCTAGATGTGGCTACAGGTACTGGTGATTTTGCTATTCTGACGGCCAAGCAATACAAGGAAGTGGATTCCATTACGGGTATAGACATCAGTGAAGGAATGTTGGATGTGGGAAGGAAAAAAGTGGTGGCTCAAGAGTTGGAAAATATTATTCGATTCAATAAGGCTGATTCAGAGAATTTGCCTTTTTCAGATAAGACTTTTGATGCTGTTACAGTTGCATTTGGGGTTCGAAATTTTGAAAACTTGGAGCAGGGACTTTCTGAAATGAGAAGGGTAATGGCTGACAATGGTGTTATTGCGATTATTGAATTTTCCAAACCCAAGCGATTTCCGATAAAGCAACTCTTTGGTTTTTATTTCAAATTTTTAATGCCCAAGATTGGAAATTGGTTGGCAAAAGATAGTCGTGCCTATTCCTATTTGCCAGAAAGTGTTGATGCTTTTCCAGAAGGAGAAGCTTTCAAAGCTATTTTATCCAAAGTAGGCTTTTCAAAAGTTCAAATTATTTCATTATCCGGGGGCATTGCGAGCATTTACTTTGCTCATAAATGAAGGTAACGGTATACCCATCTGCAATCAAGGGCGAGGTCCAGGTTCCACGAAGCAAAAGCATCGGGCAACGCATTTTGGCTTGTGCTTTAATGGCCAATGGGGAAACCTCTATTGAGGGATTGCCCAACTCTGATGATTGCAACAATGCATTGGAGGTAATACGGCAATTGGGTGCTGTTGTAAAAAATGACAACGGAAAGTTGTTGATTCGTGGAGGTTATCCCTTCAATTTTCAGGCTGATATTAGAATGCCCAAAGATCGATTGTCAGTTGGCGAGAGCGGTTTGGCAGCAAGGATGTTTGGACCAATCATTGCCTTGTGGCATGAGGAGATTGAAATGGAGGGTGCTGGAACACTGAACAAAAGGTCCATGAAAACCATGGAGGAATGGTTGACCATGTTGGATGTGAAGATCGTTTTGAAAAATGAAACTTTGCCTGCTCGCATTCAAGGTCCATTGCTGGGAGGAAAGATTATTTCCGCCCCCATTCATTCTAGTCAATTCATTACCGGAATGTTGTTGGCTGGCGCTGTGACCAAAAGAGGGGTAGAGTTGGAGCTGGAAAATGTGCCTAGCAAGGGATATGTGGATACCACAATTGCTGTGGCACGTGCTTTTGGTGTTAACATTGAGGTTGTAGAACAGGGATATGCAGTTAGCGGAGGTCAGAAATATCAGCCCCAAATTATTGAAGTGGATGGCGATTGGAGTGGTGCCGCTTTTTTGTTTGTTGCTGCAGCACTTTGTGCAGAAGAAGGACTTCTGATCAAAGGACTTTCCACTGAAATTCCGCAGGCGGATCAAGCCATTTTAGAAGTTTTGTCTTTGGCCCGTGTTCGGGTTGAAAAAACGAGTTCAGGTTATTTGGTATTCCAATCCAAAATCAAATCGTTTGATTTTGATGCCAACGATTGTCCGGACCTTTTCCCAATATTGGCAACACTAGCTGTTTTTGGCGATGGTCCCTCCACCATTCAAGGTGTTCACCGTTTGGCAGACAAGGAGAGCAACAGAGCCAAGGCCATTCAACATGAATGGTCCAAGATGGGAGTGAACACAGTCATCAGAGGTGATGAATTGAAAGTTTATCCCAAGTTGATACAAACGGCCCATGTTCATGCCCATCATGACCACCGAATGGCCATGGCATTAACGGTTATGGGACTTGCGGGTGCTGCGTTGACCATTCACACGGCAGAGTCTGTGAGTAAATCTTTTCCCAATTTTTATGACTTGATAAAGGGAATTGGTGGACGTCTCGATTGATTTATTTTACTACTTTCGTATCGCATGAAATTCAAAGCCTCTCAAATCGCCATGATGCTCCAAGGGACATTGGAGGGCGCAGATGTTGATGTGAGCCAATTGTCCAAGATTGAGGAAGGGAAAATGGGTTCTCTCACTTTTTTATCCAATCCAAAATATACACCTTTTATTTATCAAACCCAAGCCAGTGTAGCCATTGTGGCACATGAGTTTGAA
>CANNHA010000056.1 GCA_947504275.1 Flavobacteriales bacterium
AATGGGGAAAGGCTGTTAAATTTGATGTTTATGAAGATACTAAAACTGTATCTCATGGTTTAGATGTTCAATTTGAATCAGGTATCAAGGAAGCTAAAGCTCCCAAAATTGAAAGCTAAAAATTACATCATTATTGGGATTCTTCAGACCTGGAGACTAAATTGAAATTACAGAAAACAGTCTTTCCAAAAGGATTATGGATTGCCCCGTCACAAAGGGGTTATCTAACTCGTTATGTGAATTATTTTTTCCGAAGAATCCCTTTGTTTTCAAGGTCTTTGGAGTGGCAGAAAATGGATCAATACCAAAAGTTGGGGAGGGGTTTGGTAAAATATCGATTTTTGCATTTCTAAAGCTTTTGAATGCAATCCTCTAGACGATCAGGAATATCTCGCTTCGCTCGATGGACCTATTTGGGGTGGCTTTACTAGAAAAAGCCAAATGGCTATCGCCATTTTCTTTTTGCATTTCAAAAGCTTCTGAATGCAAGCATTCAACGCTTTTTTATGCAAAAAGCCAATCATTTCTGATTGGCTTTTTCTAGTAGCGGGGACAGGACTCGAACCTGTGGCCTTTGGGTTATGAGCCCAACGAGCTACCAACTGCTCCACCCCGCAATGTTGTGAGTGCAAATATACATTGTTAATCCGTTGTTACGCAAATTATTTTCAAGAAAATGATTTGGCTATGCCGCGCGCTGCAATTACTGCCGTTGTCCAAGCTGCCTGAAAATTAAATCCTCCTGTAACCGCATCAATGTCCAACACCTCCCCCGCAAAATACAAATTCTTCTGCTCCTTGCTTTCCATCGTCTTGAAATTTATGCTGCGCAAATCAACTCCTCCAGCGGTGACAAACTCCTCCTTAAAGGTCGACTTGCCATTGACTGGTAAACGCATCTGGGTTAATAGATCTGTCCAGCTTTCAATGGCCTCATTGGTCACATCGGCCCACAATTTGTCTTTCTCCTTGTTGTGCTTTTGTACAACGAAATTCCACCATCGGTTGGTCACACCTGGAGGATGCGCATTGATGACCTGCTTCTTGGCACTGGCCTTACGGACCTCCATCAACTGTTGCTTGACGGTCTCCCTATTCCATTGTGGTAGGCTATTCAATATCATCTCCGCCTGATATTTCCGCTCTGCCATCCACCTTGCCGCCCATGCACTCATCTTCAAAACTGCAGGTCCGCTAGCTCCCCAATGCGTGATGAGCATAGGACCGTCCGTTGCCCAAGGTGCCCCATCCAATTCAACCTCTGCCTGAAAAGCCAATCCTGACAAGGCTTGCAAAGTCTCATCTGGTATGTGGAATGTAAACAACGAAGGAACTGCATCCACCATGCTGATGCCCAAACTCTTCAAGGCCTGCGCCATTTTGGGACTGCTGCCTGCAGTGACAATTAGGCGATCAAAGATTTCCTCTTGCCCATTGTCCAGCGTTAATCTCCATTGCTGATCGATGGGTTCAAATTTCGTTACGCCGATGTTGACCAATACTCCAGGATGCAGTTGTTCTATAAAACAATCAATAATGGTTTGTGACTTGTCTGTAATGGGAAACATTCTTCCATCCTCTTCTACTTTCAATTCCACTCCCCGATCCGCAAACCATGCAATGGTATCGCCAGGCTGGAAATGATGAAAGGGACCCAACAATTCTTTGCCCCCTCGTGGGTAATACTTGATCAACTCTTCCGGTTCAAAACAAGCATGTGTCACATTGCATCTTCCACCTCCACTCACTTTAACCTTGGCCAATGGAGTTGCCTTTTCATACAACTTCACTTCCGCCTCTGGCAAACACTCTTGCAATTGCAAAGCCGTAAAATATCCCGCAGCTCCTGCTCCAATGATGGCAATTCTCATGGTAATATTTTTGATGGATTGAGAATGCCTTGCGGGTCAAAAACCGATTTGATTCCCTTCATCACCATTAATTCTGTTGCATTAAATACCAAATGCATATAAGGCCTCTGCACATAACCTATTCCATGCTCCCCGCTCAATGTACCTCCCAATGATCGCGTGATGGTAAAAATCTCCGTGATGGCCTTGGGCAACATGTTGTTCCATTGCTCGTCTGTCAGCGCATCCTTTACAATGTTAACGTGCAAGTTTCCATCTCCAGCATGTCCATAACAAATGGATCGGAAACCATATTTAGCACCAACTTCTTTCACTCCTTTGAGCAAAGCAGGCAATTGATAACGGGGAACAACAGTATCTTCCTCTTTATAAACCGAATGCGACTTTACAGCCTCTGCCACTTTTCGGCGCATCTTCCACAATTGATTTTTCTGAGCATCATCTTCAGCCAACAATGGATCGCCGCAATCAAAAGCCGACAACACCTCCATGATGCGCTCACAGTCTTGCATCAATACCTCAGGATAATTCCCATCTACTTCAATCAACAAATGCGCTTGTACTTTTTCTTCAATGGGAACAACAACATCGTCCAAAAATTGTAGGACAAAATCAATCGCATCGCGCTCCATGAATTCCAATGCACTGGGCATGATGCCCGCCTGAAAAATAGCGCTCACAGCCTGACATGCCTGCTCTGCCTGATAAAACGGGACCAACATCAACAGTTGATGTTTGGGCAAGGGTAACAATTTTAACACCGCTTTGGTAATTACACCCAAGGTGCCTTCACTGCCTACCATGAGTTGTGTTAAATGAT
Source organism: Flavobacteriales bacterium (assembly GCA_947504275.1). Lineage (GTDB taxonomy): Bacteria > Bacteroidota > Bacteroidia > Flavobacteriales_D > Sanyastnellaceae > CAMCTV01. Next base: position 2,692 of record CANNHA010000056.1, read on the forward strand.
AACCTGTTGAATTTTTCAGTGTATTGGCTCCGGTCCAAATAATATCGCCATTGGGCAATACGACTTCCAGATTCAAAACAAAATCTTTGGTCACTCCGTACTTCACCGCATGCGCACCACCTGCGTTCTCCGCGATATTACCACCTATAAAACACGAACCTTTGCTTGAAGGATCAGGTGCATAATACCATCCTTTTTCGGCACATGCATCTTGCAATACTTGGGTGATTACTCCCGGTTCAGTGGTGACCTGTCCATTCTTTTCATCGATGTTCAGAATTTTGTTCATGCGCTCCATGCTCAGCCCCACCCCACCATGGATGGACAATGCACCTCCACTCAAACCGGTGCGCGCGCCTATAGGGGTAACGCAGATTTTCTGTTGGTTACAATGCGACATGATAGCAGCCACTTGCTCTGTGGATGAAGGTTGCAAAACAATATGCGGTGGAAAACAAAGGTCTTCTGTTTCGTCCGAACCATAACGCTTGAGCACCTCCTCATCAATGTGAACGGACGATTCACCTATACAGGAACGAAAAAATTCAACGTCTGCAGAATCAATTCTTTTATAGTCTTTTGACATAGCCCAAAAATACCGCAATGGGGCAATTGACCTTATATTCGCATAAGAAGCTATGAACATGAGATATTTAATTTTAACGACATTGATTTTGACCCAATCTGTATGGGTCATGGGACAGAAAAAACTAACCAACGAGTTGATTTGGACAGGCAGCACCTTTGCCAGCGAGCGCTTTGAGCAAGGTCCCAGCATGAACGATGGACTGCACTACACCTTGCAAAAGAGCAACAAGAAATTAGGAGACTATATTGTCAAGTACAGCTATGCGACAGGAGATTCAGTTGGGCTAATCGCTTCGTCGGTGAGTATTTTTAAAAATGCTGAGACTGGATTTGGTGGTTATAGCTTCAGCGCAGATGAAAAGAAAATATTGATTGAAACCAAGGAAGAGGCGTTGTACAGATACAGTTATTATGCCACCTACTTCATCCATGATTTGAGCACCGGCAAGACTCAAGCTTTGATTGCAGGAGAGAAAAACAAAACCCGCTTGGCTAGTTTTAGTCCTGATGGAACCAAAGTGGCTTATGTATATGATAACAACATCTTTATCTTCGATATCAATAGAAATGAAACAACAGCAGTAACCCAAGATGGCCAATGGAATACCATCATCAATGGCGCTACAGATTGGGTTTACGAGGAGGAATTTGCTTTGGTGCAGGGCTATCAATGGAGCCCGAGCAGTTTGGCCATTGCTTATTTGAAATTCAACGAAACGGAAGTTCCTGAATACGGAATGGATTTGTACGGCCAATTGTATCCTGAACGAGTTACATTCAAATATCCCAAGGCAGGTGAAAAGAACAGCCAGGTTTCGGCACATGTATATGACCTGACCACACACAATACGGTGAATGTATTTTCTGGAAAAGAATCAGATACCTATATCCCTCGTTTCAAGTGGCATCCGACAGATTATCGATTGTTTGTTTACCAAATGAATCGCTTGCAAAATGAATTGAACATTGTTGGATACAATATTCAAAATGCTTTGAGCAAAGGGAGTAATATTCCAACAGCTGAAACTTTGTACCAAGAAAGCAGCAAAACCTACATTGATGTTAATGACAACTTTTACTTTTTAAACAATCAGGAAGGATTCATCATTACCAGCGAACAAAACGGATTTCAGCATTTGTATCACTATGACAATAGCGGAAAACTGAAAAAGCAATTGACCCAAGGAGATTGGGAGGTGGTTGAGGTTTATGGATTGGATGAAAAAAACAATGTTTACTTCTCTTCCACTGAAAAAACACTGGGTAAAAGCATTCAGCGTGTGAATCTAAAAGGAAAGAATGAGTATTGGATGGGAAAAAAGTATGATGGCGGAACTTATGATGCGAGCTTTAGCAAGGGCATGAAGTATTGTATCATCACCCACTCCAATGCCAATCAACCTTCCACCATCACCTTGCACAATGAGACAGGATCAATGTTGAGAACGTTGGTGGCGAATGAAAAATTGAAATCTACACTTGCTGAATATTGCAGCAGCAAAAAAGAATTCACAACCTTCACCCTTCCGCAAGGACATACCTTAAATGCATGGATAATGATGCCCGAGAATATGGACAGGTCCAAAAAATATCCAGTTGTGTTTGTGATTTATGGCGGGCCTGGAAGAAACACGGTGATGGACATGTATGAAGGTCGCAACTATCTGTGGCATCAACTTTTGACGCAACAGGGTTACATTGTGGTCAGCGTGGATCCAAGAGGAACACAATTCCGTGGACGTGATTTTAAACATGCCACCTACTTGCAATTGGGCAAATTGGAAACCGAAGATTTCATAGGAGCAGCTAAACTATTGGCGGACTTTCCCAATGTGGATGCCAACCGCATCAACATGCAAGGATGGAGTTTTGGTGGATACATGACCTCTTTGTGCATGACCAAAGGAGCAGATGTTTTTCACGCCGGTATTGCTGTAGCTCCGGTAACCAATTGGAAATATTATGACAGCATTTACACAGAGCGCTTCTTGCGCACGCCGCAAGAGAATAAAAGCGGATATGAGGACAATTCACCTGTGAACTATGCCAAGATGTTGAATGGTCCGTTCTTGTTGGTGCATGGCTCCGCTGATGACAATGTTCATTATCAAAATGCGATGGACTTTACGGATGCTTTGATTCAAGCCAATAAGCCATTTGACTTCTTCTCTTACCCCAACAAGAATCATGGTATATCAGGAGGAAAAACAAGATTGCATTTGTTTGAAAAGATGACTCAGTTTCTATTGGAGAATGGCCATTGATAAACTGCTATTTCTGATGGGCATCCTTTTCTTGCCCATGTTACATTACGGGCAAGAGCGATTGTTCTTCAAAGAAAAAGTGGATGGAGAGGATATTCAATACTTCTCTCCCTATCATGAGTTTGCGCCTATGGCCTTGTTGACCCGATGCGATGGAGAATCACCGATAAGATTTAAGGGACAATTGCCTTCGATACAAGGTGAACGCAGCACATTTGAATTCCTGATGGGTCACTCCAGCGGGACCAGTGGTGGAGATCGAAATTTTGATATTTATCTGAATGGTCAACTCCTCTGCACCATGACGACCAAGGCCAAACAAAAAAACCTTGGACCAATGGTTGTATATCAAGACAACGAATTTTCTGTTGTGTTTGACATTTTGGAATATGACATCAACGGTGATGCATTTGGGCATTTGATTATTTCAGTGCCCAGTGAAAGAGTCAAGGAAGAAGCACTATTCGAGATTTTTGGAACTTCTCAAGTCATCAGCAGAGATTGGATGATGGTATTTCAATATGTGCCACAATTAGAAGTGAATTGTCAAGCCACTTCTTTGATTTACAGAAAAGGAGAACGAAGATGCATGCAAATCAGCGCCAACAATATTGAAAAGGAATCGATTCAAATTCGCTTGAGCAGCAGTAATATAGACACCATTTTATCGCTTAATCCAGGATACAATTTATTGAGTATCCCATCTTATCCCAAATCGTTTAGCGGAGTGGATACCCTCCTGATTACGCATTATCACAAAGATTTTGAATCTCCTTTTAAGATTTTTCTTTTGGAAGTAATGCCCCACAAGCATTACGAGATGAATATCATTCACCACAGTCACAATGACATTGGTTACTCTCATCACCAAACGGAGGTAGAAAGAATTCAAACCAAGAATATTCGGTCCGCCATGAGATGGATTGAAAAAGCAAAGGCTGAAAGTCAAGAGGTGTATTGGCACATAGAATCATTGTGGGCGGTAGAAAATTTTATGAAAGTGGCCAGCGACCAGGAGAAATACCAGTTTGTATTTTATGTCAAAAGTGGAAATTTGGTTCTATCCGCCAATTATGCCAATATTCTCAATGGGCTGTGCCATCCAAAAGAATTGCCATGGACATTGGAATATGCACAGAAGCTTCAATCGATTACTGGAAGGGATATTAGAAATGCGATGATCACCGACATCCCAGGGATTACTTATTCAGCGCTAAATAATTACGTTCAAAATAAAATTCCATTCCTTTCCCTGGGGCCCAATTATGTTGAAAAACATACGGATCATGGAGATCGCGTTGGTAGCGTGATTGAACAAACTGGAGATACTTATTTTTATTGGCATCCCAATAAAACCTCCCAAGAAAAAGTTTTGGTGTGGACTGCTGGAAAAGGCTACTCTTATTTTCACAATATTCAGGACAATGAGAAACAGTTTCAATGGGAAAAGCGCATTGCCAAATATGCAGATGAATTGACTGCTAAAGAATATCCGCTTGGTCTTGTGCAATTGCGTTACACCAAAAATGCAGACAACGGCCCAGTGGACACTACCTTGCACACCTTTGTTCAAAATTGGAACAATGTATACAGCAGCCCTACCCTCTCCATTGCCTCATTGGACCAACTTTACTTTAAAATGGAGAAAAACGATGAGGCCATAGCTCATGTATATGGCGGTGAAATTTCGCCGTACTGGGAAGATGGCGCACTGTCCACTGCAAAAGAAGAAATAGAGATTAGACAGGTGGTGCAAAAGCTATTGCAATTGGAAGAGCGATGGAACAACACTGAAAGAGACAAATCGCCCTTCATTGACTTTTACTCCATTCATCGGGATATCGTGCTTTACCATGAGCATACATGGGGATCATGGTGCAGTATTTCAGATCCTTATTCGCCATTTACTACCCAGCAATGGCATTACAAAAGATCATTTTTGACCGAAGCTAAACGAAAGTTGAAAGAGATTGAGGAAGTAATCAATCGGTATTCAGAAACAGAAAGAGAAAGAGAAAGAGAATCTAATTTGAATCATGGCAAAATCATTCCCATTCAATTCATGTACATTAACCCAGTGACTGGAGGAATTAGTGGATTGAAATTGAATAATGAAAAGTCAATGTTCACCCAGACAATCCCCATTGAAAAGCCAACCAGCATGGGTCCAATATTTGAAAGATTCATGATGAATCTTGAATATCTTCCTGTTTTCTCCCCTGTTTATTGCATAGGAATTAATCCAACCAAGTATTGTTTTCCAACCATTACCATTCCATCACAAACAGACAATGACAGCTTGCAAAATATTCAAGTTCATGGCGAGTGGAATACGGACATTGGTCAAATGACAGCAGACTGGGAATACCGCTTGAACAAGAAAGCCGGTGAGATTGAAATCAGTGTCAAGCTTGAAAAAGACTCTACGCTCGAAAAAGAATCATTGCATTTCTTACTGAGCACCAATGCCAATGCAGAACGGTTGACCTATGGTACAACACAATTGGAGTATCCAACCAGTCAACTTCCAGGATCCAACCGAGAATTTATTTGCAGTGAGGGAAGTATTGTCCTCCATTACTTGGAGTATAACTGGGTAATAGAAAGCAACGATTTGCCTTTGATTGAAATAGGCCAACCGATAGACGAAAAACAAGACATGGGGGCTAAAGTTTGGAAACGTGAACCGCAATCCATCGAGCAATTGTACTTGTACGTCTTCAATAACTATTGGCATACCAATTATAAGGCTGAGCAAGGAGGCACATTGGCTTTCAAGGTCAAATTTTCACTAAAAGCCAAATAAAACTTATCTCTCCGCTATCGAGGCCACAATCGCTGTTGCAAGTTTTTGATTTCCCCTGAGGTTGAGGTGAAAAAAGTCGCGATACAAATCTTGATCACTGGCATATTGAGAACAAACAGAATCAAAATCGACTATTCGAATGTTGTCTTTTAATACACTCTCATTGATTTTTTGCTCCAGTGCATCGCGATAGCAAGAAATATTGTTGACCTCACAACCCTGCCACCAGGCAAAGAAATGATTCCTTATTTGCTTGATCCAAGGAAACAAAGCAGTAGATTCCTCAATAGCAAAAGTGGGCAGCTCAACAATGATGGGAAAAGCCCCCATACTTATGATACGTTCTGCAATCCAAAGCGTATGTTGAGCATAGAAATCAGGACCATATTGACCTGAGGCATCATTAACACCAATAACAACAACGACATACTCCCAATTCTGTTTTGCAAAATGGGACAAAGGAGATGGCTGGGTGATCATTTGGTACAAGTCTTTAGAGGTGGCTCCGCAGAATCCATAAGACTTTGCGTCTGCATTCCTTCCAGCAGCTTTCAAACCTTCTTCAACAAAGTGCCCAACTTCTCCATTGTGAATCCAAGAATCTCCAATAAAGGCAATATTCAACGTTGTATCAATGGACAATCGCTGAGAAATGGGCCATTCCTTCAGATGCGGAGAATCAGGCAAAATATGAGGTGCAAGGGCAAATCTTTGATGCCAATACAGGATCAAGAGTCCTAAAATCAAGGTCAAGAACCAGGTAAACGACCAAGATAAAGATGAGCGAGTCATGAGGACGAAACTACGGAAAAAAATTTGTGAGAGTGAAATTAAACCTTATATTTGCACCCGCATTAAGCGATGGCACCGTAGCTCAATTGGATAGAGCATCTGACTACGGATCAGAAGGTTTGGGGTTCGACTCCCTACGGTGTCACTGAAAAGCCCTGGGTATATCCCGGGGATTTTTTTACTTCCAATTTTCAAATGTAAAACTATAATTTTACTTCAATATTTATTTAGTAAAACTTTAGCATTACTTTTATTGCAATAATCGAATCACCAAATCGTGAAAAACAAAAAATTATACCTTGCTCAACTGGATCAAAAGTTGTCTGCTTTCGAAGCTGCCAAACTATCTATTCGACCAGCTATGGGCTGGGTGAAAACAATTCGTACATCCCTCGGTATGTCCATGGAGCAATTGGGCAGAAAATTAGGGGTAAGCAAGCAAAGCGTCCAACATTTAGAGAAAAGAGAAAGCACTGGGTCAATAACATTATCCGCCTTGAATGATGTAGCCAAAGCTTTGGACATGGAGCTGGTGTATGGATTTGTTCCCAAAGGAGGAAGCGTGGTTCATTTGGTGGAAGAAAAGGCCCGGAAAATGGCTACCGACATCGTCATGCGCACATCCCACAATATGAATCTCGAAGACCAAGCGGTATCGTATCAAAGATTGAACAAGGCCATCGAAGAGCGCACAAAAGAAATCATGCACCAATTGCCCAAAGCATTATGGGATTAAAACAGACATATACCTCTGGACAAACCCCCATCAATGAAGAAGAAAGCGAGGGACTCAAAATTCTCACCATCACCACACAAGGCGAACTCAATGAATTTGAACAACACAATATTGAGCACGCGATGGTCTGGCTGTTTTCGCAGCGGCTCACAGCACAACAATTGCTAACCGAATCCTTTATAAAAAAACTGCACGCCAAAATGTATGGAGAAGTTTGGAAATGGGCGGGAAAATTTAGAACAAGTGAAAAGAATTTAGGAGTCCCGCAATATTTGATCCGCACTGAGCTGAAACGATTATTGGATGACTCCCAATATTGGATCTCCAACGCCACCTTTTCGCCAGATGAAATAGCCATTCGATTCAAGCATCGCTTGGTATGTATCCACTGTTTTCCCAACGGAAATGGAAGACATAGCCGCGTTATGGCTGATCTTATCATTGAAAAAATATTTGGCCTACCCCACTTCACCTGGGGCCACTCACCATTATCCGAGCATGATTCCGCCAGAACAAAGTATTTGGCCGCTTTGAAGAAAGCAGATCTCCATGACTACCAAGATTTGATGGACTTCGCGAGAAGTTAAAGATGAAAAACAATTTCAATCGACACCATATTTTTTGAAGACAACACTATCACCCAATTTTCTTCTTGGACCTAATCCGGCTATCCGTTTCAAGCTTTTTGCTTTGCAAAAAGGCTTTCCACTGCTATCCGGGGTATGGGGAAAGGCCTACGGCAAAGTCGCCGCGGAATTAACGTTATAAGAATGTTCGCCATTTCAACATAACCGAGCGTTTACTCTTTTGACAATTCCTTCTCACATTTTTCCACTTTAACTTCAACCGTAGGTTTTGATTACAATTTTTTATTTTGACAAAGAAAACTACTTTCTTTGTCATATAAGGTCAATGTCGCTTTTGGTATTATGATTCTGACTTTATTTGTCAAGATTTTTTATCATGTTCAATCAAAACAGAATTTATAGGGTTTTTCAACTGATTCATTTTTTGAAATCAAAACCGTCCAAACCCATACGCAGCATCGCCAAACGTCTTGAAGCCTCTGAAAGAACCGTATACCGGTACTTGGATATGCTAAAAGATCTGGGATTTGATGTTGTTCGCGATGACAACAACCGTTACGCTTTGAATGCTGAGTCATCATTCGATACTCCTACATTCACTTCACAAGAAGCTCGATACCTGAAACGACTTGTTCAAACCAGTGGTAAAAAAGTACAACTCAATGCCAGTATCCTTCAAAAATTGGCTCATCTTCATGACGATCCCTTAAACACCAACTTGATTGTTCAAGCTCAAATTGGGCAATGGGTAGAAACCATCAGTCATGCAATCATCGATAAGAAACAAATCAAAATTGAACAATACGCCTCCGCCAATAGCCTCTCCATCTCTGATCGAGTTATCGAACCTATTTGCTTCACTGATAACTATAGATCCATTGCAGCTTTTGAGCCCCTGACGCAACGCTGCAAATTCTTCAATCTAGAGCGCATGGGTAACGTCGTATTGCTAGAAAAGAAATTTGCTCACGAATCAAAACACGAGTTCAGACCACCTGATGCTTTTGGTTTTCAAGGAGACCAAGCCAATAAAGTTATTGAACTGTCCATGAATCTCAGAGCTTATCTCATTTTAAAAGAAGAATACCCCATGTGCATCGCACGAATTGTCAAAAAAGACAAATACCATCTCAAAATCAAAGTGCAAGGTTTTATGGCACCTGCAAGATTTGTCAAAGGAATGAAAGAGGATGTCAAAGTGCTAGGATCAAAAGCGTTTATTGAATACCTGAAGGGATGAAGGGATGAAGGGATGAAGGGATGAAGGTGTGAGGGATGACTAAGTGATGTTCAGTGGAACTTATTTCGGAGATTTAGCATAGGGCAATTTACCCAGCAATTGTGCGACGTGATAAGTGTCTAACCCACTGCATGTAACGGATTGAGCAGCATTCAAATCAATCGATCCATCTTTCATCAAACAATCATCCGGCGCCTCCAAGTAAATGATTCGTCCAATGATTATGGTGGTGTCATTTAATGCAATGTCTATTTTTTGTACCAACTCACAACCCAATTTAATTTTACTCTCGCTAACGAATGGCGCTTCAATCTCATTAATAAATTGCGGCGTGAGTGAAACGGCTTCAAATTCACTAACTCCCGTTGGATACTTGGCACTGCATTGATGAGCCTTTTCGTAAAACTCAGGAAGCACATGATTCAATGTGTAATACTTGGTGTTTAGGATATTTCCCAAAGTGTTTTCCGCATTCTCAGCAGGTCTAATAACGATCCCGCAAAGCGCTGGATCAGCACCGATATGAAAATAAGAACTAAAGGTGGCCAAGTTGTGATTCCCCTGAGGACTAATGGTACCTAGGAGATGCAAACTTTTGTATCCACCAATTGAATTGATCAAGTTGCCGCGGTAACGGCGCTCCAAAGTGACTAAATCTTTTGCTGTCCAACGCATATGATACATATTCAAATCCTAGATCTTGGTAACTGCATTCCGATTGTAAAAACGCAACATAGCCAAAACATGAGGAAAACTTAAACTGGATAAAAAAATAAAAAAAACACTCCAGCCTACTTGATTGTTCATTGAATTCAATGGCCAATAATACATATAAACCAATAAGAAAATCCATGCGCCCAATTGAAAGACCAGAGATTGTTTCCACATTTGAAAATGGGTCAGCTTTAATCTTTGTCGCAAGTGCCCCCAACCCAATGCACTATGTTGAAAGATAAAATAGAGTCCAAAAGCGTAAATCAATGGAACCATTGCTGTTAAGCTCAACCAAATTAGGGTAATGAACATAGACCGCTGTTTGTAGTACCATGCCATCAAAAACCAAGGAATAAGGATAAAACCATTTGCATAAGGAATGGTTCCCGAATATCCCATGGCAGATAGAATTACTGAAGCCTCTCCTTGATGTGAACCTAGAATATAAAAGAGCAAAGTACCGCCCCACATCCAAGAAACAATGTTGGACATCCCCCACTCTATTCCGTCCGTTTGACCAAAATGAATGGCTGAATAGATCAGGAAAATAAGCAACGCTAGCGTAGGATGAAACATCCAAATCGTGGCCATCAAACCCATCATTAGCAGGTAAAGACCCAAGAAATTGAAGAAACGTTTGGTTCCAAAAACACAAGACTCCACCAAATGATCTAAAGCACCATGTGGAATTCCAATGGCAATAAGCCCTAACAATAGAATTCCCAACGAGAAGAAATCAATCCAAATTTTGTCTGGACTAAAAAAAGCAATGACCATCAAGTAAACAAAAATACCCAGTTGCCGATAGTACTTTCCACCCCAAACAACCAGAGCCTTTAGAAATGGTCGCCAGGGCAATTGATAGAATATGTTTAACTCCTCTTTAAGAGTAGTTTTGTGCTCCAAAAATCGCATTAACATTGGCAAAGAAACCTTATGCAACAAAGCGCTAAATAAATCTTTTCCAACTTGTGGCCAGCGGGTCAACACAATGAGCAATAGCGCATCGTAAAATTCAAAACGACGCTTGACTTTCCTTTTTGAAATAGACTTAAAAGACAACAATTCTTTATCTTGCTTTTCAATATCATTCGCAATACGCATGGCCTGATCATGCATCATCTTGAAAGCATAGCCAGTTGTGGGTTTTAACATTCCTGCTCTTGCGCCCAACAAGGTAACCCCTTTTCGATCACTGTGTGACATGGCGCAATTGGTCATGGGTATCGCCGCCAATTCAGTTTCCTTGATTTTGTAATCCCCAAAATGTTTTTCAATGTATTCATGAAGCATAGGAAACGCATCATCATCCGTCAGTGATTCCTTACCAAAACGGGTTAGCTCAACCAGGACATTGTGCGAATCAAATGGCAAAACATACATGAACTGGGTGTAGTCATTCTGTACAACATCAAAATCCATCCATCGAAACAAATCAGCATTTTTAATCGGTCGCTCGGTTTGTATAAACCAACCCACAAAACTCTGAAGCATAAAAACCTCTTGGTTCTTTGGCTCAAAATACTTGGGCGGGCGTGAATCAAAAACATGCTGGGCAAAATATTGCTCACCGTTTGCGATGACATATTTTCCTTTGCTATTGGAGGCTACAATATCGGCGTGGTGATGAATAATTTCTAATTTTTCATTCTGAATGATTTCTCTGGTAGCATCATACAAATCCAATCCTGAAATAAAATGGTATCGAAAAGGATCCAAGGGCACAGCCTCTCCTTTTGACAATTCCATTGTGCTCCATGATTTCTTGATCAAATGCGCTAGATCCTGAACAATACATTCTTTATCATCAGCCCAAAAACAAAATGTGCGATCATTTTTGGTTTTTGCATCCCCATCCAAGATCAAAACTTTCTTACCAATGAATAGCTTGCGTTGGTTCATCGCATGAATCAACAAAGCAGTAGAGGCTCCATTTCCTACAAAAATGTAATCATATGTTTGGCTCATACTGTTTTCATTTGATTGATTCATGTTAAAAAAGAAAAGGGACGAAGGTTAAAAAAACACCTCGTCCCTTTCCGATTGATTTATTGTAAATGTGATTAGTCTTCTGATCTAGAGAGACTGTAAATCACCAAACCGAAACCAATTTTGTTGATGGCATCAGCGATGTTGTAAACAATATCCATGGCGTGAGTAGCAGCAGCGGGATCAGATACCAATTGGATACCAAACAATCCGCCTGGTGTACCCAAAATGTAGCCCAATGGGTAGATAGCCCATCCCACCAATACAAACCAAGCCAATACGCGAGTCGCTTTGGCTACTTGCGCACCAGCATTTTGAGCCAATGTAGCAACTTCACCAAACCAAATCAAGTAAGCAATGTAGAAATATGCAGCTCCTGAAAGAACACCCCACATAACACTGTTACCTCTATCGATGGTCTCTCCAAAGTAACCTGTCACCAACATCACCAATGAAGCGAAAATCAATTTCCACAACAATGATACCTTGGCACCAGCCTTTTTGGTAATCAAGTAAAACTCAACGCACATCAATGGAACAGTCAAAATCCAGTCCACATAACGGAAAAACGTTGGAGAATCTCCTGTCTCCAAATTGTAACCCCTCATGTAATAATAGTGAACTGCTGCAATGAACGTAATCAAACCCGATACCAAGACGGAAGTTCTCCATTTTGGTGAGGTGTTGTTTAATTCAAAGAAGAAGAATACTGATGCGGCCATCATGGCCATTGTTCCGATAAAGAACGTAAATGCAACATAGTTGTCGCTAGCAATTTTTAAATGCTCCATAGGTTTTGGTTTTGGTTGTTTCCTACTCTATTTAGGCTTTTCGGTTACGCCTTTTTATTAATAATTAAATGAATAACAATTGATTATTGAACATGTTCACGGGATTAACAAAAAAAAGGACAATTTTCATTGCCCTTTCTTTTACCTAAACACCATTTCAATTATTGCTTCGCAATGGTTGAAACATTGAAACCATTGTTGCCATGCAATGACAACAAGTACATTCCTTTGGAAAGATTAGAAAGATCCAATTGTGCATTACCGTTCAAATTACCAGACTCAATCACCTTACCAGAAAGATCAGTAAGTGAATACTTAGCTTGACCTGAGTATACAACATTGATCAAATCTTGTGTCGGATTTGGGAATACACTTACCTCAATACTGTTGTTACTAGATACATCAGTAGATGGAGGCAACAATACAGCGTCAATGACGTGTGCCACACCATTATATGCCATTACATCTGGAATGGTCACATTGGCGTTATTGATCATGACTCCATTGGTCAAAGAAACCAAAACGGACTCTCCATTCAATGTAGTTACAGGACCTTCAACCAAATCAGTTGACAAAACCTCTGAACCAACAACGTGATAAGTTAAAACATCTGTCAAATTAGGCAAAGCCAAAATCCCATTGATATCTGTTCCCAGGGCCGTGGCAAGATTGTCAAAAGCCTCGTTGGTAGGTGCAAAAACAGTGAAAGAAGCCAATGGATTGCTTAAAACAGGAACCAACTCCTCTTGTATCAATGCGGTGGTCAATGTGCTGAAACCATTATCAATTGCTAAATCGACTACAGTCTCCACTGGTAAAACAACACCATTCAATACGTGAATAACTCCATTATCTGCAGTCACATCAGCCAAAGTAACTTGTGCTTGATTGACAAATACAGATCCTGCGCTTGTCACAGTCAATTTCAAAGTATTGGTTGTACTCAATGGCTGCACAATTGCACCATTGGTCACCGCTGAAGATGGAACCACTGTGCCCAAAACATGGTAGGTCAAAACATCAGCTAAATTGGGCAACGCCAACAATCCATTGATATCAGTTCCCAATGCTGAGGCCAATGAAGAAAAAGCCTCATTGGTTGGAGCAAATACAGTGAAAGTAGCCAAGGGATTGGTTAAAGCAGGTAACAACTCAGCCATTACAACAGCCGTAGCCAAATAGGTAAAACTATTGTCCAAAGCAACATCAACAACTGTCTCAGCTGG
>CANNHA010000057.1 GCA_947504275.1 Flavobacteriales bacterium
AATGCGCCAAAGAGAAAGCCGTCCTAAGACGGCTTTCAATCAGCAAACAATATTGATGATTCGCTTGGGAACCACAATGACTTTTTTAGGCGCTTTTCCTTCCAAGTAATGAGCCGTTTTTTCATGGCTCATCACCGCAACTTCCACCGACTTGGCATCCATGTTGGCATCTAAGTCAATATTGAATCTGGTTTTTCCATTGAAGGAAACCGGGTAAGAAAAGACATCGTCCTCTAGATAGGATGCAATGGCTTCAGGCCATTGGGCAATGGTAACAGAATCATTATGTCCAAGCTTATTCCACAACTCTTCCGCCAAGTGTGGAGCATAAGGACTTAACAGAATAACCAATGATTCTAGTACTTCCTGCTGATGGCATTTTTGTTCTGTCCATTCATTGACGGCAATCATTAAAGTACTAACGACAGTATTCCAAGAATGTCTATTGAGGTCATCGGTCACTTTTTTGATGGTGCGATGCAAAGTTTGCAATGATTTTTTATCTGCTGCTTCTTGGGTAACCATCCATTGACCTTCATCGGTTTGGAATAGTCGGTTTAATCTGCGCAAGAAATTATGCACACCATTGATTCCTTTGGTATCCCATGGTTTGCTTTGCTCTACAGGACCCAAAAACATTTCATAGCAACGCAATGTATCCGCCCCAAATTTCTCAATGAGCTCATCTGGTGTTTGAACGTTAAACTTTGATTTGGACATTTTCTCCACTTCAAATCCGCACAGGTATTGACCTTTTTCGTTGAGAATAAATTCCGCATCCTTGTACTCAGGTAACCAATTCTTAAAAGCATCAGTGTCCAATTGATCATTGTCCACCATGCTGATGTCGGCATAGAGTCTTTGTGTTTGATACTCCTTTCTAAGATCAGCAGAAACAAAAGTATTGGTATCCTTTATTCTGTAAACGAGTGACGACCTGCCAAGTATCATTCCTTGGTTGATCATCTTTTGAAAGGGTTCTCCAAATGGCACATGGCCCAAATCATGAAGAATCATTGTCCAAAATCGGGAGTACAACAAATGTCCTGTGGCGTGTTCAGCACCTCCCATGTAAAGATCAACTTGTCCCCAATAGTTCATGGCTTCTGGTGAAGCAATGGTTTTGCTATTGTTGGGGTCCATGTATCTTAAAAAGTACCAAGAAGATCCGGCCCAACCTGGCATGGTGTTGTATTCCATGACAAATTCATTCTTGTATTTCCATTGACTTCTGGCCAATGGTGGTTCACCATCATCAGTAGGCAAATATTTATCGACATCAGGCAATGTTACAGGGAGCTCTTGTTGATCAATCATATGGGCCTTTCCATCTTTGAAATAAACTGGGAAAGGTTCACCCCAATAGCGTTGTCTGGAAAAGACAGCATCTCTCAGGCGATAGTTGATTTTTTTATTGCCGTGTTCTATTTTTTCCAATGCTTCTACAGCCGAATTGAATGCTGTTTTTCCGCAAAGGCCATTTAAGAAATCTGAGTTGACCAATGGTACTTCTTTTGAAGTGCAAGCTGATTCACTAGCGTCATGATTTTCAAAGATGAGCACCATTGGAATGTTGTGATGCTTTGCAAAATCCCAATCACGTTGATCTCCTGCAGGTACTGCCATAACAGCTCCTGTCCCGTATCCAGCCAAGACATAATCACCAATGTAGATGGGGACTTGTTTGTTGGTCAACGGATGTATGGCATAGGCCCCTGTGAATACACCGGTCATTTCTTTGCTTTGAACTTGGCGGTCCCTTTCGTTTTTTAGTGCTGCTTGCTGAACGTATTGTTCAACAGCATCTCTTTGTTCAGCGGTTGTAATAGAAGACACCAATGGGTGTTCAGGGGCAAGCGTCAAATAGCTTACGCCAAAGATGGTGTCCGGTCGGGTGGTAAATATTTCTATTTGACCTGCGTGTTGGTCCAAATCAAAAAATGCTGTAGCACCCTCTGATTTCCCAATCCAATTGCGCTGAATTTCTTTGATGTTCTCAGGCCAATCTATTTGTTCCAATCCCAAGAGCAAACGCTCCGCAAATGCAGATATGCGCATCGACCATTGTCTCATTTTCTTTTGAACCACCGGATGTCCGCCACGTTCACTTACTCCATCTTTTATTTCATCATTGGCCAACACAGTTCCCAATGCAGGACACCAGTTTACCATAGAGTCAGCCAAGTATGTTAAACGAAACGCCATCAATAAATGATAGCGCTGGTCCTCGTTCATGCTTTGCCAATCAGTAGCGGTGAAATCACCATCCCAATCAGCACTGAAAAAATAGAGGGGTTGATTGTTGTTGTCTTTTAGTTCCAATAGAGCTTGATGCCATTTTTCGTCACAGGCTGGTTGAACATTGTAATTCCCATTGGTTTCAAAATGTTGAATCAGTGTGTCAATGTGCTCTGTCTTTTGGGTTTCTAAATTGAACCAGGCATTATAGATGGTGGTAAAGATCCATTGCGTCCAATGATAATATTCTGGAGAGCTGGTTCTGACTTCCCTTTCCCAATCATAACAAAACCCAATCTTGTCCAATTGCTCACGGTAACGCGCTATATTTTTTTCTGTTGTGATGGCAGGGTGCTGTCCTGTTTGAATGGCATATTGTTCTGCAGGCAATCCAAAACTATCATAGCCCATGGGATGCAAAACATTAAAACCTTGGTGCTTTTTGTATCGCGCGTAAATATCACTGGCGATGTAACCCAGCGGATGCCCCACATGCAAACCCGCGCCACTGGGGTAGGGGAACATATCCAAGATGTAATATTTCTTTTTGTTGGAATCTTCTTTCACACGATAAGTGCCTTGTGCCTTCCAGTTGGCTTGCCACTTTTTTTCGATTTCTTGGAATGTGTATGACATGATGGGTAATTATTGAGGTTCGCGAAATTACAGGCTTTATCAGTAATCCGCTCTATGGTTAAATGTGTTTTTTCGTTGATTCCATTGACCTTTGGTGAAGTCTGGGATTTCCTGTCTTGTACCGCCTTCCTTCACGCTCATTTCAGACAATGGGGTTATAACTGACCATGTAGCCATATCATAGACATCCAATGGAAATTCTTCATTGTTTTTGCAGCACTCCACAAAGGCATTGAGGACAAAAAAATCCATTCCCCCGTGTCCTGCATTCTTGGCTTCCTCACTGTACTTTTTCCAAAGTGGGTGGTCAAAGGTTTCCATCCAAGTTTGATCTGACTCCCAAACGTGTGGTTTGGTTTTTCCTTCAATGTGAATTTGTTGTAAATCATCCATCCACAATCCTTGTGTTCCTTGGATACGGAAATTTAAGGAATAGGGCCTGGGTGATGATGTGTCATGCGAGAGCATCATGGTTTCTCCTTTGGCAGTGGTGAGCAGAGTGGTTACGATATCTCCCAACTTGAAATCCACAGCGGCATTCTTGTGCTGCGCACCGCCATGGTCTACAATGTATTTGTGCAGTCCTCTGCTTTTGGTGGATACAGAAGAAAGTGAAATCAATCTATTGCCACGGTTGATGTCAGCCATCATGGCAATGGGACCAACACCATGAGTGGGGTATAGCTCTCCGTTGCGTTTTACACTGTGATTGGTTCGCCATTTGGATTCGGAAAATCCGTTGTCTCCAAATTCAACACCTTTACCATAAGGCGACTTACCATCATTGAGTTTTACTGCGCGAAGATCATGCTGATATCCTCCTTGTAGGTGCAGCAATTCTCCAAATACGCCTTGCTTGGCCATATTCATTACCGCCATCACATCTCTGCGGTAACACACATTTTCTAGGAACATCAATGGAACGCCGGTTCTTTCAACTGCGTCAACAATGTCCCAACATTCTTGAACACTCATTGCACCTGCCACTTCCATTCCCACTTTTTTTCCAGCTTCTAAAGCGGCAATTCCCTGCGTCACATGCCATTCCCAAGGTGTAGAAATGATGACAGCATCCATTTCTTTTAATTCCAACATGCGCAGATAGTCGTTGTCTCCTTTTACAAAAAGTTGAGGCTCTTTGCGCAATCCGCGCTTGATGATTTCAAGTGCTGAAGGGATGGCCCAATTAGAATCAGGGTCTGCCAAAGCGATGATTTCGATATCATCTCGCTTGCACAATTCATCCAAATGGCTTTGACCTCTGGCACCAAGACCGATGAGACCGATATTAAGTTTTTCCCTTTTGGAAGAAAAGGGCAGAGAAGCGGCCTTGGACATGAATCCAACACTGGCCAAAGCAGTGGTGCCCAGAAATGTTTTACGATCCACGGGTGTATTTTATTTTTTTACTTAATCTTAATGAGGGCATCTCAACCCAGCGATGAAAATAATGGGAACAAATGAGACATACCGCAAAACCAAGAATGATGACCATTGGTTTTTGCCAGTTTTCATGAAAACGGTGACTCAAGAAATTGATAATGGGAGCGCCCGTGATGGTATGCAGTAGGTAGATGGAAAAACTGCGATCACCGAAATACCTTCCAATTTTAATATCAAAGTCTCTGAAAAAGTGAATTACAGCCAAGGCCAATAAACCAACCAAGAGGTCATTTGGACCAATTTTCAAATAGGTAATTGCGCTAGCACAGCCAAGGAAAATCCAAAACTCTATTGGTTTTATTTTTTTTAGATAATGTAAAATGTACAATATGCCCAATAGGAAAAGAGAACTCCAAGACGTGAAGAAACTGGATTGAAAAGTTAAAAATGGCCCAGTAAGCAACAAGATATAAAATGCGATGCGCAACCATGCTTTGGAATGCATGGCCATAGGAAACAAAAGGCCCAATGTGATGTAATATTGAAATTCTACAGATAGGGACCAATACACGGGATTGATCCATCTTGAATCTTCAAAGAAAGGCACCACATATCCCACATGCATGAGAAGCTCACTCCAAGAAGGAGCCAAATTGACATCTGCAGACCCAGGAATGAAATTCCTCAAATTAAGATAGGCTGTTGCGATGAGAATCGAAACAAGATAGGGTGGCTCAATGCGCAATGCTCTTTTGTAAACAAAGGTGACGAAGTCATTGATTTTATACTGTGCCTGTAGCATGGAAATGGGAATGACCATGGCAGATATCACAAAAAATATTTGGACATTGAGGGCAAGCAATGCGAAAGTGTCAAAGATGATTCCGGGACCCACATATCCAGTGGTGCAGCAAACATAATGATACAGACAAATGCCAACAGCACTATATCCCCGCAGGGTATGGATGATGGGCAGCTCTGTTTTCATCCAACAAATATAACCAAAGGAAAGCCTATCGATTCACCTCTTTATTGAACCAGGTGACCTGTCTTTTGGCGTATTGCTTGGAGTGTGTTTTGATCCATTCAATGGCTTCTGACAGGGTGTGAAGCCCTTCCATACATTCAAACAATTCTTTGTAGCCAACGGTGTTCAATGGCTGCAATTGTCGGAGTGGATAAAGTCTTTCTGCTTCCTCCCAGAGCCCCATATCCATCATTTTTTCTACTCGCTCATCAATGCGCTGATGCAAAATGGTTTTATCAGGTTGTATGTAGTGGTATTCCACGGTGAAGGGCAGTTGTTGCTTATTGTGTGTTCTCAATTCAGAGAATTTTTTACCACTCAATTCAATCACTTCCAATGCACGTATAACGCGGTGAGGGTTGTATATGTCTACTTGACGGAAGTATTCAGGGTCTTTAACTTCCAAAAGATCTTGGAGGTGTTCAATTCCTTTTTCTGTATGTAAGGAAGTGAAGTGTGCCCTGACGGTTTCATCTTGCGGAAGAGGGTCAATTCCATCGAGTAAAACCTTCAAGAACAAACCACTGCCACCAACGGCAACAATGGTGTCTTGGTTTTCCAAAAGTTGTTGAATGATGGGCCAAGCGATTGCTGAAAATTGACCGGCGCTGATGGACTCATGGATGCTATGCGTCGCTATGAAATGATGAGGTAAAGATGATAATTCAACTTCCTCGGGTCGGGCGACGCCAATATTCAGCTCCTGATAAAATTGACGGGAGTCGAATGAGATGATTTCTGTATTGTGTTTTAATGCAATATCAATAGCAGTGGTTGTCTTTCCACTGGCGGTTGGACCAACCACTGCTATTAGTTTTTTCGGCATCACTCGATAAGTCCCCTACCTACTTTTTTTATCTTTCCTTCTTTCTGCCATTTGGGAATGACTTGGTCCAAAATGCCATTGACAAATTGCGCACTTTTTGGTGTGCTGTAATATTTTGCCAACTCAATGTATTCATTCATCGTTACTTTGACGGGAATGTTTTCAAAGAAGATGGCTTCTGTTAATGCCATTTTGAGGATAACCATATCCATCGTGGCGATGCGCTCTACTTCCCAATTTTTGGTGTAACCTGAAATTTCCTTCTCGTGATCTGAACCCAAAGCCAATGTTTTGCGGAATAAATTTCGGCAATAGCCTTCTTCATCATCTCCGTCTTTCCACAAGGGTAGGAAGCTGACATCTTCATCATTGGATTTGATGGATTTGATGGTGCGTAAAACCATAGAGGCTGCTAAATCCAAATCATCGTTCCAATAAATACCTTGGTCCTCCATGAATTCTTGGATGTCTTCATGGTTGATGATGAATTTTTTAAAAATGCGAAGTACCAATTCCTTGTCGTAATCAAAACCCCTTTCAGTGGCTTGCATGTATTCTTGATAGTCGTCAGTTTCCATTAGACCTTTGAATACTTTTTTTACCATCTCTGGATTGTCTGTCCATTTGAGGTGGTTGTATTTCATGCCCTCAGCCAACGTCCTGCTGTGCGCTAGAATGCGCAATATCTCGTTGGTTACAAATCTGGTATTGGGATGCAAGTCTTCTTGGGAAGGCAATCTTTTTTGCATGCCCATTTCAATTTTCTCAATGGCCAATTGGTGCATTTCCACCATGATTCCCATCAAGGAAATGTACAATTCACGGAAGCGATCGACACTTTCGAATAGCATCTTTTCATATCTTGCGGCATCTGGCTTTTCCTCGTTGTAGTATGCAAAAAGTATTTGTAATACTTTGATTCTAATGTGTCTTCTGTTGAGCATTGTGCGATTAGAATTTTTTATTGATGTTGGCAATCGCTGCGATGCGTTCTTCTGCCATTTTATTGGCAGCCAAGTATGTGGGTATTTTTTCAGCGTCTGATTTGATCAAACACTTTTCCATTGTATTATAAATCAACTCTGATTGGCTCAGAGCAGCCTCTTGGCTGTATCCAATGATCTCCCAATAGCAATTGATGATGCCTCCAGCATTGACCAAATAGTCTGGTGCATAGAGGATTCCTTTTTTCATCACTTCAATTCCATGAACCGTTTCATCTGCCAATTGATTGTTGGCAGCTCCGCAAATAATGGCGCATTTGAGCAACTTCAATGTATCATCATTGATGGTAGCTCCCAAAGCGCAAGGACTGTAAATGTCCATGTCTTGGGTATAAACATCATTGGTGTTACAGGCTTTTACACCGTATTTATTTACCACTTCTCTTACGCGATCTTCGTATATGTCAGCAACTGTAACCAACGCATTCTCTTTGATCAAGTGTTGAACCAAGTATTCTCCCACGTGACCAATTCCTTGTACAACTACTTTTTTACCTGCCAAAGATTCGCTTCCAGTTTGGTGTTTCACTGCGGCTTTCATCGCCATGTAAACGCCGTATGCGGTAACAGGCGAGGGATCGCCACCTCCGTCCATATAATCGGGTAATCCAACTACATGATCAGTTGACATTTTGATGTATTCCATGTCTCGGGTGCTCATGCCGACGTCTTCAGCGGTGATGTATTGTCCTCCAAGGGTGTCCACAAACTTCCCAAATCGGCGAAGCAAAGCTTCATTCTTTTGGGTGCGTGCATCACCAATGATCACAGCCTTCCCACCTCCGATGTTAAGACCGGCCAACGCACTTTTGTAAGTCATGCCGCGAGATAAACGCAAAACATCCGTTAGCGCATCCGCCTCAGAAGCGTATGCCCACATGCGGGTTCCTCCTACTGCAGGTCCTAATGTTGTGTCGTGAATAGCGATGATGGATTTTAGCCCTGTAGCTTTGTCTTGACAAAATACTACTTGCTCGTGGTCAAATTGGGACATTCGACCAGTGATGCCCGCGTTCATTTCATGGGCCATCGAAATATTGTCTGTACTCATATGATTTCCTATACCTGCTTTCAGGTGCGGCAAAGATAAGCAGAAATTTTATTTTTCCTTGCGGCGGTATAGGGTCACACCAATTGCATAGAAACCAAAGCCATAGAAAAAATCTTCAGCAGGAACCGACCAAATTCGGAAAGAACTGTTCTCTAAATTATTGTATAAAACAACGGCTTCATCCATTGCGATTTGATTGTCATTGAAAAAAGGATAGTCCCAAAAGTGTATGCCTGTCAAAACTCCATTGCACACGTAGAAAGGAATCAATAAGATCAACCAAGTAATCAGTATTTGAAGGAAATCGTTTTTGCGATTAACGTATAGATAGAGCAGTCCAATTCCCCCGGTGATGGTTGCCGAGAGGGTGTACCAGCCTGAAGGATTTCTTGCGATCAGAGCTAAGGCAATTAAGACAAAAAAGGACATGATGAAAAGTGAAATGGCATGTCGTTGTTTTTTGCCATGATCATAAGAAAGAGAAGGGAAGTAATAGCGGACACATTCTAAAACAAATAGGCAAGAAAAAGGAGTTGCTATAAAAAACAAAACTTCTTCAATGGGGATATTGAAAAAATAGGCGCCAGATACGTAGTTGGGATTGAATGACCAAACTCCCATAGAAGTGAACCAGATATCCCAGGGAATGTAGATCAAAAGTATGAGAGCCACTGCGGTTAAGATGTCTTTCCATCTTTTATTGAATGATAGGCTTTGGTGAAAACCAAGAAAAAATGGGCCAAGAAAAGTTAGGCCCAATACTCCCCAATATGTGGCATGTCCTAGGTCCACTGCTGTTGTTTCGCCTTTTTAGCCTCTTTGAAATACCTCAATGGTACCCAAAGCATGCCAAAGCATTGACCTTCTTCTTTGCCTTGGTTTTTATGGTGAACCTTATGTGCTTTTCTTAGGGCTCTAAAGTACCAGTTGTCTGTATTGTCAAACCACTTGAATCGTCGGTGAATGAGAACATCATGAACCAAGAAATAAGCAATGCCATACAAGAGTATACCAAAACCAATGGAGACACTGACGACGCTAGCATTCATCATTCCAAGCATGATGCACAACCAACTGGGTATTGCGTATATGAGAAAAAAGACGTCGTTGCGTTCAAATATTTTTTGATGAGGTACGTGATGGTCTTCATGAAAGTACCACATGAATCCATGCATGACAAATCGATGCGTGGACCATGCCATGAATTCCATGATGCCAAAGGTGGCAAGCGTAACTATGATGCCCATTGATACTTTTTTTCGATGCGTTGAATAACCTGTGGAAATGCAATTTTAAACCATTCAGTGAATATTTCTGGCCGCGTTGCAATCAAATTTTGAATTTCCTGAATGGAGAAGAATCTCCAATCTGCCACTTCCTCTGGATTGGGTTTTGGAGCTCCGTTGAATTCACCTATGTAAACATGATCCAATTCGTGTTCCGTTAATTCATTGTCCAGATGAGCCTTGTAAATAAATCTGAAGGCAAATTCAATGGGGCACTGCATTCCCATTTCTTGCTGTAATTTCTCTTGAAGTGTATATTCTATGGCAATGCCCGGCATAGGATGGCTGCAGCAAGCGTTGGTCCACAAGCCACCGCTGTGGTATTTGGTCAATGCTCTTTTGTGCAAAAGCATCTCACCTTCTGCATTGAAAAGAAATATAGAGAATGCGCGATGTAAGAGACCCTCCTGGTGCGCCAATAATTTCTCACACCTTCCAACTTCCTCGTCGGTTTCATTTACAAGTATTACGTCTATCATCTGAAGTTCAATAGTTGTTTTTTAATTGTATCTGGAATTTGACTTTGTCCTAACATAAAGGTCTTTGCGTTATTCCAATAATCGTTTTGTGTGGTGATGTATTTTACTTTGAAATGATCGAGAACAACTTGAGCGTCTTCTTCAATGTTATCATGATACCCCAAAAACCAAGGACTTTTGCATTGCAAGGTTAATCGTATGAAACGGCATTCTGTATTCCATGGATTGTTTTGCATACACTTTTCCAAAAGATTTTTCCCCGTATTGAAATAATGTAATTTTTCATTGGGCAGAGCGGTAAATTCAGCCTTCATCATGCAGGCAGCTGCGCGATAGGCATCCATTGCTGGTGTTACTTCGGTCTGTTTCTCAACCTTGGCAATAAAGTTTTTTTTCTGGTTGGCGTCATCTAGCTTGAACCAAAGACTTCTGATTTCAGGATTAGACAATCCCAAATGAGGAAGCAGAGTGGCCAATAGGATGACAAGTAAACGAATCACAGCAAATTGAGGTTGTGTTTTAAGAATGAACCAAACATCAAGGTGAACTTCTTTGGATTGGGAATTCTGATTCGCTCTTGTAAAACGGTATCTGCATCCAATCCTTGTATTTTGTGAAACAGCTTTAAATAGTAGGTGTATGCCAAGTAAACGCCATATCGGGCTTCTTTGGGAAGTTGAATGATGCCTTGGTATGCGTCCCTGAAATCAGCAGCAATTTCTTCTTCAATCATCAGCTTCGTGTTATTGTCGAAGTATTGCATATCTATGCTGGGGAAATAAACTCGACCGAGCTGAACATAATCAGCGTTGAGGTCACGCAGGAAGTTGATTTTTTGGAATGCAGCTCCCAACTTCATGGCAGCTGGTTTCAGTTTTTGGTATTCTGTCTCATTGCCTCTGGTGAAAACACGCAGACACATTAGTCCAACCACTTCTGCTGAACCTAGAATGTATTGATTGTATTGGTCACGGGTATATTCAATGTCCTCCAAATCCATTTCCATGCTCTTCAGAAATGTGTCTGTAAGATCCCATTCGATGTTGTATTGATGCACAACTTGTTGGTAGGCGTTGAGAATGGGATTGAGTGATATTCTATGATTGATGGCCTCAACCGTATCTTGTCTGAATTTATTCAACAAATAAACCTTGTCATGGTCGTGAAAGGTATCCACAATCTCATCGGCAAATCTCACGAATCCATAAATCGCATAAATGGGATCTCTGAATTCCTTGGATAGGGTTTTGATTCCCAAGCTAAAACTGGTACTGTATGAAGTGGTGGTGATGCGGCTGCATTTTACCGATACCTCATCAAAGAGTTCTTTTTTATTCATGGTTGTGAATGAAGTGTTTTGTCCAATTCTGTTGCTGCCAATTGGCCACTAATGATGCTCGGTGGAACACCTGGACCAGGAACCGTTAATTGTCCAGCATAGAAAAGATTGGCAACTTTTTTGCTTTTCATTTTGGGTTTTAAAAAGGCCGTTTGCATCAATGTATTGGCCAATCCGTATGCATTTCCTTTGTAGGAGTTGTACTCAGATACAAATTCTTCATGTGCAAAGCTTCGTTTGTACACAACGTGGTTGCGAATGTCTATGCCTGTTTTGATTTGTATCTGTGTGCACATTTTATTCCAGTAGTGTTCTCTAAGTTCTTCATCGGATTCGAGTCCAGGGGCTACAGGAATAAGTAAGAATATGTTTTCATGTCCTTCGGGAGCGACACTATTATCGGTCTTCGATGGACAACAAAGGTAGAACAAAGGGTCACTTGGCCATTGAGGATCGTCATATATTTCTTGCGCGTGTTGATCAAAGGATTGATCAAAGAACAAATTGTGGTGCTGTATCCCAGGAACTTTTGTATTTAAACCAACATAAAAGAGTAGCGAGGAGGGTGACATTACCCTAGATTCCCAATAGCTTTCATCATATTGTCTTTTGTCTTTGGGGAGTAGTGTTTGTTCAATGTGGTGATAGTCGGCACTGCCAATCACTCCATCCACTTCCAATGAGAAATTTTCTCCTTGAACCGCAGATATTAGATTGCCATTGATGACAATTTTGGTCACTGCTGAGTTGGTTTTAATTACAACTCCTAAAGATTTTGCCAATTCTATCATGGCTTCAGGGAGTTTAGCCATGCCACCCAAAGGATACCATGTTCCTAAATTCAAATCCGCGTGGTTCATGAGGCTATAGAGGGCGGGAGTATTTTGCGGCTTTGCTCCCAAAAACAACACTGGAAACTCCAATAGCTGCAAAAGTTGTGGGTGCTTGAAGTACTTTCTCAAATGCGCACGCATGTCGGTGAATAATTGAATTTTGAAAAGGGACTTCAAGATGTCAATATCCATAAATTCAAAAATGCTGTGCGACGGCTTGCGAACAAATTTGCCCATTCCCGCTTCATACTTGAATTGAGCTTCAGTCAAGAATTGCTTTAATGCTTGTCCTGCGCCTTTTTCAATGCTTTCAAACAAATCGGAAAGAGCGTCTGTATTGGCGGGTATATCAACGTGCCCTTCATTGATGAATACGCGGTATCCCGGATCCAATTGCTTCAGTTGAAAATAGTCATTTGTACTTTTTCCAAAATCTTGGAAGAATTCCTCCATCACTTCTGGCATCCAGTACCAGCTAGGACCCATGTCAAAAACAAAACCATCAGCAGCATAGCTGCGTCCGCGTCCACCAGCCTTGTCATTTTTTTCAAGCACGGTTA
Source organism: Flavobacteriales bacterium (assembly GCA_947504275.1). GTDB lineage: Bacteria > Bacteroidota > Bacteroidia > Flavobacteriales_D > Sanyastnellaceae > CAMCTV01. The sequence goes on from CANNHA010000057.1 coordinate 12,663, forward strand.
CTTGATAGCCAGATTTGGCCAAGTAGCAAGCAGCCGAGAGACCACTGAATCCACTTCCAATAACTGCAATGTGTTTTGTTCTATTTTTCACAACATAAACTTAAACAATTCATCGGCGAAATTGTTCAGGTTTCCTTTATTTCACTCTGATCTTTTGTCCAACACGAAGAACACTGCTAGGGCGCAGGCCGTTGAGCTTGCACAGTTTTGAGACAGAGGAACCATGTTTTCTGGCGATGATATTCAGTGTATCGCCTCTTTTGACGCTGTGATACTTTGCACCCTTTGATGTCGATTTCCCCTTTTTTCCATTTTTGCTCGTTGGAACAGGCTTCTTGGAGTTGAGTTTTGTTAGGTAGAATTCACTGGTTTTGATTTTGCCTTGGGGGACATCCAGTATCAAAGCGGGATCAATGGCATTGCCTCGGTAGCGAAATTCAAAATGCAAATGCGCACCATACGATCTTCCCGTGTTCCCTCCCAAACCAACTATTTGCCCATTCTGCAGCCATTGCCCAGGCTGGACAAATCGCGCTTCCATGTGGGCATATAAAGTCTCCAATCCATTTTTATGTCTAACTACGACGACATTTCCGTAGGATGGACTGTAATGTGAAATTCTGACCATCCCCTCAAAGGCAGCCATCACGGGCTCTCCAGTTCTTAAGCCCAAGTCTAGACCATTGTGATTCCTACCCCAACGAGGTCCAAATGGAGAGGTAATTCTAGGGTGTTGCGTCGGGAATGAAAAATCACAAGAATCAAAAGTCAGCGTAAACATTAATGAATCCAAATCCCAATGCAATTCTTCTAATTGATGAATGGCCTTGTTGTCCCAACGATCATCCATCAGATAACCTGGGATGATTTCCAATGAGTCTTCAAAGGAGTTCAAGTTTAACTCTATTGCAGGCGCCGCTTCATAGGTGTAGATGTGGTCAAACATATTCAAGTCAACTTCTGAAATGAGTTGAGCAGGATTCACCGCGGAAATTTGTACAATAGAATCTTCTTCGTCCTCCTCTCCAGGCTCCATGATTAGGGTGGTGCAATGGTTCAGCCAGCGGGATGAATCTGCCATGAGCTCAATAGCAGACTCAAACTGCCCCCAAAAAAGATGGGGCAAAGCCAAGAACACCGCGATGAGCAAATGTGAACGCATGGTTACAAAAATAAGGCGAATCATTTTCCTTTTCATTCGCTTGTGAATAGTTTCCTTCAAATCAATGTTAATGAAATGGACTATTTTTGCGGCATGGAAAATTACCAAGTAGATATTCTTTGTATCGCAGCACATCCCGATGATGTAGAAATATCAGCAGGAGGGACAGTGGCTAAATTGATTTCACAAGGTTACTCTGTGGCAATAGTCGATCTGACACAAGGTGAGTTGGGAAGTAGGGGAAGTGGTCCTTTGAGATTGTTGGAAGCGGCAGAAGCTTCAAAGATATTAAATGTGAAGTACAGAGAAAACTTGGGATTGAAAGATGGTTTTTTTCAATACAATGATGAAAGCTTGAAGCTGATTATTGAGGTTGTAAGAAAGTACAAACCCCAAGTGGTGTTGACCAATGCATTGCAGGATCGCCACCCTGATCATGCCAGAGCAGCCAAGTTGGTTGCAGATGCTTGTTTTTATAGCGGATTAAATAAAATTGATGGATTACATCCATGGCGACCCAAGGCTATTTATCATTTCAATCAAGATCATTACAACAAGCCAGATTTTGTTGTGGATGTTACGGCCTTTTGGGATATTAAAATGGCGTCTTTGATGGCTTATCGCAGTCAATTCTATGATCCAAACTCCAAAGAACCTGAAACACCAATATCGGGAGAAGGTTTCTTTGATTATTTAAGGGCTCGAGCAATTGATTTTGGCCGTCCTGCTGGTTACCAATTTGCAGAAGGCTTTCAGGTTGCCAGAGTCCCCGGTGTAGACGACATTATGAGCCTGCAATAAAAAAGATGACGCTTTGTTTGGTAAAAGCAGAAATCTGTATTTTCTTTGCACCCGCTTACACGGTGGCTTTAGCTCAGTTGGTTAGAGCATCAGATTGTGGTTCTGAGGGTCGTGGGTTCGAACCCCATAAGTCACCCAAAGAGGGATAAACAAGTGAAAACGCGTTGTCCCTCTTTTTTTACCTCAAGTTTTTTCTGCTAAACGATTCTTCGAAAGGTGAGATTGAGCCTCGCATGGGGTATTCCAGCTCTTTTCGGTAACTCATGATACCATCTTTCCTGCATATGTTTCATGATCAAGAGGTCGCCATGATTAAGCGATACATCTATTTTTCTTTGCAATATGGGTGAGGTGAATCGGATCAATCTCGTGGCTCCAAACGAGACAGAGGCAATGACACTTTGATCTATTTCCGGTTCGTTGTCTCGGTGTTTACCCATGCTATCTTGCCCATTTCTGTAGTAATTGATTAAAACAGCATTGAATGAAAAAGAACAAGGGTCTTGGAGCTCATCGATCATTTGCAGAATCAATGGGCTTAAAGCTTGCTGAGGCCATTGAATATTGCTGTAGCGGTAGCAAGGGCCCATCCAAGCAGTGAGCCTAGGTTCCATATGTCTTTTGCCAAAAACGGTGATGGTGTTTTGTCTGAGTGTAATCCCAGCTTCTTCTAGGATTTTCTCTGGATGGAGCGCTGAACAATAATGCGAAAAGTAGTCTTTTAGAACAATGAGTGATTCAGCCTCATCTTGCCAATGTATGACATGCTGAACAGCCGACATTATGAAGCTTGCTGGTTCTCGCGCTTTTGTGGAGTATCTTCAGCAGCGGTGATGTCCATTTGATCCAAAGGTGTCTGAACTTCTTTTTGTATGTCCTTAGCGCCTTTCATGATTTCATCTTGAACATCCTTGGCAGCATTTCTAAATTGATACACTGCCTTACCCATGGTTTGGGCCAAACTAGGGATACCCTTTGCTCCAAAGAACAAAAGATATACAAACAGAATGATGATGATTTCGCCCGTACTCATGTTACAAAAATAAGGGGCTCTGTTGTGAGCCCCTCATTTTATTTCAATTATTTTCCAGCGATTACTCTGCTGACTTTTCTTCTTTTTTAGACATCCAACTGCGCATGTCAACAACAATTGGTGTTGCAATGAACAATGTAGAATATACCCCTGAGATAACCCCAATGATCATCGCAAAGCAGAACCCTTTGATGTCATCACTTCCGAAGAAGAACATCACTAAAAGCGTTAATAATACGGTCATTGAGGTGTTGATAGAACGACCCATGGTGCTGTTCAAAGCATCGTTGATGGTTGACTTCAACTCAGGATTACGACGCGTGTTGAAGTACTCACGGATACGGTCAAAGATAACCACGGTATCGTTAATGGAGTATCCAATTACGGTCAAAATGGCTCCAATGAAATTCTGATTCACTTCCATAGAGAAAGGAACAATTCCATTCAACAATGTAAAGGCAGAAACCACGACCAAGGCATCATGCGCCAAAGCAGCAGCAGCACCCACGGCAAAGTCCCATTTTCTGAATCGGATAAAGATGTAAATACCCACCAGAATCAAACCGATTACAGTTGACCAAATCGCTTCTTTGCGGAAGTCATCTGACATGGTAGCATCTACTTTGTATGATGAATCTACAACATATTTTGCTCCAGTAGCATCCAAAGCTTCTTTTACTTTGGCCGTAACCATTTCATCTACGTTGTTGTCTTTTGAGTCAATCAAATA
>CANNHA010000058.1 GCA_947504275.1 Flavobacteriales bacterium
ATAATCGATGGCTCATCTACCACTACCTTATCATTCATGATAATGATGGTGTTGGCCGTGCCCAAGTCAATGGCGATTTCCTGAGTCAGGAAGCTAAACAATCCCATTTGGTGTAATAATATTTCTTGTTAGGTGAGAGGCAGTTTGCCCCGTATGCAAATATCTGAAAGGAATAGGCATTTTTGTGCATGGTGTGAACAATTTCTTGACTAATTTTTTTTGAGGGTATGAGATTCCTTTTTTTACACCGATGTATAATGTTTTCATTGGTTTTGGTCTTCCTATTCCCATGTAAACTATTTTCGCAAAAAAATAACCATATGAAGTTTGAATTAGCTCCCCTTCCTTATGCCTATGATGCATTGGAACCGCACATTGATGCACGTACCATGGAAATCCACCACAGCAAGCACCACGCAGCCTATACCAACAATTTGAACGCTGCCTTGGAAAACTCTCCTTTGGCTGGTCAATCCATTCAAGAATTGATGACTTCTGGCTTTGATACTCCTGCCATCAGAAACAATGGCGGTGGTTTTTACAACCACAACTTGTTTTGGGAAATTATGACTCCAGGTGGTGCCAATCAACCTGAAGGTGATTTGGCCAAAGCCATCAATGATGCTTTTGGTTCAATGGAAGCTTTCAAAGATGCTTTTGCCAAAGCAGCGACAACACGCTTTGGTTCAGGATGGGCTTGGTTGTGTGTGCACAAAGGCGGAAAAGTTGAAGTATGCTCTACACCTAACCAAGACAATCCATTGATGCCCGGCTCTTGCGGAGGTTTTCCCATCCTTGGTATCGATGTTTGGGAACATGCTTACTATTTGCATTACCAAAACCGTCGTCCTGATTACATCAATGCCTTTTTCAATGTGATTAATTGGAGCATTGTTGGCGAAAAATACAACGCAAACAAATAATGTACTGCGTCGATCTTTTTCAATACAAACGCTTTCCTTCCCGCGCGGTAAAGGTTGGTTCTATTGGCATTGGCGGTGAAAACCCCATCCGTTTACAAAGCATGACCACTGTGGACACCATGGACACAGAGGGTAGTGTTGCGGAAAGCATTCGAATGATAGATGCTGGCTGCGAATTGGTGCGCATCACTGCTCCTAGTAAAAACGAAGCTGAGAACCTGGCCAACATCAAAAAAATGTTGGTTGACAAAGGATACAACACGCCTTTGGTTGCCGACATTCACTTTACACCCAATGCTGCGGAAATAGCCGCAAAATTGATTGAGAAAGTGCGTGTCAATCCCGGGAATTATGCGGACAAGAAGAAGTTTGAAGAGATTGACTATACCGATGACACTTACCAAGCGGAGCTAAATCGCATCGAAGAGCGTTTTACTCCGCTTGTATTACTTTGCAAGCAACACGGAACTGCCATGCGCATAGGAACCAATCACGGTTCATTGAGCGATCGCATTCTCAGTCGTTATGGCGATACACCAGAAGGCATGGTGGAAAGCGCCATGGAATTTTTGCGCATTTGCCGCAAACATGATTTTCATGAAATTGTTATTTCCATGAAGGCTTCTAACACATTGGTCATGGTTCAAGCTTATCGCTTGCTCATGAAAACCATGCTCGATGAAGGCATGAATTACCCCCTGCATTTGGGCGTAACGGAAGCCGGAGATGGCGAAGATGGACGCATCAAATCTGCAGTCGGAATCGGAACTTTATTGGAAGACGGAATTGGAGATACCATTCGAGTTTCTCTCACTGAAGCTCCTGAATTTGAAATCCCTGTTGCTAAGATTTTAGCGGACCGTTACCAAAACAGATCGTTGTATCCTGAGACAACAAGAAGGGAATACAACATCAATCCATTTTCCTACCAAAGAAGATCAACAGCTGAAGTCAATAACATTGGTGAAAAACACACGCCAGTGGTGGTGATGGATCTCAGCAATCGCAATGAAATCAATCCTTCCAGCTTCTTTGGAGCAGGTTATCAATACAGTGTCCCCATGGACAAATGGAACTTGAGCGACCTGGCTTGCGATTACATTTTCATTGGCGACAAACAAATCCAATTTGACATCCCTGGAACCTTGGGCATCATTCAAAATGGTGCCCATTGGTTACAAAATACAACTGCTATTCGCACTTACCCTTGTTGGTCTGTAGAACAATATTTGGGAAGTGTGAAAAAGCACAACGACATCAACTTCATTCAACTCCAATCCCAAGAGTTGACAGACAACATCATTGAATGCGTCACAAAAGATCCGACAGCAGTGATCTTGTTGTCCTCCATCCACCCCTTGCAAGTGATGGATTTGCGTTCAACTTATATGCATTTGATGAACATGAATTGCAAAACGCCTGTTGTTGTTCACACCGAATACACCACAGATTCTGAGGATGAGTTCATGCTCAATAGTGCCGTGGATCAGGGAGCTTTGTTCATAGATGGTTTGGGAGATGGCATCATGATGACAGCAACTAACATTGCATTGCAACGTGTTAACTCTGCTGCATTTGGCATTTTGCAAGCTACCAGAACACGTATTTCCAAGACAGAGTACATCTCATGCCCTTCTTGCGGTCGAACACTTTTTGATTTGCAAGAAACTACCGCCAAGATTCGGTCGCGAACATCACATTTGAAAGGAGTTAAGATCGGCATCATGGGTTGCATTGTCAATGGTCCAGGAGAAATGGCCGATGCGGATTATGGATATGTTGGAACAGGACCCGGAAAAATAACCTTGTACAAGGAAAAAACAGTGGTCAAGAAAAACGTTCCTGAAGAAGAAGCTGTAGATGAATTAATCGCATTGATCCAATCACATGGCGACTGGGTAGAACCCGCTGCTGCGCAATAATTAGTGCGGGTTTTTATCTATCCGTACACCTTCCTGCACAATATAAATTCCACACCCCAAACCACCGGACATGTTTGAACTGTGCAAACTGTCGTGACCAATCGACAAGCTGTAATGGTAAGCATAATATGACTCTATTGCTGAAATGGGAATTTCTCTATTCTCAAAAAGCAGTGTAGAATCAGAGTGGCCATAATCGACCACCAAAATCAAATCTTGTTCTGAATGGCAGGTATCACAGGGACCATAGCAATTATTGGTCTGATGCACTTGGTACTTACCAACATAAGCATCTCGTTCATCTAGAATGGCCTGAGGAAGCGGTTCATGCGAACATCCCACGAATAAAAACATCAATATGGCAATGGCAAATCCAATCTTCATGTTGAATCAAAAATACAATACCTAAAAGATATATGAGACTTGTGAAAATAAAAATGATGCAGGAGTAGCCAACACTGAACATTTCACAGCATAAAGGAGTATCTTTGCGCCGAACTTTTTTTCACCCAAATATGACTGTAACAGTAGATGCAATCAACGGGCTGAAGGAGCGCGCGTTTGCGCTCGGGAGGTACCTTTGACGTGGAGACTAAGAAACTCCAGATTCAAGAAGACGAAAAACTAACGCAAGATCCAGGCTTTTGGAATGATCCCAAAAAGGCTGAGTCCATCATGCGACAAATCAGAACCCGCAAAATGTGGGTCGAAGCACACCGTCAGTGTGCCTCAGGCGTTGACGACCTAGAAGTCCTATACGATTTTTTCAAAGAAGAAGCTGCCACTGAAGACGAGCTGAACGCTGCTTATGCCAACACTGAAAAAACCATCGAAGAGTTGGAGTTCAAGAACATGCTCTCTGCTGAAGAAGATGGGCTAAGCGCTGTCATGCAAATTACAGCTGGTGCAGGCGGAACAGAGAGTTGTGACTGGGCAGGTATGTTGATGCGCATGTATTTGATGTGGGGCCAAAAAAGTGGCTACAACGTCAAAGAACTCGACATGCAGGAAGGCGATGTGGCCGGAGTGAAGCAATGCACTTTGGAATTCAATGGTGAGTTTGCTTTTGGTATGCTAAAAGGAGAAAACGGCGTTCACCGTTTGGTGCGCATTTCGCCCTTTGATTCCAATGCCAAGCGCCATACTTCCTTTGTTTCCGTATATGTTTATCCATTGGTGGATGATTCCATTGAGATTGATATCAATCCTGCGGACATCACTTGGGACACTTTCCGTTCAGGAGGTGCTGGGGGACAGAACGTAAACAAGGTAGAGACAGGGGTTCGTTTGCGACATAAGCCAACGGGCATCATCATTGACAATACCGAAACCCGCTCTCAGCTTCAAAACAAAGAGAAGGCGATGCAATTGTTGAAATCACAGTTGTATGAGATGGAATTGGCCAAGCGCATGTCCGCAAGAGATGAGATTGAAGCAGAGAAGAAAAAAATCGAGTGGGGGTCGCAGATTAGAAACTACGTGATGCAGCCTTACAAATTGGTCAAAGATGTTCGCACCGGGCATGAGACCAGTGATGTAGACGGCGTGATGGATGGGGACATTGGAGATTTTTTAAAGTCCTTCCTCATGCAGCAAGGCAAAGGAGTAGAATAAAAATTAATTGCAATAAAAAACAACATGGAATATCGTATCGAAAAAGACACCATGGGGGAAGTTAAGGTTCCGGCCCATGTGTATTGGGGAGCGCAAACTGAGCGCAGCCGCAACAATTTCAAAATTGGACCAGCTGCCAGCATGCCCAAAGAAATCATTTACGCTTTTGGTATTTTGAAAAAAGCAGCCGCTCATGCCAATTGTGCATTGGGCGTGTTGCCAGAAGAAAAACGCGATATCATTTCCAAAGTTTGTGATGAAATTATTGCAGGACAATTGGATGATCAATTCCCATTGGTGATTTGGCAAACCGGTTCGGGCACCCAAAGCAATATGAACGTGAATGAGGTCATTGCCAATCGTGCGCATGTTTTATTGGGTGGTAAATTGGGCGAAGGAGAAATGTTGTTGAACCCCAACGACGATGTCAACAAGAGCCAAAGCTCAAACGATACTTATCCAACAGCCATGCACATTGCATGTTACAAGATGGTGGTCATCAAAACCATCCCAGGCGTTGAGCAATTGCGCAATACTTTACAAAAGAAAAGCACCGACTTCATGCAAGTCGTGAAAATTGGACGTACCCACTTGATGGATGCTACGCCAGTTACCCTTGGACAAGAGTTGAGTGGATACGTTGCACAATTGAACCACGGATTGCGCGCCACCACCAATACCTTGGCACACTTATCAGAATTGGCGTTGGGAGGAACAGCAGTAGGAACGGGAATCAATACGCCCAAAGGATATTCAGAATTGGTGGCACAAAAGATTGCTGAATTCAGCGGATTGCCTTTTGTCACAGCGCCCAATAAATTTGAAGCATTGGCCGCTCACGATGGTGTTGTTGAATCGCACGGCGCGTTGAAAATGTTGGCCGTATCATTGAATAAAATTGCCAATGACATCCGAATGATGGCATCAGGCCCTCGCAGTGGAATTGGTGAAATCTTGATTCCAGAAAACGAGCCAGGATCCAGCATCATGCCGGGAAAAGTAAATCCAACGCAATGTGAAGCTTTGACCATGGTCTGCGCGCAAGTGATGGGAAATGATGTGGCCATCACCATAGGTGGAACGCAAGGACATTATGAGTTGAATGTATTCAAGCCCGTCATGGCCGCTAACTTTTTGCAAAGCGCAGAATTGATAGGTGATGCCTGTGTTTCGTTTGACGAGCACTGCGCAGTGGGTATTGAACCCAACTACGGACGCATCCAGGAATTGGTAGATGGATCGTTGATGTTGGTTACCGCATTGAACACCAAAATAGGATACTACAAAGCTGCGGAGATTGCCAAGACAGCGCACAAGAACGGCACCACCTTGAAAGAGGAAGCCTTGCGTTTGGGCTATGTCACAGAGGCAGAGTACCACGAGTGGGTAGATCCAAAGAAAATGGTTGGAACACTATAATACAACAAAGTGAGCGAAACAAATGTTGCTACAAAGTACAAAGTAGCGGAAATGGCAGAGAACCTAATCGGTTCGGAAATCATCAAGTTAGGCGGAGAAATCAGGGATTTGATTGCCAAAGGAAACAAGATTTACAACTTCACCATAGGTGATTTTGACCCCAAGGTATTTCCCATACCCACAGCGCTCAAGGAGGGCATCATTGCGGCATATCAAGCTGAGATGACCAACTATCCCCCAGCCAATGGCTTGGTGGAATTGCGCAAAGCGGTGGTCAACACCATCAAGACTTATCAAGGGTTGGATTATGACGCAGAAGAGATTCTCATCGCCGGAGGTGCAAGGCCCATTATTTACGCCATTTTCAGAACCATTGTTGACCCAAAAGACAAAGTGGTTTTTCCCGTTCCATCATGGAACAACAACCACTACACTCACTTAACTTTTGCTGAGCAAGTGTTTGTAGAAACACGACCAGAGAACAAGTTCATGCCCACAGTGGATGAGCTGTTGCCTCATTTGAAAGGTGCGTCCCTATTGGCTTTGTGTTCACCATTGAATCCAACAGGAACCGTATTCTCAGAAGAAGATTTAACAGCAATCTGTGACGCCGTGCTCGAAGAAAATGCACAACGAGGACCAGATGAAAAGCCGTTGTATGTGATGTACGATCAAATCTACAGCATGCTCACTTTTGAAGGAGTAAAGCACCATGATCCAGTGAGCCTGAGACCAGAAATGCGACCGTTCACCATTTATGTTGATGGCATTTCTAAGTCGTTGGCGGCTACAGGTGTTCGTGTGGGATGGGCTTTTGGACCGATGGAAGTAATTGACAAGATGAAGAGCATATTGGGACACGTGGGGGCATGGGCACCGAGACCAGAGCAATATGCGGCAGCGCAATTCATCAATGATGAGCAAGCCTATCCGTCTTTTATTGCCAAGATGAATCATGAGGTATCACAAAGATTACATGGATTTCACCAAGGCATTCAGGCGCTCAAGGCAGCGGGCCATCCAGTTGACTCCGTGACACCCGAGGGAGCCATTTACTTGACCGTTCAGTTTGACTTAAAGAACAAAGTCACTTCAACAGGAAAAACCATTTCCAGCACAGCCGACATCACCGCGTTTTTGTTGGAGGAAGCTAAGTTGGCCGTTGTGCCATTCAGTGCTTTTGGAGCGGACAGTGAATCGACATGGTACAGATTATCGGTCGGCACCGCCAGCATGGATAACGTTACTGATGCTTTGGCTGCGGTGCAGACGGCATTGGAGTTGTTGCGATGAACGAGAATATAGAGGACAGTAAAAGGCCCCGGTTTCGGGGCCTTTTTTTTCAAAATGCTACGAACATTCATCACACGCAAAGGAGATTTCTCGGTATAATCTCTGCGTAGTGTTTATTCGCTATTAGTCAAATCATAGCGTGCTCTGCGTTTTTGTATTTTAATTTTAAGCAAAGGGCGCCAGGCTATCGTAAATGACGCTAATCACACCAAGAAAATACCCTGTCAATTCAGCGTTCAAATCAACATATAAATTATGCGTCAGCACCTTGTAGATTTCATTTGAACTTTCCAAAAAAATTCAATATGAAGTCAACAACAAAAACACCCCGGGTGATGAACTTTCATGCATTAGTGGAAAACATTACCTCGACCCATCAGCATTTTCAGCATCAAGCCTTCAAAGCCATCAATCGTTCACTAACCCTCCGCAACTGGATCATCGGTTGGTACATTGTGGAGTTTGAACAACGCGGGGAACAAAGAGCGAAGTATGGATCTAAATTATTATCACACTTGGCTGCAAAATTCAAATCCATGAAAGGACTTGATGAGCGCTCATTGCGCAATTTCAGAACTTTCTTCATTTGCTATCCTCAAATTTTTGAAATCATTCAAGAGGAGTTTAAAGAAATATCTACCAGAACAAATACAAAGTTCTTATCCCATTTACTGACGATAAAAAAGACGACGGCAATTTGGGGGACAGTGTCCACCGAATTGACAACAGACAAAGTTAAATTAAGTACACATCATTTAATGGACAACCTCTCCTACAGTCATTTTGAAACTTTATGCTCGTTAGATGATCATTTCAAAAGAACTTTCTACGAGCTTCAATGTATCCAGGGAACATGGAGTGTCCGGACGCTGAGAAGACAAATTCACAGCTTGTATTTTGAAAGGATGGGAATGAGCCGAAAGCCAGAATCACTGAAAGAAATCACAGATGCTAAAATTCTACCTGAAAAACCTGAAAACTTGATCAAATCCGTCTATGCCTTTGAATTTCTGAACATCGATCCCAAAGGAGCCTTAGAAGAAAATGACTTGACATCCTTACTGCTCGATCATATCCAACATTTCCTTTTAGAAATGGGACATGGATTTTGTTTTGAATCCAGGCAACAAAAAATATTAATTGGAGATGAATACTTTTTTGTCGATCTTGTTTTCTATCACCGCATTCTAAAATGCCATGTATTGGTTGAATTGAAAGTGGGGAACTTTGAACATTTTCAGACCGCCCAATTAAACACCTACCATAATTACTATAAGCAGAAAGTAAGGCAAAATGATGACCAACCACCTGTAGGTATATTATTGGTGACAGATAAGAATCAAGCTTTGGTAGAGTTTGCTACCGCAGGTTTGGACAACCAACTCTTTGTATCTAAATACCTGCTTGAACTTCCTGAGAAAGATAAATTACAAGCGTTCATTGAAAAAGAATTAAAAGATCTTACAAACAATCTGCTCTCAGAATATTAATTCAGTACATAATAGTAAGGAAAAGAGAAAGGCATTGGATGCAACCTTGGCATTCCATACATTTTTGTATCTTAATTCAACATAAAGAATACAAGACCCTCGAAAAGGACGCTATTAAGTTTCCACTTTGCGCGCTTGGCGAAATCATAGCGTGCTTTGCGTTTTTGTATTTTAATATAACGCAAAGGGCGCAAAGCACTAGCAATGGACGCAAAGAATTAACCACTTATCTTACCACCTGCAACCTACTCCTCTCCCCACCAAAATCAACCAAATACAACCCAGATTCCAATTCTCCAAAATTGATTTCTGCGACATTACCATTCAACACCACGTTGGTCTTAAACACAACCTTACCGGTGATGTCCATCATCACCAATTCCGTCATGGATTGCTGGGCGAATATCAATTCGCCCCTACGAGCGTCATTGTACTCTAATACAAAACTACCTGTTGATGTTGGGTTGGGGTACAAACTCAAAGGTGAATCGGTAGATCCGTAAATCGGTGAATCAGTATTGGCGAAAACGTTTTCGCTCTCACTCTCGCTCTGTTGAATCATTCCTGCAGCTCCCACTCTCAAACACTGCGCACTGCCCCACTGTCCCGCAATTCCACTGCTGTGCACCGGTCTTACTCTAACATTGTATGTCTTGCCGGCTGTGATGCCTGGCACATTGCTCAAGAAGAATGCACTGGCATAGGCCCCGCCTTGAACGACTTGCGCTGTTCCGGCTGTGGGTAGAACTTGTGTAAACTCCCAATCGTAGCGCATCGCTCCGCAGACGGTTCTGTCCGGGGCGATGGTTGATGTAAGCGACTTGTTGGTTGGGCAGCGGTCCGAAATTCTTAACGCCACTGTTTGCTCAGCATTCAATGTAACGGTACAAGTTGTTGTCGCTTGCGCGAAAAGATTCTCAAAGTTTCCTGCGGCATCAAATAGGGAGTAAAGGACAGGAACTTTCAAGGTGAACACCATGGCCGATGTTCCTTGGTTGGCGGGCAACAAGGTTCCTAATCGTGCCACAACCGTACTTGCGCTGGTTGTCGTATAAGACCACGGTGTGATGTTTTGATTCACATTGTTTTGCGTGGCCGAAAGAATGTCAAATGTGTAGGCCACTGCATTGGCGCGGTATTGCGCCTTGAAGCTGTTGCATACTGAAGTATAGATTCCTGTATTGTTGCTGTAGTAATGGTCGCAAGTGGAAGCGTTGAGATGGTTGAAGCAAATCTTGGCGCTTGTGTTCATTGGGCCGCTGATGTTGTGCACTGCGACATAGTAGGTTTGACCAACGGTGAGTTGATCGCTCAGCAAGGTTTGATTGCCTGCGGTGTTCTCGTGTTCCGTTTCGATGAGTTCCAAGCAACCGCCTGGCGTCATGGTGTAAAGACGAACATCATTATCACCAAATGCAGCGGAAAGGCCCGCTCTGAAGGTATTGAACTGTGCGGTGAAGCTGTACCAAAGATCATTGCCATTGCCGTCAATCACAGCAGAATTGGCTCCGTTGTTCAAGTTGGCAGAGCGAATGCTATTGCCGGAACAAACGGGATACAAGGCTGTAACAGCAGAAACTGCGTTGATAGCAGCCGCTGAGAAGCCCTCGTCTACTTGTCCGTTGCAATTATCATCCAAGCCATTACAAGTTTCGGGTTGTGGTAAAATACAACTGCCATCGTCTGTGTTGGCTTGAGGATTGAAGTTACAGGCGTTGGGATTGATACAACCAAAGATGGCACAGTTCTCATCCGTGGAGCCGTTGCAATTGTTATCGATTTGATCGAAACAGATTTCTTCTGCATTGGGATATGATGAGGCATCTGCATCATTGCAATCGGAGTTGTCTGCGATATACCCTTGAGGTTGGTTGCAATCTTGTACAACATCATCAGGGTTACCGAAGCCGTCTGCGTCTGCATCTGCGTACCAGGTCAACAATGGATTCACCGTGATGGTGATACTATCCGTGCAGGTTTGAGTGGCCGTGGTGACGGTTGCTGTGTAGGTAGTGGTTTGGGTTGGCGTTACCGTGATGGATGGGGTGGTGGCGTTGTTGGACCAGATAACCGATGAACTATTCTGCCCAAATAACATTTGAACTTCGCTGCCGGTCACTGCCCGATTAAAAATATTAACGTCATCTAAACTGCCATAAAAATTGGTATTCCAAGCTCCATCATGTCCCAAATGAAAATCCTGATTAGATCCAGCATGATTATAGCCATCCACGAATGACCCTACCAAATTACCATCCAAGTAAAGTGAGTAATTATTACCATCCTTTACGCCAACAACATGATGCCAAGTATTATCCAAAACATTGATGTTGGAATTTAAAATATTTGAATAGGCGGGTCCGTCAACCACAAGGGCTAGATTTCCTGAATTAAGAATTTGCAAAGTGGTCCAAGTAGGTCCCCAATCCATATGGCGTCGTGTAATTAATACCGAAGTATTATCATACAATCCCAATGACAATTGATTTGATTTAAACCAAAGAGACATTGAATACGATGATGGATTACTGCCCAAGCCTCCATTTCCCAAATTGATGTAACCATTATTAGTAAGTAGGTAAGATCCATTTGGTTGACCAAATCTGTTTGTCCCAGCGTTTATTGATCCAACCACGGATGCATTTGAAAGACTACCATCATTGAAATAATAGGAAGCCGTTAAACCTTCATTGATTGGAGATAGAGATTGGACCGAAGAAGAACCCATTTCCGCTTCGTTCGAATTAATACTAATCGATATAGACTCTCCAACACAAATGTCAGTCACCGGTGCAATCACGTTACATATCAATACTGCTTCGCAAGAGCCATCATCATTGGTCGCCTGAGGATTGTAATTGAATGCTGTTGCATCGGTGCAGCCTGCGATTTCAATTTCATCACAAACGCCATCACCGTCTGCATCATTGATACACGCTGCATCGCAGTTCAAGTAGGTTTGTGAAGGATAAGTGCAAGATAAATCATCCGTATTGGCGGTTGGATTGAAATTACATGCATTGATATCCGTACAACCCAAAACGATACAAGTAGAATCCGCTCCAGAGCAATCTTCATCAATACCGTTGTCACAAAGATCAACAGCACCCGTGTAGGCCAACGCTTCAACATCATTGCAATCGTTGGCATTGGATACAAAACCTTGGGGTTGGGCGCAAGCCTCTTGAGCGTTTCCACTATCCCCATAACCATCACCATCGATATCGGCATACCAAGTCAACAATGGGTTGACGGTGATGGTGATGCTATCCGTGCAGGTTTGGGTTGCGGTAGTGACGGTTGCTGTGTAAGTTGTGTGTTGGGTTGGGGATACGGTGATGGTTGGGGTGGTAGCGTTGTTTGACCAAACGTAGGATTGTGAGGTGTAGAGTTGTTGGATTTCAGAGGAGGAAAGGGCACGGTTGTAAATAAAAGTATCATCAATCATGCCTTGGAACGCACGAGTTTGCAATTGATAAAAATAACCCATTCGAGTGGGTTGATCAGTCTCGACGTTCAAAATATTTGATAATAACCCCCAGTATATTCCATTAATATAAAATTTTATTCCAGCGGAAGTTTGAACGACTGAATAATTTATCCATTCATTCAGTGAAGGGAAGCAATTACAGGCTCCAATATTTGGACCTGAATTATAGACATTAAATCCATATACATTACTTAAAGATAAAATCACACCATTATTCTGATAAATTTCATCACCCAAAATAAGGCTGCCTATATTATTCGAAGGATAATTCCCCAATGAGCTCGGATTGATCCAAAGACTTATTGAATACTCATGTTGAGTACCCGTAGAAATATAATTCAAATTACCAAAATCAATGAAGTCATTAAATCCATCAAACCCATAAGCCCTCCCTACATTTCCAAACCTATCAGCCGTCAAAGTCGCTCCATTCACCACCCCATTGTTCCCATTCCCACTCTCATCATTGGCATTGCCATTGAAAGGATAATACGCCACCAAACCTTGTTGCAAATTGGCGGGCAATTGAGAAGATGCGCCAGCGCCGCCTGTTGTATTTACAGACAACGTAACAGACTCCCCTTCGCAAAGCGATGTTGTCGGTGCATTGATCTCACAAGTCAACAACGGCTCCACAGTCAAAGTCAACGTCACCGTGGAATCACAACCGGCTGATGAAGTAAAGACTTCTGTGTAAGTTCCAGCGGTAGTCAAAGTTTGCGTACCCAAAGTGTAGGTTTCGCCTTCAATGATACTTGCGCTGATGGCGTTGGTAACGTTGGGATTTACTGTGATGTCCACACTGGCGGTGCAAGTCTGATTGCCTTGTGTGACAGTGCAAATGTAGGTGGTGTTTTCCGCGGGGGACACCGTAATGGTGGGGGTGGTGGCGTTGTTGGACCACGCATACGATTGAGCGGTGTAGAGTTGTTGGATTTCGGATGGAGAGAGGGCGCGGTTGTAGATGGTGATATCGTCTATTTTTCCATTAAAAAAACGCACTAAATGAGGATATGCAAAAGCAATATCTCTCACGGCTCCGATTAAAAAAGGATTATTATTATTAAGAGGGCTTCTATGGTAAACTAGTTCATTTTCAAGAAAACTGTTCTTATATATTCTCAGTGTATCTCCTGATTTAATTGCAACAATATTTTCCCAATTATACAACTGAATATCCGTTTCAGTTAACGTGAAATCAAAATTACCATCATCTGGTGACCAAATAAAATAATTTTTTGAATCAAAATCCGTGATAATCCGATAACCGATTTCTGGTGAACTAAATGCCGTTTTTCCTAAAATAGTTTGTTGCTCAGGTGTGCTAATTGGAATACTATTTTGATATACCCAAACAGAAATTGAAATATCCTGAGGATTAAAAATGTTGTTGGTTCCACAATTGATATAATTATCAATTCCATTGAAGTCATAGGCCTTTCCCACATTCCCAAACCGATCACTCGTCAAAGTTGCCCCATTCACTACCCCATTGTTCCCATTCCCACTCTCATCATTGGCGTTGCCATTGAAAGGATAATAGGCTACTAGGCCTTGTTGCAAGTTGGCGGGAAGTTGGGAAGAAGCGGCAGGGCCACCTGTTGTATTGACTGACAACGTCACCGATTCCCCTTCGCACAGGGTGGTGGTGGGAGCGGTGATCTCACAAGTCAGCAAAGGCTCCACACTTAACGTCAACGTCACGGTTGAATCACAACCTGCAGCAGAGGTAAAGACCTCTGCGTAAGTCCCAGCGGAGGTTAATGTCTGCGCACCCAATGTGTAGGTTTCACCTTCAATGATGGTTGCGCTGATGGTGTTGGTAACATTGGGATTCACTGTTATGTCCACACTGGCTGTGCAGGTTTGATTTCCTTGGGTGATGGTGCAACTGTAGGTGGTGCTTTCAGTTGGGGTTACCGTGATGGTTGGAGTGGTTGCGTTGTTGGACCAAGCGTACGATTGCGCGGTATAGAGTTGTTGGATCTCTGAGGGGGTAAGGGCGCGGTTGTATACCATGAGGTCATCTAAATTCCCTTTAAAAAAACCTCTGTCTGTAGTCCAATTTAAATCATGATAGCAACCAATTGTAATAGGATTTAATGAACTTGTGTTAATCGCAGCTCCTGAAAAATCTGAACAATAATTTTGCAACTCGATAGAATTTAAATACAATTTGAATCCTGCACAATTTGGAGAAATACCAGAATCGAAAACAACAGTAATCATTTCCCAATTTCCTGATGGAACATATGGAATATCTCTATTTCCGCTATATGAAACTGCTGAAATACTTTGATCACAAGATCCGGCTAAAGTAATCCTGAATTGCTGAGCTGAGACTGTTTCATTTGAGCCATAGGAAAAAACAATATTATTAAGCTGAGAGATACTAACCGAATCTGTCTTTACCCAAAAACTCACACTCCTACTTGAATTTCCTAACGGACCAGGATTAACACATCTAATGTAATCGTTACCTGAGTAATGTCCCAAATAATTAGAGTTGAAGCTATAAGCACCCCCCCCATTCCCAAATCGATCACTAGTCAGTGTAGCCCCATTCACTACCCCATTGTTCCCATTCCCACTCTCATCATTGGCATTGCCATTAAAAGGATAATACGCTACCAATCCTTGTTGCAAGTTGGCGGGTAATTGTGAGGAAGCGCCAGCACCGCCTGTCGTATTCATTGTCAACGTAGTGGATTCTCCTGCGCACAATGTGGTGGTGGGTGTGGTGATGTTGCAGGTTAATGGCTGTTGGACTTGGCCTGTTTGATCTTGGTAAAGTTGTTGGATTTCGGAGGATGAGAGAGCGCGATTGTAAATTGCGATGTCGTCTATTTTGCCAATAAAAAATTCACCACTCCAGTGATAATCCATGGCTTTACCAATTTTCAAAGTTGAAAATAATGTGTTATAAGATTTTTCCGAAAAGTAACATTGAATCCCATTGATGAAACACCTTGAAATGATACCATCAAAAGTTATAGTAACTTGATTCCAAGTGCTCAAGTTGACTATCGAATTTGATAAAAAAGTGGTTCCAGAGCAACCCTCACAAGCATCATTTGATTCACCAATTATTACCGGCTTGTTTGGCCAATACAAACAACAGAAACGATTGTTAACAGTATTATCACCCCAATGAAAAACACTATTCGCAGAGTTACCACTCCCGCAGCAAGAAAAACCTTCTTGATTGGCCCAAAAGGTTACTGAACGAGGAGAATTACCAACTGGCAGGGCAGAAATAGAAGATTCAACGAAATCATTACCATCAAAAGTGTAGGCGCTGTGACCATTCCCAAACCTATCAGCCGTCAACGTCGCGCCATTCACTGTCCCATGATTCCCATTCCCACTCTCATCATTGGCGTTTCCGTTGAATGGGTACCAGGCCACCAAGCCGTCAGCCGGAATCTGAGCGGAAAGGATGCAGGTGATGGGGAGATGAAGAAATGAGGGGACGAAGGAAATGAATCCCGCAAATAGAAACGTAACAAAGAGCTTTTTCATGCTTTGGTTTTAAGGTAGTCAAATATAGCAAAACTACACCTACCATGGTTATAAAACATTACCCCAAAATCAAATTTCTGAGAATTTTTGTGCCGTTTGTTACTCCAGGAGCGAATCTCAATTTGCGCCTACACCGTATCCTCTTCGCGCGCCCTGCGCCATCTTGGCGTGCTTGGCGTTTTTGTATTTTAATTTAACGCAATGGACGCAAGGCTCTCGCAATGGACGCTATTTAGTTACCCTCTTTCCATTTTCCGCTTTCCATGTGCGAATATCCAT